>JAFEFW010000259.1 GCA_018240405.1 Pseudomonadota bacterium
ACGATGTGGCCGCGTCCCCCCTCCCCCATCAGCGCGACGACATGCGTCTCATTCGTCGCGTAGCTGACGACGATATGCGGGCTGAGCTTCGCATGCGCCGCTTCGCGCAGTGCATCGGACACGGTACCGCCGATAATGTCGATATGGATATCGAACGGGCCAATGCCGGCCGGTGTGGCATGGACCAGCCGTTCCAGGTCACCTGACAGCATCAGCAGGTAGTTGCCGACGCCAGCGCGCAGCAGACCCGGCACCGCATCGAGGCCGGTGAAATGGATCGTGCCACCGCGCCGCAAGGTGACCACTGAGCGCGTGTGCACCGCCCGCACGGTGTAGCGATACAGGCAGAGATACACCGGCCGCGACGCCGCCGGCTCCGTCGTCGTGCGCAGCAACACACGAACGTGGCCGTCCAGCAGCGCCTGGCTCATGCCCATGACCTTCGGCCGCCCGGTGGTCCCAGAGGTCATCATCAGCCGTAGCACCGCATCGGGCCGAGGCTTGGCATGCAGACGGTCGAGCGGCAGGTTGTCCCACACCCGGGCAAGGACCTGGACCGGCCAATCGGGAGGGATCAGCCACGTCTTCCCAGCGTGGGCCTGCGACGGCCGCGAGGCGATGATGCGATCGCACAGTCGCCCCAGGTCGTTCGGCAGCACGATATCCGCAGCGTTCAGCGACATCGTCGTGACGCCCAGCACCTCACCGGCCAGGATGATGAGCAGGTGCAGGTAGCGGTCATCGATCTCAATGCCGAGGATCTGCCCGGGCTGCACCCCAAGCCGCTCCAGGTCCTCGACCACCGCCAGCAGGTTGGCCGCGAGGGTGCGCCAGGTCAGGTTCACGCCACGATGCACGATCGCGACCGCCTCCGGACGGGTACGCGCATGCTCGGCTATGCAGGCGCAGGTGCCTGATCCCGGTTCCACGGGTCGGCTTGGCGTCGTCATGCGGTGCAGGTTCCCTCCGGCAGCCCAGCCCGGCGAGGCGCCGTCACCAAATCTAGCAGCCTGACGTCGCGCCTCCCAACGGAGACGTGTTACAAGTGTTCAACCGACCAACACCGCGAGGTTATCGCTGCTGGCGCTCCCGCGCTTCCAGCTCAGCAATATGCTCCGGCGAATAGAACGGCGTGTTCATCGGCGCATAGTGCTCCGGCTGCCGCAGGCACGCCCGCAGCGCCGGCGCGCAGACAGCGTCTGGCGCTGCGATCTCGTCCTTCTCGCCACTGTAGCGGATCTCGGTAACAGCATCGTTCTGCAGCTTGACCGTGATGTGGCAGTAGCCGCCCCCGCTGATGGTAATGCCGCCGACGACCGGGACGGTCAGGCTGATGCCGCCGCTCGTCGGCGCCATTACGTTGTAGGTGAGAAGCTGCGTATGCGCGTCGATCCTGGCGTGCTGGTCGGGCAGACCAATGCAGGTCTGCAGATCCTCGGCGGACATGCCAAGGAACTCACGTTGTGCGCGGTGGGCGGTCTGCGAGGCGATTACCGAACAGCCGACCAGCAGCGGCAACAGCGCCAATACGCGTGTTATTGGCGTCATCAGCCGCCCGTGCCCCTGCATCACCAGGTTCTGTAAGGCGCGCAAGCGGCAAATGTTCCGGCGGTCCGGTCCCCGCGATGGCACAAGACTGGTTCAGGCCGGCCACGCACCCCGCCCGCGCCGTGCAGAAGTGCCTGATCCAACGTAACGCTGGCGGCGTAGCAGGGACAAAGGCGATAGGTGCCTCGTCGCCGGGGGGTAGGGGAATGGGTCACATGACAAGCCTGGTGCTGCTTTCCGTTCTGCTTTGCCTGATCGCCGGCAGCGCGATCGACACCGGCAGCGTGTGCGTCGTGCGCGCCGTGCGCGATGGCATCGCGGGTAAGCCGGCGCTCGCCCTGGGGTGCCTGGTGACGTTGCTGTGTGCGGCGGTGGTCTTCACACTCGACACAACCCTTAATTGGCAGTTGCAGTCCGCACCCTGGGCCTGGCCGACGCTGCGGATTCTTATCGGCGCCGGAATCTTCGCCGCCGGCGCGGTGCTGAATGGCGCCTGCGCGGTCGGGACCGTCACCCGGCTGTGCCGCGGCGACATTGGCTACGTGGCCACGCTCATCGGCGCCCTGGCGATGACGCTGCTGGTGCCGAAGACGCTACTGCCGACCGGCGCCGCGGCAGCCAGCACGGAATCAGCCGGACTGGCCTGGCTCGCCGTCATCGCCCTGGTAACGCTGCCGCCACTGCTGATCCTGCGCCGCTATTTGGCCTGGCGGATCGTGCTGTCCTACGCGGCGGTCGGCCTGATCGCCGCGACACTGGCCAACCTGCAGGGCGACTGGACCTGGCTGCGCCTGTTCCAGGAGGCCAAATCCGGGGTGCCGATCCGCTGGGACATCGTGGCCTGCATCGCCGCCATCGTCGTTGGCGCGACGGCAACGGCTCTGTACCGCCGTCGTTTCCGCCTGATCCGGCCCGACCCGCTGACGATGCTGCGCGAAGCCGCCGGCGGCGCACTGATGGCCGCGGGCGCACTCCTCATCCCCGGCGGCAACGACCTGCTGCTGGTCTACAGCCTGCCCAGCGGCAGCCCGCATGCCATCGCCGCCTATGTCCTGATCGTCGCCGTAATGCTCCTGCTGCTCGGCCTGTTCCAGACGGCCCGGCGTTGGGTTGTCTGGCCGGTGCCGTAACGCTCTACTTGCAGTTCGCCGCAATCCGCACGTCGTTGATCCGGTCGTTGCCGGTCGGGAGGTACGGCGGCAACCCGCTGATGCAGCCCGGCTTGTAGGCGTACACCTGCGAGCGGGTCATCAGGCCGAAATGCGACACCACCTCGGTGGTCAGGCGGTTGAGTTGCTTGATCACCGCCATGCGCTCCGGCGAATTCGGGTCCATCGCCTTCGCCTTGGCGGCCAGCACATCGATCTCCGGCACCGCCGCATCGCCCGCGTTGACGGAGCCGCCGGAGACCGCGACCTCCTGGAACGCTTGCAGCGGATCGGGCCGCCCACCCCAGCGTGCCATCATGATGTCGCCGCGCGTCGGCGGCCGGCGGAAGGTGGTGAACTGCGAAGTGTCAATGACGTCAAACTTCAGGCGGATGCCGACCTCGGCCATCATCGCCTGCACCGCCTCGGCAATCAGCTTGTATTCAGTGGTGTTGAGCAGCAGCCAGGTGATGTCGACGCCATTCGGATAGCCACCCTCGGCCAGCAACTTCTTCGCCTTGTCCGGGTCGTAGGGATAAAGCTGATCCAGCGCCGGGTCGTAAACCGGCGATGACTTTGAGAACAATTGCGCCGTCGGCTGGCTGGCACCGAAGCCCAGCGCATCGGCAATCGCCTGCCGGTCGAGCGCATGCATAAACGCCTGCCGCACCTTCAGATTGCCGATATTGGTCCGTTTCACATTCAGATAGAAATCCCAGGTGCTGTTCTTTTCGTTGATCAACACGTCCATCCCGGCCTGCTTCGCCTCGGTGATGGTGCGCGCGTCAATAATCGACAGGTTGGACTGGCCCGACCGCACCGCGTTCAACCGCGCCCGGCCGTCAGGCACGAAATGATGCTCGATCGCCGCAGGCCGCCCGGCCGTACCGCCCCAGTAACCATCGTAGCGATCCATCACGGTGCGCACATTCGATTCGAACGACCGCACCTTGTACGGGCCCGTGCCAACAGGCTTCAGCGTTGCGCCGAATCCGTCGGCGTCGAGCGACGCCGCCGCGATCATCATGCCAGGCTGGGCGCCGAGCAGAAACGGCATTTGGCCGTTCGGCGCCTTCAGCTTCAGGATGACGATGGCGTCGCCCTTCGTTTCGACGCCAGTAATTGCGCCCATGGCCTCACTGGTGGCGAAGCCGGCGCGGGTGCCGAGCGCTGAGGCTTTCTCAAAGTTCTTGGCGACCACGGAGGCGTCAAGCTTGCTGCCGTCGTGGAACGTCACACCCGGACGGAGCTTCAGCGTCAATTCTGTCAGGTCGGCGTTGTACTTCCAGGATTCCGCGAGGCCCGGTGACGGCTCGCCCTTCGGCGTCAGGTAGATCAGCGCATCGTAGAGCGCCATCATCGGCCCCTGCGCGAAGCTGCTGTTGTTCTGCGGCTCACGCGGGTCCAGCGTCAGGTTCCCGACGGCGTCGAAATAGATCAGCGTCGCGTTGGTGTTGGATTTCGCCTGATCCTGCGCACGCGTCGGGGTCATTGCGCCCGCAATGAGTGTAGCCGCCAGCGCCGCCAGGCCGAAAAGCCGAGCGAGGGCGTGCCGCGCCGGTGCGGGTCGTCTATCCATGGTGCCTCCCGTTGATCGCCGCGGCTTTGTCCGCGATTGCCGGATCGTCGCCAGGGGGATCGGGGCGTGTCAAGCACGCGCCCAGTCAGCCCCCGGTCAGATCGCCGGACGCGGGATCGGGCGCGTCGCCTCGAACGCCCTTGCCGCGCGCAGCACCAGCGCGTCGCCGAACATCGGGCCGACGATCTGCAGCCCGATTGGCAGCCCGTCCTGCGTCAGCCCGCACGGGATGGTGCAGGCCGGCTGTTGCGTCAGGTTGAACGGGTAGGAGAACGGCGTCCAACCCAGCATCGTTTCCGGCGTCAGCCGCTGGTGCCCGGCCTCCTTCGCATCAAACGCCGGCACCGCGACGCTCGGCGTCACCAGCAGATCATAGCGCTCCATGAACACCCGCATGTGCGAACCGAGTTCCATCCGCCGCATTGTCAGCCGCTGCACATCCAGCACCGACACCGAAGCACCCAGCGCCGCCTCGGCGGCAAAGTCCGGATCGGTGAGCGCCTGCTGCGCCGGCGTCAGCCCGGCCCAGATCGCGTGCGCGCCGGCGAACCACAAGCCGGTGGTGATCTCCAGCGGGTCCGCAAACCCCGGATCGACCGCCTCGACCTTCGCCCCCAGTGCTTCCAGAGTCCCAGCCGCGGCGGCGCAGGCGGCGGCGACCTCGGGATGCACGTTCTTCGCGTAGCCCAGAGTCGGCGACCACGCCACGCGCAGCCCGCGCACGCCGTCATTCAGCCCGATTGTGTAGTCACTTGGGTCCGGCGGCAGCGACGTCCAGTCGCGCGCATCCGGCTGCTTCAGCACGTTCATCATCAGCGCCGCGTCCGTCACGCTCATGCTGTGCGGCCCGAGATGCGCCACTGTCCCCATCGGCGACAGCGGATAGGCCGGCACGCGGCCGAAACTCGGCTTCAACCCGTAATTGCCGCAGAACGCGGCGGGGATGCGGACGCTGCCGGCGCCGTCGGTGCCGACAGACAGCGGCCCCAGCCCCGCCGCCACCGCCGCTGCTGTGCCGCCCGAGCTGCCGCCCGGCGTCTTCCCAGTGTTCCACG
>JAFEFW010000025.1 GCA_018240405.1 Pseudomonadota bacterium
ACGCCGCCCAGCGCCTGGATGGCGCCGACGCCGGTGGCGGACAGGCCGCAGATGGCGACGACAAGCGGCGCAACGTATATCGCAATGACGAAGCCCGAGGTGTAGCTGATCAGCGTCAGCAGCAGGCAGACGCCGACCGCCGGCGATAAAGCGGCCCGCGCGGCGCTGCCGCTGCTCAACGCCGCGCCCGGCACCGCCGGCAGTACGAAGCGGATTGCCACGGCTGACCCGATCGCCAGCAGGCCTGCATAGATGAAGGTCCCGCGCCAGCCGCCGAACGCGCCGATCAGCGTGCCGACGGGGATGCCGACGACGAGCGCGATGGTCATGCCGCTCAGCACGATGGCGATGGCTTTGCCGCGCTGTTCCGGGCCGGCGAGATCGGCCGCTGCGGTCGATGCCATCGGCCCGACCAGGCCTGCGGCGAGGCCACACAGGCAGCGTATCGTCATCAGCGCGGCGTAGGAGGACGCCAGCGACGCACTCAGGTTTAGCAGCCCGATCAGCACGAGGCCGATGGTCAGCACGGTCCGGCGGTCGAACCGCGCCATGACCCGCGCCGTAAGCGGTCCCGTCAGCGCATAGGTGACGGCGAAGATGCTTGCCAACTGGCCGGCGGCGGGAACCTCGACGGACAGGTCCGCGGCCAGCGCGCCAAGGTGGCCGACAAAGACATAGCTCTCGGTGGCGATCGCAAAGCTGGCCAGCGCAAGGACAACGGTGCGGCGATCCAGTCCCCGGCCGGAAGCAGTGGACGCGTGCATTTCCCCAGGACCTCACGTGCCTCGCCGGTGACCGTGACGAGACTGCAACGCCAATCGGCGCCGGGCAACGGGTCCGGTCTGGCACGGTCCGTCACAGGCGGTAAGCCCCGACTGAGGCCGCCGCTCGAACCGCAGTAGCCGTTGTGCAGCATGACGACCTGGAACGGCCCTCGGCGCGTCCGGCAGGCGTCCGGGGTTTCCATGCATCGAACACGCCGCCGACCGTACGACAGCCCCCGCACAGTGCCATTTCGGTGGAGCAAGCTGCCGAGTTCGTCCATCCCCTGTCACAGCGCACCATCTCGTCCTATTATCTGGCGCATGGACCTCGATTTCACCGAAGACGAAATCCAACGCTACTCCCGGCACATTCTGCTGCCGGAAGTGGGCGGCATCGGCCAGGCAAAACTGAAGACTGCCCGTGTGTTGGTTGTCGGCGCCGGCGGCCTTGGGTCGCCGCTGATGCTGTACCTGGCTGCCGCCGGCATCGGCACGATCGGCGTCGTCGACGCCGACGTCGTGGAAACGTCCAATCTGCAGCGGCAGATTGCGCATACGACCGACCGCATTGGCGTCTCGAAGGTGGCCTCGGCCACGACGGCGGCGACTGCGATCAATCCCGGCGTGACAATCCACGCGCACGAGGTCCGGCTGGACGCTGCAAACGCCTTGTCGCTGATCCGGGACTATGACCTGGTCTGCGACGGCACTGACAATTTCTCCACCCGCTTCCTCGTCTCCGATGCCTGTGTGCTGGCGAAAAAGACGCTCGTCTCCGCCGCGGTGCTCCGCTTTGAGGGCCAGTTGTCGGTGTTCAAGCCGCACGAGGGCGGTCCCTGCTACCGCTGCCTGTATCCGGAACCGCCGCCGCCCGGCGTCGTGCCGAGCTGCAGCGAGGCCGGCGTATTCGGTGCCGTGACTGGTGTCATGGGCACGCTGCAGGCGACCGAGGTGCTGAAGGAGATACTGGGGATCGGCGACAGCATGGCTGGTCGCCTGCTGGTCTGGGATGCACTGGCGACACGCTTCCGCACCATCAAGCTGCGGCCGGACCCTGCTTGTGCCGCCTGCGGGCCGGAGGCAACGATCAAGGACCTCAGCGCCCACGACAATGCCACGGCGGACCATTGTGGCATCTGATCCCGTCGCGTCGCCCGCCCCTCCCGTGGGGATCATCCTGCTATCCGGCGCGCATGACCGGGCGCATTACGCGTTCGTCCTCGCTGCCGGCGCGGCCGCGCTCGGCCGCGACGTCGTGATGTTCGCCAGCAATCGCGGCTGTATTGCGCTGCAGAGCGACATTGCGGCACTGGACGATGCCGGCCGGGAGGCGGTGATCGAGGCGCGCGGCGTTGCCGGATTGCTGACCTTGCGGTCGGCCTGCATTGAGATGGGGGTGCGCCTGATCGCGTGCGACGCCGGCCTGCGCGCCGAGGCGCTGGATGACGCGGCGTTGCTGCCGCAAGTGGAGGTCGCCGGCGTAGCCACCTTCTTCTCTGCGATCGGTCATGGTCAGATCATCACGATCTGACAAGTCCGCGATCAAGGCTTTGACGCGAATCGACCCAAGTCGGCAGGGGTGGTGCATGCGTGCCGGCCTGCAGATCGCCGTTTCCCTGTCACTTCTCGCGGTGCTGACCGTTGCATCGCCCCCAGTGCTGGCACAGCAGTCAACCGGCACGCTGCAGCCGCCGTCGCGCCCGACCCCGCCCACGGCACCGACCCCGCCCAGTGCGGCCCCACGGACTCCGGTCCAGCAATCCGGGGGCGGGCAGGCGCGTACGCAGCCACCCGTGGTCAAGCCGCACAGCGAGCCGCACCGGCAGAAGCCGGCGGCGCAAACAGCGAAGACCGACAAGGGCAAGCCGGCACCCGCCAAGCCTGAACCGGTGCCCGCGCCACAAGTGGAGGCAGCGCCGGAAAAGGCCGAGAAATTGCCTGAGCCTGAGAAGCCCGAGGGCGCGCCGTCACGGCTGCCGCGCTTTGCCGCGCTGCGGTCCGACGAGGTGAACATGCGCGTCGGGCCAGGGTCTCGGTATCGCATCGAATGGGTCTACAAGCGGCGCGACATGCCTGTGGAGATCGAGCGCGAGTTCGATGTCTGGCGCTGGGTGCAGGATCCTGACGGGAACAAGGGCTGGGTACACCAGGCCACGTTGATGGGACGTCGCAACTTCATCGTGCAGAAGGCGGACGCCACGCTGCGATCGGAGCCCTCGGACCGCGGATCGGCGGTCGCGGTGCTGAAGCCCGGGGTCATCGGCCGCATCCGTTCCTGCGAAGCCGCAGCGGAATGGTGTAACGTTCAGGCCGGTGGATACCGTGGTTTCCTCCGGCGCAGCCAATTCTGGGGCACCCTGCCGGGCGAAGCCGTCGGCCCCTGAGCGAGCGGCGATTATTCACGGTAATTCACGCGGAATTAGCCGTTTCGCGGCTTCATCAGAACGTCACGGCTTTGCACACTATGGCCACTCCGACAGAGATCGGACACGTGCAAAAAAGGGCCTGCGCCATGAACATGATCTCCCCGATTGAAGCGTCCCGCGATCTTGCTTTCTCCACCATTGCACCAGCTCATCGCCAGGCACTTGTCGTGATTGCCTGCGACTCGCCGGACACGGTGGAGCAGCTCGAACAGGTCTGCGGGTTCTTTGATCTCGCTGTCGAGGTTGTGGGAAGCGACGAAAACCTGCTGGACACGCTGCGTGAGTGCCGTCCGATGGCAGTGATTGCCGACGTGGACGGCCACGCCCGGGACGGATTTCATGCCATGCGCGTAACCGCTGCTTACGACCGAGACCTGCCAATCATGGTGATGACCCACGGCGATCCAGTCCTGATGGGTGCCGCCGATGCGATGCAGGAGCTCTGGAGCCTCACCATGGTCAGCCGGACCAGCCACAAGCCACTCGCCGGCCAGCTGGCGGAGTTCCTGTTCACAGCCGGCCGCCGCGCCGGGTGCATGCGCCTGGTCCACATCTGATCCCAGGGGCGGCTGCTCGCGTAGTATCGCCGAGGCTGCGGCGCCGCTGAACCTTCATGGCTGGCAAGCAACCGGCCATGATGGGGCCCGACCGGCCGGTGCCAGTTCACGCAGTGATCCTGCGCTTCCCTCCCGGCCGCCAAGCGCGCCCGCCAGGTCGTTACAACGTGTGAGTCCAGGCTTGGATGGTCAGGCTCGAGATTGCTACGACGGCCCAGGTAACCAGTCCAAGCACCAGCGGCCGGGTCCCTGATCCGGCGAAGGCCCGCCAATTGCCCTGCAGACCCACCGCTGCCAGGGCAACAACCATCACCCAGCGGCCCGCCGTCTGGAACAGCGGTGCGTAGGGCCCGATCAGGCCAAGTGTATTGGCGGCGGCGGCAAGTACGAAAATGACGATGAACATTGGCACGGCGGCGTAGATCCGCTTCGCCAAGCCCTCGGAGCTCCGCGGCGCCTCCGGGTCGAGGAACGGCAGCGCCAGTCCAAAGCCCAGCACCAGTGGAATGATCAGCGTGGTGCGGGTGAGTTTGACGATGGTGGCCGTCGTACCCGCGTCCTGGCTGAATGCAAAACCCGCCGCGACCACGGCCGAGGTGTCATTCACAGCCGTGCCTGTCCAGATGCCGAAGCCGTTGTCGGTCAGGCCCATCAGATGACCCAGCGGCGGGAAGGTGAAGACCGCGAGCATATTGAAGAAAAATACAACCGTAACTGAATAGGCAATCTCCTCGGCCCGCGCCTTGATCACCGGCGCCAGAGCCGCGATCGCCGAGGCGCCGCAAATCGTCGTGCCAATGCCTATCAGGCAACGCATCCGCCAGTCGATGCCAAGCGACTTGCCCAGCCACAACGCGCAGACGAGGCCGGCCGTCATGGTTACGGCGAGCAGCGGGAGCGAGCCTAATCCGGTGTGCACGATGACGCCGAGGTCAAGGCTCGCACCCAACAGGATAATACCACCACGCAGCGCCAGCTTGCTGACGTCGCCGATCTTCAGCGACTTGTTGGCGGGCACGCCCGGTGCCGCATTCGCGATCAACACACCGATCGCGATGGCAAACAGCGGCGCGCCGACCAGTGGTACCAGGCTTCCCAGCGCCAGCGCGGCAATTGCAATTGCTATGCACAATGCGAGGCCAATGCCTCGGCGTATCCGAAGATGAGTCGCGCTGGGTGTTTCGCTGGAAAGCGCTGCGCCATGAACCGCCACGAAAGGTCTCCCCCTTTTCGGCCTGAGTCTGGAGGAAGTTTACCCGTATGTCACCTGCCGGAGCCGGTTTCCGCGGATGCTGGCAGGCGTCTTCTACAGTTTTGCAAGTTGTATCGTATTCGTTGGTAAAGGTGCAGATTCTGGGCGATATGCGCGAATTTCAATGTTACATATTGATGTGTTTCAGCTCGAACGTTAAAAGTCCGTCAGAAATGCTCCTATAGGTTGAGTACGCGGTCCCAATTTCTCGCGGGTGGTCGAGGGCCCTGGCAATTCTGCAAGAATCCCAGCCTCTATGTATTGAACATCAAGGTGACGAAAGCCGGTCGCAGCTTCGGGTGCGGCTATTCGGCCATATGACGGTGGAAGACCAGGCTGGCCGCAGCTACCTTCCGCGCACGCGCAAGACCAGGGCACTGCTGGCAATTCTCGCGCTGGCCAGTCCAAAACCTGTGCTTCGCCTGGCCGTTGCCTCGCTGCTCTGGAGCCGTCGGGAAAAGGAACAGGCTCGGGCATCGTTGCGGCAATGTGTGCATGAACTGCAGGATACGCTTGGCTATCGGTGGAGCCATCTTTTTACAGCCGACCGCCACAACCTGACGTTGCGCGGCGCTGCGCTCAATCTTGATGCTGCGGCTCTGGCCCGCTCGGCGGCGCACGATCCAGCCATACTCCAGATGTTTCGTGACACGCTGCTGGAAGACTTGGGTGGCCTTGATCCGGCGTTTGACCATTGGCTGGCGGAGGAGCGGGCACGTTTCGCCAGGATTGGCCTTACCATCGCGGAAGGTATGCTTGCGCATGCCTCTGACCCGGACGCCAGCCGCGCGATCGCAGAGCAGTTGCTGTGTATCGAGACGACACATGAGGGCGCTTGGCGCGCTATTATCCGGAGTCATGCGGCCCAAGGTGACTTGGCACTGGCGAGCGGCGCCTATGACCGCTGCCGTGCCGCGCTCGCCGAGACGAGCGTGGGTCGGCCATCGCAGGAAACGGAGGAGCTGATTGCCCGGATCCGCGGCGAAGCCGCGGCCCTGGCTGCCGATCCGGCACCGCACGCAACACCGCCGTCCCGCGTCCAGATGCGGCGGGACCGAGCAGGATTGCGCCTTTGCGTGGCGCCGATGCGCATGTTGGGCGATGGCGACAACGACGGGCTCGCCGCGGGCCTGACCGAGGAGATCACGGCTGGGCTGTCACGCTTCCGCTGGATTACCTGTGTAACCGGCTCGCCTTGGCCGGCGGGACCGGGAGCCGGCGCCGACAACGTTTCTGGTTCAATAGACTTGGTGCTGGACGGCACTATCCAGCGGGCCGGCAATCGGCTGCGCATCACCGCGCGGCTGCTCGACATGCGTGTCGGTGGCGAGATCGTCTGGGCAGCCCGGTTCGACCGTAATGCCGGTGACGCACTGGCTGTACAGGACGAAGTCGGCGCCGCCATCGTCGCCCAGGTCGACCCGGAACTGATGACTTACGAGGGGCGGCGAAGCGTCGGACGCCGACGTGATGAACTGAGCGCCCAGGACTTACTGTTGCAGGCGCTTCCGGCGCTCTACCGGCTTGAACGGAATACATTCCTCGATGCCCGCCGTTTGCTGGAAGCGTCGCTGCGCGCAGACCCGGAAAGCTCCGTCGCGCATGGCTGGCTGGCGCAGTGGAACCTGCTCTATGTCGGTCAGGGTTGGGCGGACGATCCTGAACAATGCGCCGCGGAGGCGGCCGTGCTGAGTGAGCGCGCGGTCATGCTCGATCCGACCGACGCGCGCGCGCTGACGCTGGCGGGCCATGTCCGCGGCTATTTGGGTCGCAGCCCGGATGAAGCCATCGACTTGCATGAGCGCGCGCTCAGCCTGAACCCAAACCTCGCGATCGCCTGGTGCTTCTCCGGTCTCGCGCACACCTATATTGGCCAGCACGAGGAAGGGCTGCGACGCATCAGCCAGGCGCGGCGCCTGTCGCCATCCGATCCGCATGTGTTCTTTTTTGACATGGCACTGATCATGCCGCACTTGCTGCGCGGCGATTACCCGGCGGCCATCGATGTCGGCCGACGGGCCATCCAGCTCAATCCATGGTTCACGTCCGCCTACAAGGGCTATCTGTCGGCGCTTGGCCAGATGGGCCGGGCTCGCGAGGCGGCCGATGTCCTGCGGCGCCTGCTGCACCTGGAACCGGGATTTAGCGTCCAGGCGGCAATCCGGCGCGTGCCGTTGCAACTGGCAGAGGACATGCACCGCTATGCGGAGGGTCTGCGGCGCGCCGGCCTGCCAGAGGATTCCAGGACGCTGCCGGAGCGCCACGGTGTGCGGCCAGGCGAATAGGCCATTGATCTTGTTTCCGCGGCACAGCAAAGTCCCGGATCGTCTTTATCCGTTTCCGGGAGACAAAAATTGACAAAGAGACTCGGTAAATGCGGTGCCGCACTGTTCGCAGCCGCGCTGGCGGTCGTTGCCGCGCCGTCCGGCCCGGCAGCCGCACAAGGTTCGGGGTCCGCGACACTCGACGCTATCAAGGCACGCGGCCAGGTGCAGTGTGGCATTGCCGGCAGCGTTCCCGGCTTCTCGTTGCCGGACAGCCAGGGCGTCATGAAGGGCCTGGACGCCGATAGCTGCCGCGCCGTCACGGCGGCCGCGCTGGGCGACGCGAGCAAGGTGAAGTTCGTCGCTACAACGACGCAGAACCGGTTCACGGCGCTGCAGTCCGGTGAAATCGATGTGCTGTCGCGCAGCACGACCTGGACGCTGGGTCGTGAGGGCAATCTGGGCCTGATGTTCGCCTGGGTGAATTACTATGACGGCACCGGCTTTCTGGTGAAGAAATCAGCGGGCGTGAAAAGCGCCAAGGAACTGGACGGCGCCACCGTCTGCGTCCAGCCGGGCACCAGCACCGAATTGGCGATCAACGACTATTTCCGCGTGAACAAGATGAAGTTCACACCGATCCTGATCGCCGACCTCGCCGAAATCCAGGGCGCCTTCCTGTCCGGCCGTTGCGACGCGTACTCGACGGATGCCTCGGCGCTGGCAACATTCCGCTTCAGCCAGGGACCCAAGGCCGATGACCTGGTCCTGCTGTCGGATATCATCAGCAAGGAACCGCTGGGCGTTATGGTCCGCAAGGGCGACGACAAGTGGTTCGACGTCGCGCGCTGGACCTTCATCGCCATGATTACGGCCGAGGAGAAGGGCATCACCAAGGACAACGTCGACAGCTTCCTGAACTCCACCGATCCCGAGACCCGCCGCCTGCTCGGCCTGGAAGGCGACATGGGCAAAGCCCTCGGCCTGGACAACAAATGGGCCTACAACGTCATCAAGGCGGTAGGCAATTTCGGCGAGGTGTGGGATCGCAACATCACGCCGATGGGCGTGCCGCGCGGCATCAACAATCTTTGGACCAAGGGCGGACTGCAGTACGCCCCGCCGATCCGGTAACGCACACCGCGTCAACGTATCGAAATCCGGCCCGGCACGATGCCGGGCCGTTTGCTTTTCAGCCGCAGTTCAGCGCCAGCCCCGCGCCAGCTTGCGCACCGCCGTGGACGCGTTGCGCTTGCCTTCACCGGCGTAATCCTCGTGGTACTCCTCGATGCGCGCCGGGTCGTACAGGTAGTTCACCATCAGTGTCGCGCTCTCCCGCACACCCTTTTCAGAGGTGTCAGCCGCGACATTCAGCCGTTCGACCCGCGCGCCGTTGGACAGGTGGAAATGCGCGACGGGATCACGGGCGCGCTTGCCGTTCGACTCCGCCAGCAGGTAGCGGGCGCACAGCCGGGTCAGCACCGGCTCCGCCGCCTCGCGCAGTGGAACTTCCCGCCACCAGTGCCGCCGGGCGATGATGCCGGCCAGTGCGGCGGTGCCACTCTCAGCCGGGAATGCCTCCTGCAGGAGGCTGGCCTCATCGTCACTCAGCAGGTCGCCATCATTCGCCGCCAGCAACGGGTCGAGCCAGCGGCGGAAGCCGGGGATCGGCGACAACGTCGCGAAGGCTTTCAGCTTGCGAAACTCCGCCGAAAGTTCCTCCACAACACGCTTGATCAGGAAGTTGCCGAAGCTGATCCCGGCCAGTCCGGCCTGGCAATTACTGATCGAGTAGAAGATCGCCGTGTCCGCCGCATGTGCATCCAGCACCGGCGCCTTCTCATCCAGCAGGTCCTGAACGCTTCCGGCCAAGCCCTGCACCAGCGCCACCTCAACGAAAATCAGCGGCTCGCCCGGCATACGAGGGTGGAAGAAGGCATAGCAGCGGCGATCGGAATCCAGCCGGTTTTTCAGGTCGCGCCAGGAGCGGATGGCGTGCACGGCCTCGTAATCCACCAGCTTTTCCAACAGCGCGGCCGGGCTGTGCCAGTCGATCCGCTGTAGTTCCAGGAAGCTGATGTCGAACCAGGCGCCCAGCAGGCTGCGCAGGTCGGCTTCCAGGGCGGCGAGCAGCTTGTCCTCGCGGCGCACACGCAGCAGGAAGGAACGCATATCAACCAGGAACTTCTGCCCGTCCGGAATCGCGGTGAACTGCGTCAGCAAGCGCAGGCGCGGTGGCTCCAGCGCCTTCCGCAAAGCCGCCTTGGCGCTGGCCCGCTCGGCGATGTCGGCAGCCCCCTGCACCTTGGTGAAGGCGTTGGCCACCGCATCCGGGTCAGAATCGAAGCTGGCCAGGGTGAGGAGAAAGGCCTTGCGCCCGTCCTCATCGGCCGCGAGGTAGATTTCCGCCAGCTTTGCCGCCCGGTTGCGGGCGCTGATCTCGCCACCGCGTCCGGCCAGGCAGGCCTGCATCTGCGCTTCCAGGGTCTCATCAGCCTCGCCCGCAACGGTCGACGCCATGTCCCGCCAGACGGTCGTGATGCGCCGGATCGCGCGATCGAGCAGACCGCTCGAAGCTGCTTCGCTCATAGCCATGCCCCGCAGGTAAGAGGCTGCAACTATAGCTGAAACGGGACCGAATTTGTCTCTCTTTCCGCCGCGGCGATTACACGAGGCAGTGTGGGCAGCAAGTCCTCCACCACGAGGCCCTGACCGGCGGCCTGGGCCGCCATGCCATGCAGGTACGCGCCCGCGGCGGCGGCTTCCCACGGCGGCAATCCCTGCGCCAGAAGCCCGCCGATCAAGCCGGCGAGGACGTCGCCGGCGCCGGCCGTCGCGAGCCAGGGCGGGGCACTGACATTGATCGCGGCGCGGCCATCTGGGGCGGCGATGATGGTGTCCGCGCCTTTTAGCAGCACCACGGCGCCGGTGCGGGCGGCGGCGGCGCGGGCAGCAGACAGCCGGTCGGGTTCCGGCGAGCCGAAGACACGGGCAAACTCGCCGGCGTGTGGTGTCAGCACCGCGGCGCCGCGCAGGGCGTCGGGATCGCCGGCGACGGCGGAGAAGACGTCGGCATCGGCAACCACGGTGCGGCCGCTGGCGACCAGTTCCGTGAAGGCGGCGCGGGCGTCATCGACGCCGAGGCCCGGGCCGCAGATCCAAACCTTCCGCCGCTGGTCGGTCAGCAGGTCGCCGAGCGGGGCTTCGGTGACGAGGAGGCCAGGTTCGCCGGAGCGGTAGACGTCGCCGGAGCCGCGCGCGGCGATGCTGACCATGCCCGCGCCGGCGCGACGGGCCGCCTCCGCGGCAAGACGAGCGGCGCCGGTCATGATCCGGCCGCCAACCACGGTGACATGGCCGCTTGTGTATTTGTTGGCGTCTGTCGTGCGGCCCGGCAGGCGCCACAGGCCGGGCAGATTGGCGAAGGTCCGCGGCCGGATGCCATCCAGTACGGCCGGCGGGATACCGATCTCGGCCAGGTCGATCTGGCCGCAGAGGTCGCGACCCGGCAGCAGCAGATGGCCGGGCTTCAGGCGAAAGAACGTGACCGTCAGCGCGGCGGCAGGGGCGTAGCCGGCGACCAGTCCGGTGGCGCCGTCCAGGCCGGACGGCACGTCGACGGCGACAATTTGACGTGCCGCCCGCAGTGTTTCGGCGACGAGACCGTCCACCGGACGAGCCAGGCCGGCGCCAAACACCGCGTCGATGACGAGGTCGGCGCGCGCGGCCTCGGCGGGGGTAAAGGCAGCGTTTGGGCCGTGCCACAGCCGAGCAGCGCCGGCGGCGTCGGTGCCTGCGCGGGGCGGCGCGAGGGCGGCGAGCAGCACCGGCCATCCCTCCTGCTGCAGATACCGACCGGCCACATAGCCGTCGCCGCCGTTATTGCCGGGGCCAGCGAGGACCAGCACGCGGCAGCGCGGGAAGCGGCGCATGACGGATCGGGCTACGGCGCGTCCGGCGGCCTCCATCAGCGCCGGGCCGGGCCATCCGTAGCCCGCGGCGGCGCGGTCGGCCTGACCCATCTGGTCTGGGGTTAGCAGGGCGGCGCGTCCGGTGACACGGCGGGCGATATCAGGGTCGAAACGCATTGCGCGTCGACCTTATGGCCGGGACGCCGGTTTGTCAGGCGGCCCGGGTCAACTTCTTCATAAACGCGGACAGCCGGTGGCGGCGCAGCTCGCTGCGGGCCTTCTCGTCCGTCGTCATGTAGTTCAACTGCACGCTGTAGCGTTGGCCGGTGAAGCGGCGATGGCCGTGCCACGTCGCCGGGCCGTTCGGGAAGATCAGCAGCGTGCCATTGACCGGCGGCACCTCGACGGCGAAATCCTCCAGGTCCTTCGGGCCGCGCAGCAGCCGCAGGCAGCCTTCCTGCCGGTCCCAGGCGTCGCCTTGCTTGTTCAGGTACAGCAGGATCGTCACCCGCTTGGCGGTCGAGTCGCAGTGGATGTTGCCGTCGCGCTCCGTGGTCCAGCCGCGCAGCGTCACCATGGTCGGCGCGTCAGTCAGGTCCAGGCCGAACTTCGTGGCGATGGCCTGCCGCAGACGCGGCCCCTCCATCTCCGCCATCAGCGCCGCGGCCTTGGAGCCGAACTTCAGCGAGCCGATGGGGAAGGAGCCGCGCTTGCCAAGCGGCGGCAGGGTCGCCAGCACCGCGTCCAGTTCGGCCGGCGGCACGAAATCGGGCACCACGACATGCGGAAACGGATCAGTGGCGACCGGAGTGGCGCTCAGCTTGGCGTAATCGAGGTTGATCATGGCGCGGCGGGCTTTACCAGCAACGCCTCGGTCAGGTCGAGCAGGTCGTCCGGCCAATACTCCGTGGGTCTGGGGCGATGCGGGTGAAGGCCTGGGTCTGGACGGCAGGTCAGCACCGGCATGGTCCACGCCGCGGGCAGCGAGGCGCGCCCGTCGGCTGCTCCCAGCAGCGCGCCGGCAATGGCGGCATTGGTGTCGGTATCACCGCCTTGGGCGACGGTCTCGACCAGCGCCCGCTCGACAGAGTGCCCGGCGCTCAGGTGAAAGAACGCGTTACGGAAGGCAATCAGCACCCACCCCATTTGCCGCTGGAATTCGTCCGGGGGTCCGTCGGCGGCCAGCCGCAGCGCGTCGGCAACCGTTGCATCGTCTGCTGCGAAGCGGGCCGCCGTCGCCAGCATCCCCGTCCGGTCGGCGCCATCCAGCGCGGCGGCAATGGCGGCGGCGAAGGCGGCGCAGGCGGCCAGACAGACGGGATGCGGATGCGACAGCGCGGAATCGGCCTTTGCCGCCGCCGCCGCGGCCTCCGACGATCCGGCCCAGACGCCGACCGGCGCCACCCGCATCAGCGACCCATTGCTCTGGCTGTCCCGGCTGGCGCCTCGCAAGGCGGCCTCGGCCTTGCTGCCGCTCGCGCCGGCGGCGGCGGAGAAGGCAATCGCGGTGGTGTTGCCGCAGTCGAACGGCGCCGACAGGTACCAGCGCGCATACGCCTCCGCGGCCGCCTCGGCGTCGAATTCAGTGCGCCCGGCCAGTGAGCGGGCCAGTGCCAGCGCCAGTTCCGTATCGTCGGTCGGCTGCCCGGCCAGCGTATTCCACACCGGGCTCTGCCGAAGCGTCCGCACGCCGTCCGGATAGTCGCGGGTAATGTCGCGCGCTGAGCGGAACTCCACCTGGCTGCCCAGGCTGTCGCCGATCACCATGCCCAGCATGCAGCCCATGGCTCTGTCGAGCCGCGCGCCTTCGGCGGGTCGTGGCCAGGACAGTGTCACGCGCGGCGGGCGCATCGGCTCCGGGCTGCGGCGCCAGCTACGGGTCAACAGCGTCGCCACTGCTTTGGGCGCGCCGCCGAAGCAAGCGAAAGGCCGCGAGTCCCCGTCGGCGCCGTAGACGACATCCTCCCCATCTTCAGCGCGCAGCACGCCGCCTGCCGCCAGCAGCAGCGCGTGCCCGGCGGCGATGTCGTGCGCCGCCACCGGCCGCAGCGTCACCGTGGCGATACCATCGCCGACCGCGACGCGCGCCAGGCGATAGGCAATCGAGGGCAGCGGCATGTAGCGCGCCGGCGCGCAGGCAGTGCCGTTCCAAACCGGGCGCTGCCAGGAGCCGTGGTTGAGGAACACCACGTCGTCCGCCGTCAGGTCCCGGTCGCTGAGATCAACGGTAACCGGTGCGCCATTGCGCAGGATTGGCCCGCCCTCGCTCCAGGCGATCATGTCTGGTCCCCGATCCGGCGACAGCGGCGCATACACGACGCCCAGTACGGGACGGCCGTGATGCAGCAGGGCCACGGACACTGCACTGCCGCGGCGGCCCTCCAGGAATGCCCTGGTGCCGTCATGTGGATCGACCACCCAGCAATAACCGTTCGATTCGGCCGCTTGCACACCGGATTCCTCGCCGACGAAGCGCGCCGGCAGCAGTCCGGTCAGTCCAGAGCGCAGCATCATCTCGATCTCATGATCCAGCGGCGCGCTGTCGGCGTGGTGCGCGCGCGGGCCGTCCGGACGGCAGAATTCCGCCGCGACCATGTCACCGGCCCGGCGAGCCAGCGCGACGACTTCGGGCAAAATGGGAGGCAGGGTTGCGATGGGCATGGGGCAGTGACTCTAGGCGTTCGCCGCCGGGCGCGCTATCTGGCGAAGGGCTCACATGGATCATTTGCCGCCACAGTCAGGGAGCCATGCCGGCCCACTGCCGGCATACCGCGCGCTGGTCGCTACCGGCGCGCTTGACGCTGATTCCGCCCAGGAGGCCGCCGCCGAAAAACTGCAGGATTTGTGGGAACGGCTGCGTGGCTACGATCCACGGCCCAATCCGGAGCCGGTGACGCCCGGCTTCATCGGCCGCCTGCTGCGCCGCCGCCATGCCGAGGAATACGTCCCCGAGGGCCTCTACCTCGTCGGCGATGTCGGCCGCGGCAAGTCGATGCTGATGGACCTGTTCTTTGACGTGGCCGACGTGCCGCGCAAGCAGCGCATCCACTTTCACAAGTTCATGCAGCAGGCACACAGCCGCATACACCAGTGGAAGCGTACACACACCAACGTCTCCGATCCGATCCCGCCGCTAGCCGACTCGATCGCCGCTGACTCGGCGCTGCTCTGTTTTGACGAGTTCCAGGTCAACGATATTGCCGACGCGATGATCCTCGGCCGTCTGTTCCAGGCGCTGTTCGACCGCGGCGTGGTGGTGGTGGCGACCTCGAACACCGAACCGGACAATCTGTTCAAGGGCCAGCCGGGCCGCGACGCCTTCCTGCCGTTCATCGCGCTGCTGAAGCAGCGGGTGGAGGTGCTGGTGATGGACGGCGCCCGCGACTATCGCCGCGAGCGGACGCGCGGCGTGCGTGCCTGGCACGTGCCCGCCGATGATTTTTCCCGCCGCGAAATGGACAAGATATTCGCCGCGCTGACCGATGGCGCTCCGGTGGTCCCGGTAACCCTGACGATCATGGGGCGCGACCTGATCGTGGAACAGGCAGCCGATGGCGTTGCCCGTTTTGATTTCGAGTTCCTGTGCAACACTGCGCTTGGCGCCGGCGACTACCTGGCGATCGCGACGAAGTTCCACACTGTCGTATTGGACGACATCCCCCGCCTTTCGCCCGACAACTTCGATCAGGCGCGGCGGTTCATCACCCTGATTGACTCGCTCTACGACCAGCACGTCAAGCTGATCGCGTCGGCCGATGCGATGCCGGACCAGCTTTACCAGCGTGGCGAGAACGCCAGGATGTTTGAGCGGACGGCTTCGCGACTCGACGAGATGCAAAGCCTGGACTGGCTGGGCATTCACCGCCCCGATTGATTGCGCCACGTTCGGTCGAGTGCCCCGGTCCGCCCGTGGGTCGCTCAAACGGTTTCGATCGCAAGAAACTTCGCGGCCGCGAGGGATGCTCGCGGCGTAGCGTTGCGCGTGGCGCGCCGGGCAGTTGTGCGGTCAATAAACTAAATTTCGATATTTTGAATACTATCGAAACTACATAGACAAGGCCGATACTGCAAATTTTACATTGCAAACTACTATCGGATGTAAGTACAATCGTCGTCGCAAGTAGTTTGTGAAGCGCTGCCGGATCGGGCGGCCGCGGCCAAACGGCCTGAGCCAGATTGCCGGTTGCCCGGATCAGGCTGCGTCTGGCGGTAGGCGCCACAGACTTCGTCCGGTTGCGGCTTGTCGCGGGAGGATTGAATGGCTGATCCGAAAACGCTTCATGTGCCCGCCAATGACGCCGTCACGATGCCGGCGGGCAGTGCCGAAGCCATTGTGTTCGATGGCCCCGGTGCCACTTTGACGATCGGGCCGGGTACACCTGCCACCGCAACCATCACCGGCTTCGTCGCGACCGATCGCATCGAGTTCATCGGCCAGCACATCACCGGCCTCAGCACGACCAGTGAGGCAGGAACCGTCCGGGTGACGGCCTATGACGGCGATGACATCGTCGACACGCTGATCTTCAAGGGCGGCGATGTGCCGCCCCTGCAGGTGACCTTGGCGTCGTCCGGCGCGACGATCATTGGCAGTACCGGCAACAGCAATGTCCAGACTGCCGATCTGGCAACCGGTCCAATGGATGCCGCCGCGGCGCATGCCTCGGTCGCCGCGGCCGATCCCGTCGTGCCCGCGTCGGATCTGCTGGCAGCGCTCTGCAGGATCGGGTGACCTGACACCGTCCATGGCCGGTTTCGGCCACGACAGGGCGCGTTGAGGCCATTGCTGTGAGTTCACGGATGCGCCCGCTTACGGCGCGGACGTATGGTGCGGTGCAACCGCTTGCCGCCTCAAACGGTATGGGCTAGCTAGCCGCGACCGTCCGGACAGCTTCTCGAAGGCCGCATTTGGGGCCTTTTGGCTGGAGCAGCCGCCCGGCAGGCAAGGTTTCACCCATCTGGCGCCGCATTGCGCCCTCGGAAGGATACGCTCATGGCCCGCAACAAGATCGCGCTGATCGGCGCCGGCAACATCGGCGGCACGCTTGCCCATATGATCGGCCTGAAGGAGCTGGGCGACGTCGTCCTGTTCGACGTGTTCGGCGGCGTCGCGGCGGGCAAGGCGCTGGACATCATGCAGTCCGGTCCGGTCGACGGGTTCGACGCGCTGATGACCGGCGGATCGGACTATGCCGCGATCAAGGGCGCCGACGTGGTGATTGTCACCGCCGGCTTCCCACGCACCCCGGGCATGAGCCGCGACGACCTCATCGGCAAGAATGCCGGCGTGATCGCCCAGGTCGCCGAGGGTATCAAGACCAACTGTCCGGACGCGTTCGTGATCTGCATCACCAACCCGCTCGACGCGATGGTCTGGGTGATGAAAGAGAAGTCGGGCCTGCCGGCCAATAAGGTCGTCGGCATGGCCGGTGTGCTCGACAGCTCCCGCTTCCGCCTGTTCCTGGCGCAGGAGTTCAATGTCTCGGTGGAGGACGTCACCGCCTTCGTGCTCGGCGGCCACGGCGACACCATGGTGCCGCTGACCCGCTACTCCACCGTCGCCGGCATCCCGGTGCCGGACCTGATCAAGATGGGCTGGTCGACGCAGGCGAAGATCGACGCGATCTGTGACCGCACGGCCAATGGCGGCGGCGAGATCGTCAAGCTGCTGGAGCGCGGCTCCGCCTTTTATGCGCCGGCGGCGTCCGCCATCGCCATGGCCGAGGCTTACCTGAAAGACAAGAAGCGCGTGCTGCCCTGCGCCGCTTACCTGACCGGCCAGTACGGCATCAACGACCTGTATGTCGGGGTCCCGGTGGTCATCGGCGGCGGCGGCGTTGAGCGGATTGTCGAGATCGAGCTCAATGCGACCGAGAAGGCGGCATTCGACAAGTCCTGTGCCGCGGTGAAGGAGCTGATTGAAGCCTCCCGCAAGCTGATTGGCTGAGTTCCGGGCCTGAGAATGGCCGCCCCTGCGCCGCACCGTCAGATCAGGGCACTGCCCGTCGCCGCTGCTCGAACGTCTGAAAGTGCGGGCACCGCCGCCTTACTGTCATGGCCAGCTTCCGGGCACCCGGGCTCGTCCCGGGTGCGCCGGCCATCCACGATTAATCATGCCAAGACTGCTACCGTCTCGACCATGCAAGCAAACTTGTGGCGGGGCGGGCCGAACCCAACCCTGACGGGAAGGGTTGCCTGTCCGCCAGGATTGCCGGTGACGCGGACAAATCAGGCCGTGACGCGCTTGCGTGGCCCCACAATAACCACACTTCCGGGCAGGACGCCGCCAGCAACAACAAGGGTGCTGCACGATGAACATCCACGAATACCAGGGCAAAGAGTTGCTGAAACGCTATGGCGTGACGGTCCTGGACGGCTACGTGGCCTGGACGCCCGAGGAAGCCGAGGCCGCCGCGGCCAAGCTTCCCGGCCCGGTCTACGTGGTGAAATCCCAAATCCACGCCGGCGGCCGGGGTGCCGGCCGCTTCGCAGATGATCCGAACGGCAAAGGCGGCGTCCGGCTGGCGAAGTCGGCCGCCGAGGTAAAGGCAGCGGCCGAGGCGATGATCGGCCACACGCTGGTAACCAAGCAAACGGGGACCGCCGGCAAGCGGGTCAGCCGCGTCTATGTCGAGGCTGGCTGCGACATCGCACGGGAGCTTTACCTCTCGCTGCTGGTCGACCGTATTACTGGCCGCGTCACCATCGTCGCCTCGACCGAAGGCGGCATGGAAGTCGAGGAAGTGGCGGCGACCCATCCCGAGAAGATCCTGCGCGTCGCGGTTGACCCGGCCTCCGGCATCTCCGGATTTCATGGCCGCAAACTCGCCAGCGGGCTGGGTCTGACCGGCAAGCAGGCTTCCGCCTTCGGCAAGTTCGTCGCCGCGCTCTACAACGCATTCCTGGCACTGGATTGCGCCATCATCGAGATCAACCCGCTGGTGGTGACCGGCGCCGGGGATGTCGTCGCGCTGGATGCCAAGGTCTCCTTCGATGACAACGCGCTGTTCCGTCATCCGGACCTGGAGAAGCTGCGCGACGAGACCGAAGAGGACCCGAAGGAGCTTGAGGCGGCGAAGTTCGACCTGAACTACGTCGCGCTGGACGGCAATATCGGCTGCATGGTCAACGGCGCCGGCTTAGCGATGGCGACGATGGACATCGTCAAGCTGTACGGCATGGCGCCGGCCAACTTCCTCGACGTCGGCGGGTCAGCGACGAAGGAGAAGGTGACGGCGGCGTTCAAGATCATCCTGTCGGACCCGAATGTCGAAGGCATCCTGATCAACATCTTCGGCGGCATCATGCGCTGCGACATCATCGCCGAGGGCGTCGTTTCCGCCGCCCGGGACGTGCAGTTGTCCGTGCCGCTGGTGGTCCGGCTCGCCGGCACCAATGTGGATCTGGGCAAGGAAATTCTCGCCAAGTCCGGCCTGCCCATCGTTTCTGCCGACAACCTGGCGGACGCGGCCGAAAAGATCGTCAAGGCCGTGAAGGAGGCCGCATAAGATGTCCGTTCTGGTCAACAAGGACACCAAGGTCATCTGCCAGGGCTTTACCGGCCTGCAGGGTACCTATCACTCGGAACAGGCGATCGCCTACGGCACGAAGATGGTCGGCGGTGTCACCCCCGGCAAGGGCGGAACCACGCACCTGAACCTGCCGGTATTCGATACCGTCGCTGAATGCCGGGACAAGACCGGGGCCGATGCGTCGGTGATCTACGTTCCGCCGCCGTTTGCCGCCGACGCCATCCTCGAGGCGATCGACGCCGAATTCCCACTGATCGTCTGCATCACCGAGGGCATCCCGGTGCTCGACATGGTGCGGGTGAAGCGCGCGCTGTCCGGGTCGAAGTCACGCCTGATCGGGCCGAATTGCCCCGGCGTGATCACGCCGGACGAGTGCAAGATCGGTATCATGCCGGGGCACATCCACAAGCGCGGCAGCGTCGGCATCGTCTCGCGGTCGGGCACGCTGACCTATGAGGCGGTGGCACAGACCACCGCCACGGGCCTCGGCCAGACGTCCTGCGTGGGCATCGGCGGGGATCCGGTGAAGGGCACCGACTTCATCGAGGTGCTGGAGATGTTCCTGGCTGACCCCGAAACCAAGCAGATCATCATGATCGGCGAAATCGGCGGCCAGAGCGAGATCGACGCCGCAGAATTCCTGGCGAAGAACAGTGTGAAGAAGCCCACCGTCGGCTTCATCGCCGGCGCCACCGCACCGCCCGGCCGCCGGATGGGCCATGCTGGCGCGGTCATCAGTGGCGGCAAGGACACTGCCGCGGCGAAGATGGACGCCATGCGCAGCGCCGGCATCCATGTCGCCGACAGTCCCGCGGCCTTGGGCAGCACGATGGTGAAGGTGCTGCAGGGCTGATTTCAGGCCGCGGCCACCACGGCCCTGTTGTACTACATAGATAATCCGCCGGGAGCGGCTCCGCAGATCGCGCGGAGCCGTTCTTTTTTGCCCTGATCGCTGCCTCAGCCCTTGCACAAGCGAACGGAAGGAACATTTAGCGAACATTATGCGGCTGCGCCGCGCGCGCTTTATTTCAGGAACCCACTTGCATGAGCATTATCCGGTCCGGCAATCACACCATTCTGGCTGCGCCGGGGCGGCCCATGCTCGCCGCACCGCTTGCGTCCACGCCCACACTGCCGCTGGGCAATGGTCTCGCTGGCATACCCGGACTGGCTGCATGGTGGGATGCCGCAACGCCCACTGGCCTGCTGGATGCGTCCGGAGCGCCGCTTTCCGCGTTTGGAAATGCTGTTGCGGCCGTGGCTGACAAGTCCGGCAGCGGGCGGATCCTCGGCGTTTGGCACGCTGCTTCGAACGCCCTTGCTCCGCTGGCGACTCCCCGCTTGAACGGCCTGCTCGGTGGCGTTGGACGCAACACCATAACGCCACCCTCCCTGCCCGGGCCCGGCAAGCAGTTGCCGCTGATGGACCCGGACCAGGGCTTGATGAGCAGCGCATTCAACCTCGGAGCCGGTTCAGCCTGGACCCTCTTCCTGGTCTGGTCCCGGCCGAACTGGCGGCAAGGGGGTGCGATAGCCAGCGCGCTGGTCAGCATCGGCGGCACGACGGTACTGGCTGCCGAGAATGCCGGCGGCACGCGCCTGCTGCTGTTCCCTGGCGCACAGCAGACCGTGCTGAGCAGCGCGCTGACGCGCCGTCACTCGCATGCCGTCGTCCTGCGCAACCGGCCAGGCGCCGGCATGGACGTGTGGCTGGACGGCACGCAGGTCGCGGGCGGGGCGCCGAACCCGCTCGCCGCCGCGCTGTCGGCGCCGCTGCTGCTCCTGCACACTGGTGCCGCGCAAGGTGGCGCCGAGTGCTGGTTCCATGAGGCGGCCTTCTGGCCCCAGGCGGTTGATGCCAGCGGGATCGCCGCAATCACCGCCTATCAGACGCGCTGGTATCTCGGCCCGCGCCGCGGCGTTCAGATCCTGGTGTCCGGCCAGTCCAACGCCGGCAATGCGCTAAATGACGGCGCGTGGCACCTGCTCGCGCAGGGCGTGGCCTGGCATCTGGGAGCACTGGCCTATGGCGTAGTCGGCTCCTACGGCTATCCACCGTCCGCCACGTGCATCGGCGGCCAGGGCATCTATCCGGTGCCGGCCCTGGGGTTCCCGGGCTCGTTCCTCACGAACCCAAATGACGGTAGCGACCCGTCAACTTGGACACTCGGCGCCGACGGGCAGGCCTTGCGGAACTACCTGCTGGGAACCACGGCCGACGCCGGCGACATCGCAGTGCTGTTCTGGCCTTGGTCGGAGACAGACAGCACGCGGCAATACAGCGAGAAAGCGACCTATGCCGCGGCCGCACGCCGCCTGCTGGCACTGGAGCGTGGCATGCTGGCGCGGTCGGCCGCCAGCCTGCCGCTGGTTTGGTGGTCGGCGATCCCGTTTGCATATGGCAGCAACGACCCAGGCATGCAGATGCAGCGCGAAGTGGTGGCCGAGATGGTAACCGACCCGACGCTGAACGTTGCGGTCGTGTTGCCGCAGACCGCCGACAGCCTGCCACGCGGCGCGACGCTGACGGCCAACGGTAGCTGGACGGGCGGCGACTCGCTGCACCGGGATGCGGTGGATAATCTCCGCTTCGGGCGGCTCGCCGCCCCCCTGGTGGCGCGCGCGGTGCTGGCAGCCTCCGGTGGCGATACGATCGGCATCCTGCCCGCCGGTGTGCCCGTCACCGGTGGTCCGGTGGTCAGCCACGTCTACCGGAGGACCAACAACACGCTGATCGTCACGGTGACGCATGATGGCGGCAACGACCTGATTGTGCCGCCCGGGCCGGCAGCCGCAGGTCTTGGCTGGGCGGTGATGGACGGCGGCATTGCGGCGATGCCGGGCACGATCGTTCCGGCCACCGCCTGTGTCCGCCTTAATGCCACACAACTGCAAATAACCCTGGCACAGAACCTGAGCGCGGCCAGCGCCTACTGCCGCCTGTTCTACCCTTACGGCACGACGACGATCGGCCGCGGTAATGTCGTCACCGACAACCTTGGCAGCGTTACGCCACCAGCCGACTGGGATATCGCCGGCGACCTCGGCGCAGCCTGGCGGTTCAACATGCCGCTGCATGTGCGAATGACATCGCCGTCGGGGGTCGCGCTGGTGGATGCGGCCGTCTGACCGTCAGGCCCAACTGTGATCGACAGTTGGCGCCGGCCCTGGCCCTAATCCGTTAGCGGCAGACTGCGCCGACTGGCGCAGTCTGCCGCCCAACACCATCAGGCGGTGCCGGTGAGCTGGTACGTCACCGCATCGGCTAGTAGCGCGTGGCCGGTCGCCGTGGGATGCATGTGGTCATAGAACAGGTAGCCGCCCTGGTCCGCACCCGTGGCCGCGAAGGTGCCGCTGTTCTTGTCTGTCAGGTTGCCGCTCCACACCGGGTCGGTGACGTTCGTTAGCCCGTAAGCGCTGGGATTGGTAATGGCATTATCCAGCAGTCCATACGTGTTGATCAGGTCGATCGAAACCGGATGGGCCTGCATGATCGCCTGCAAAATGCCCCCAAGCTGGCTGTTATATTGCTCCGCCAGGTCGCTCGCTGCAGCCACGTTCGCCGGCCGGTCGCGTTCATACGGTATCGTTCCAAGGTCCGGCACGCCCATGACCACGATGTTCTTGGCGCCATGGTCCACCAGCCCCTGGACGAAGGCCGCTTCATTGCCGACCGCTTGCTGTATTGAGGCGGCCTGCTGATCCGGTGTCTGCGTCGAATTGGCGATCGTCAGCACGTCATTGGAGCCGGCCCAAACGGTATACAGGGCGTTTGGCGACGGGTTCGGCGTGCTGGCGACGAATTGCCCTAACTGCCCCGGCAGATCAGTGGGGTTCAGCGCGTGCGCGCTCGTCGCGCCCGTCTGCGCGCCGCCATACGCATAGTCGGTGCCGCCGGTGACGCTGGGCCCGGGCGCCGGCAAGCCGAGGTCCTTGGCAAGGTCCTCTACCCAGACAGGGCCGTTGGAAAAGCGGCCATTGCTGTAGAGGTCCCCATTCGGCACCACCCGTGCCGTGCCGATCCAGGCATTACCCGTATCCGACAGGCTGTCGCCGAACGCATAGATGTTGGAGAACCCGCCCGGCGGCGGGGCGACGACGTCGGTGCCGATGAACGCCGGGGTCAGGGTGGTGCCAAGCGCGGCGGACGGGATGGTGGTGGTGTCAGAGCTTGGCTGCGGGGCGTCCGCAGGTTGCGTGGCGGCCTGGAAGCCATTGCTCAGGTTGTTTGAGAACTTTGACAGTGTCGACATGCGCCGCCCAACGGGCAGCCGACGGGCACAGTTGCATTAAAGCTTGGACAGCGAACGGCGGCTACCGGTCGTCGACCGGCATGTTCGCCTGCACCGCGGGTCGCGTGTTAAAGGCCTCGTGCCACGCTGCGAGCCTGGGATGACCTTCGCGCCAGCGTAGGTCGGCAAAGCGGAAATCCAGGTATCCCAGCGCCACACCAATGGTCAGGTGGCCGACGGTGAACGCGCCAGCTGCAAGATCGTCCGCCTCCTGTTCCAGCGCCTCGACACAGGCCCGCAACTTGGCACGCCACAATTCCTTGTGCGGCTCGCTTTGTTTCTCCGCTGGGCGAAACCCCTCGGCCAGCAGCGGCAGGGCGTTGTCCAGCATCCCCTGGCCAAGCGCATGGCGGCGCAGCGCGACGAGGCGTTCCGGCCAGGCGGCGGGGAACAGCTTGGGCCCGTCATGCAGCGTATCGAGATATTCCAGGATCACCGGCGAGTCGTAGATCGCTGTGCCGTCCGGCAGTTCCAACGTGGGAATCTTGCCGACCGGGTTGATCTTCATCAGCTCCCAATGGGGTGTCGTGCCGCCGGTGACAGTCCGCACGATCTGCACGCGGTCCTGCAGCCCAAGCTCATGCAGTGCGATCATCACCTTGCGCACGTAGGGCGAGCGTGGCGACCAGTGCAGGATCATTGTCTGGGTCATGGCGGGCCTTAAGGGCTGGACGTTCCGGAAGCGTGCCTTCACGCGGCGGGGAGCGCAGTCTATCCTGCGGGTCAAAATCAGGAGGGGACGTTTGCCATGAACTGGATCGAAGTCAACGGCACCAGCCTGCGCTGGGAAGAATCCGGCGAGGGGCCGACCACGCTGGTGCTGATCCATGAGATGGGCGGCACGCTGGATAGCTGGGACCGCACCCTGGGCGCGCTAAACAACAGCCGTCGGGTGCTGCGATATGATACGCGCGGTGCCGGGCTGTCGGAGAAGATCGGCGGCAGCGTCACCTGGGACCAGATGGCGGATGATGTGGCCGGGCTGCTGGATGCCACCGGGCATACGGAGAAAGTCGCACTCGCTGGCATTGCCGTGGGTGGCGCCATTGCCGCGCATTTCGCCGTCCGCTACCCGCACCGCGCCGCCGCGCTGGTGCTGCACGGGCCGGCGATGGGCGTCGGCGACGACCGGCGGCAGGCGACGCTGGACCGCGCCGCGTCGGTCGAAGCCGGCGGCATGCGGTCGGTGGTGGAGACCAGCCTGGCCGCGTCCTACCCACCGGTGGTGCGCCTGGATGACGCCGTCTTTGCGCAATTCCGGGCGCGCTGGCTGGCAAACGATCCACAGAGTTTTGCTGCCATCAACCGCATGCTGGCGAGGGAGAACATCGAGCACGAGCTGCCGCGCATTGCGTGTCCGGCGTTGTTCACCGCCGGCCGGCACGACAGCCTGCGTCCGCCGGCGGTGATCCAGCCCATGTCGGAGCGAGTGCACGGTGCGCAGTTCCTGGAGCTGAACACCGGACATTTCGCCTCGGTGCAGACGCCGGGCCTGATGGGGCAGGCGATTCACTATTTCCTGCATGCCCTTGGCTATTGAGGCCGTCACGGCGGCGTGAGAGAAGCCCCGGCGACACGAATCGGTGATGGTCCGGATCGTCGGAGGCGACCATGACGACGCTGCCTGGGATGCGTGTGTTTGGGATCTGTCTGCTGCTGGTCGGGGCCGCGGCGTGCAATGCGTCCCTGGTGCCTGGCAGCGACCAGACGGGCACGCCGGAGATGCTGGTGATCGGTGGGCCTAACCGTGTGGCCAGCGGCCCGGCAGGCGGACTCGACGCTGTTCCGCCGCCAAATCTCGATCCCAGTCCGATGGGCGTAACGCCCTCGATGGTCCGTGACCGCACAGGCATCTACAGCGGCGTTATTGAACCACTGGATACGGGCGGTGGTCGGTGCACGGGCGATCGCCAGACAGTCACGAACTTCCGCGTCACCGGTACTAACGTCCGCTGGCAGCAGTTCAGCGGCGAGATCACCGGCAACGGCCTGCAGATGCAAAGCGGCAACGACTGGCTGATCGGTGAGTTCATCGACGGCACACAGTTCAGCGGCCGTATCGGCTCAACTGGCCCCAACCAGCCGCCCGGCTGCACTTGGCGCATCCGCCTGGCGAAGACCGGGATTTGATGCCAAGCCGCGACACACCCGGCACTTGAGAGCGGCCTGACTGCATGACACAACCGGCTGCACAATGGGTCCGGCATGATCACCCTGCTGACGGGAGGTTGCTGACGATGACGTTGCAGCGTGTGATTCCGATGATTGCCGCGGCTGGTGCGCTACTGGCGTCGGCCGCCTGCACCACGATCATACCGCCAGGTGGCCCGCCGACGGTCATCCAGAGCACGCCGTTCGGCTCAAACGTCATCTCGCCCGGCGGGCAGATGGGCGGGCTGGCAGCGCCGCCGTCGAACCTCGATCCCGACCTGCCGGGGACACTGCCGGCGCTCGCCGGACC
>JAFEFW010000260.1 GCA_018240405.1 Pseudomonadota bacterium
GGTCTCGGTTCTCCCTCCGCCGCGCAGATCTCCAGTGCGGCTCTGACGGCCTGTTCGGCATCGCGCTCACGGGTCACCGGATAGCCAAACAATACGAGGACCCTGCTTCCCAGGTGCCGGACGGGGAGCCCATGGTATCTCTGGACGATTTCATGCACGCGGCCGCTGAACGCACGGACCGCGTCACGCAGGTCATCAAGATCGAGGGTGTCAGCGTCAACCCCGCTGAAAATCATTTCGCACAGCAAGGCTGTGACTGGTCGGCGTTCGGGCGTGCCGGAAGCGGCTTGTTCCGGCAACGCCGTCTGGTTATTGACCGGTTCATCCGAGAGCGGGCCAACATATTGATAGCCGCGGCGTGGGAGCGTTTTGATCCAGGCTTCGCCGCCGGGCACAGTGCCGAGGACGCGACGTAATGTCGCAATCTGCACGGTTAGATTGTTCTCCTCCACCGAGAGGCCGGGCCAAACCGCCGCTATCAGCCGGTCCTTGTTGACGACCAATCCTTGACGATCAATCAGGTATCGCAGCACCGCGGTTGCGCGGCGTCCAAGCGCAGTCGGCTGACCGTCCTTATATAGAATGCCGTCCTGCTCATCTAACCGAAACGGCCCCAGATAGCGGCTGATCATTCGGTCACGCCGAGGCTCCCCTCACGAATTTAACAATTATTTTAGAATTCCTTCAGGACTTTTTGCGCCTCCTCCAGCCAGTGTGGGCGTATCGCTGGCAGAGAGAAGTACCAGTTCCGACTCGTTCGTACCGAGACCATCGGCATATTGGTGATGCATCGAAAGCGTTGAACAGCGCAGGAAGTACAAGACCATCGGCGATTCGCTCGTAATCAAGTAAGTGTTGGGATTTCCGTCTGTGCGTGACGTGAAAGCGGATCTTGCCCGCGGTGTTATGGCTGTCAATACCACGCGCCCTATGATGTGCCTCATAAGACAAGCGGTGCATGATACCCGCCCGCTATTTTCTCTGCATCCAGAACGACACGGATCCCGTCTCATTTCGCTAACACAACCCGTACTATGTCCTGAGTCGATGATTGCGATGCCACTGGTCGCATGCGGCCGTTACCATATATCAATAGAACGCCGAGTGCTCCAGCCGGTAGGTTGTGATGCGACACGTGGGTCTGGATGCGCATATGTGAACGGCCAGGCGAGCGATTTCTCGGCTGCCTTGTGCGGTCGGAGCGACCCCTCTCTCCTACACGGCGTACTACGATGACACGGCCGCAGGATGAAGCGCCATTTCAGCGGCGCGAGCATTGCGAGCTGGCAATCACTATCTGGCCGACCGTTGTGCGCTCGAACACGCATGTGAAACATTTCAGTTATCAGCCGTCCATTCACCAATACAGTCAAGATCGCACTGCTGATCTTGATCGCATAGCTCCGAACCTTGGAGACTCCAACAGCACGCATTGTGGGGCTTACTTCCGAGCCAGAGTCCGCGTACGAGATATGGGCCCCGAATGGTCACAAAAAGCACGAATCGAGCAGCGCAGTCCGTCGATCCATCATTAATGATATCACTGGAGGCATCATGACACGTGAACTGGAAGGCAGATCGGCGCTCGTTACGGGCGCTACTTCCGGTATTGGAATGGCTACGGCGTTGCGGTTCGCGCGCGAGGGCGCGCATGTCGCGCTCGTCGGCCGAAACGAGCGACGGCTGCGGGAGGTGGCCGCGGCTGCTCGCGAGGCAGGTGGCGAGGCGTTGGAGATCCGCGCCGACGTCACCAACGAGGCAGACGCACGCAGAGCGGTAGAGCGAGTTGCAGAGACCTTCGACGGCCTGGATGTTTTGGTTTGTGCTGCGGGCGTCATTTCGGAGGGGACCGTCGAAACCACCTCGCTCGATGACTGGGATGCGACGATTAACATCAACCTGCGATCGGTCTTTCACCTGATGAACCTGTGCGCTCCGGCGTTGGAGAAACGACCGGGCAATATCGTCAATGTCTCGAGCGTGAACGGCCTGCGTGCGTTCAAGGGTGTGCTGGCGTACTGCGTCTCGAAGGCCGGTGTCGATCAGTTGACGCGCTGCGCCGCGCTCGAGCTGGCGCCGAAGGGGATCCGTGTCAACGCCGTGAACCCGGGTGTCACCAGGACCGAAATACACAGGCGGGGCGGGATGGACGAGGACCGCTACGACGCCTTCCTCGAGCACTCGAAAGGAACCCATCCGCTCGGACGAGTCGGGACTGCCGAAGAGGTGGCGGACCTTGTGCTCTTTCTTGCGTCGGATCGGGCATCGTGGATCACCGGCGCGACGTATTCAATCGACGGTGGCCGAGGTCAGACCTGCGCGCGCTGAATCGAGATGGTCGCCATGGCTCAAGCCGGCGACAGCGCCCGATCGTTGCCGCGTTCGACGACCTGACGGGAGGGATCTGTATTGAAGCACCCTTTGTACTCATACGAAACGGTCTGTGGACGCTGTTGGGATTCTGACCGGACGTGCAGCACTCACGATCATGTTGAGCCAGGAACAGAATATACGACGCAATACGGCGTGAAGTGGACCATGTGACTCATCTCCGCACTTCGAGAGAGGCGACCATGCTACCTTTGATTGCCAGGAATGGCATCTGGATTCCGCCGGTTTTTGTCATTGTCGGTCTGATCATACCGCAGGCCGGTGAGTTCGGGATGCTGGGAATTCGATACTCTGCGTTTTGCATTGTCTTCTTTGGCATCCTGACCATGTCGCCTGGGAATCCGTCAAAGCCCGACATGGGTCCGACCGTTTCGTTAACGCTTGCCGCGACCCTACTGGCGCCCGTCTTTGCCTACGCGGCCGGGCAGCTTATGCGCCTGCCGCTCGATCTGCAGCTTGCCATGGTACTGGTCGCAGCGACCCCGATTGCACAGGTTGCCGGCGCCTACGCTGCGATCCTTGATCTGCCCGACCGGGGGCCGACGCTCGCTGCACTCGTCACCGTCATATTGGCGCCTCTGGCCATGCCGCTCGTTGTGCATGTCGTCTCCGGTGACGCGTTGCAGGTTTCGCCACTGCTGCTCGCCGAGCGGGCCGCGGTACTGGCGCTGTTGCCGGCGACCATGGCATTTGTCCTTCGATCCGTCTGGCCTGAGCGTGTGACGGCCCTGCGCCTGCAATTCCGCGGCCTCGTCATTATCGCCCTGTCGTTCATTTCCGCGGCGATGGGAATGGGCCTGCGGCTGGGCTTGGAGGATCTGGACCATATCGTCTGGCTGTCGGGAACGACCTACGTGGTCTTCGGTTGCTCGATGCTTGCGGGCTGGCTCATGTCATTGCCATTCGGCTGGCGCGAGGGCCTTGCCGGTATGTTCTCGAACGCCACGCGCAACCTGGGCTTTGTGTTCGCTGCCGTCGGCGCCGACCTCGACCGGCACGGCCTGGTCTTCATCAGCCTGACGATCATTCCGCACTACCTGCTGCCATTTCTGATGAAGGGCATCGTTCGGATCGTTCGGCGAGCGCCTGGTCCGGCGTTAGCCACCGCTATCGGCCACAGGAGGGTTGGATGAGCTCTCGTGGGGCACGACCGTCCTTATGCACGCCTGACAACACCACTGTACTGGTGTCGCTCCAAGAAACGTCTGGCTGGGGAATGTAGTATGAAGACCAAGGTGTCGCCTAAAGTGGCTAGCTTCGGCTTCGAGGCGCGGCCCCCGCTGCAAGGGCGGCTTCCGCCAGGCATGATTCACGGCGTGGATGACCGCCCGCCGGCATCTCTGGTGATATTGGCCGGGTTGCAATGGGTAGGCCTGATCAATGTTTATCTTGTTTATTTGCTCGTGTTGTCCGCAGAGTCCGATCTTTCGCCGGCCGTCACAGCAGCAATGATTTCGGCCTCCATGCTGGCGTTGGGGTTGGCCGCGCTATTGCAGGCTTTGCCGCGCGGACCGGTCGGCAGCGGCTATCTGGGGCCAGCGGTGCTAAGCGCCAACTACCTTGGCCCGTCGCTGGCGGCAACCAAGGCGGGCGGGCTTGCCCTGCTGTTCGGCATGACGGCGTTCGCTGGAGTCTTCCAGCTGATAATCAGCCCCCTGGTGCGGAGGCGTAACATCATGCCCCCTGAAATCGCCGGTATCGTGGTGTTCCTGATTGGCGTGACGGTAGGTCTTATCGGTATGCGCTATACGTTCCTGCCGGCGCCCGGCCGACAGGCTGTCGAACACCTGGCCTTGGTTGTTTCAGTAGCGACTTTGTGCACGGCGGTGGGCTGCACCGTATGGGGCAAGGGTGCGTTGCGCATGTTGAGCCCGCTGATCGGCATTCTGGTTGGCTACGGCATTTCCTACGCGACCGGGCTGTGGCGTCCGACGACGGCCAAAGCGTTGGAGGGGATCGGCTGGGTTTCCCTGCCCTCGTTCGGGCATATCTCCTGGTCGTTTGACTTTTATTTGGCTCTGCCGTTTGCGATTGCGGCCATAGCGGCGACCGTCAAGACCGTCGGGCTGATAGGGCTTTGTCAGAAGCTGAATGACACGGAGCGTACGACGCCGGACGCCGAGGTACTGCGACGAGGGGTCGTTGCGGACGGACTGGGCACACTGATGGCGGGCGTATTCGGAACGCTGGGTGTCAATACGATGCCATCGTCAGTGGCTATTCCTGCGGCGACGGGACTGGCAAGCCGGCGGATCGCGTTTGCGATCGCCGCGATATTCGCTGTGCTGGCGCTCGTCCCGGGGGCCGCCATGTGCCTGGCGCTGATGCCACGTCCGGTGGTGGGTGCACTGGCGCTCTATACCGGGTCCTTCGTAATGGTGAACGGCCTTCAATCTATCCTCAGCGCGCCCATCGACCAGAAAGCTACAATCGTGATCGGCCTGAGCGTCATTGCCGGACTTGCAGCGGAAGCGTTGCCGCAATTCCGCGACCCAGCCATGGGATGGTTGCAGCCCATTACATCCTCGTCGCTGGTGCTGGGAACCCTGGTTGCTTTCTTGACACGAATCGTCCTGGCAACCCGCGTCGGAACCATTCTGCAAAACGTTCAGGGGCGGCACCGGAGCGTGCCGACATTGCCGCAGCAGTGACGGTCGCGCTGGTGCGCAGGCCGCGGAACTCTGCAATCGCACGACGGGACGCGAGGAAGGCTCGACAAGGGTGCGGCGCCTGTAGCTTGTTCGGCGTCGCCGCTTAAACCCCCACCCTTGCCCAAATCCAAATCCCGGCCCAATCCTCCGCCCCACACGTCCCAGCCCCAGGCCAGCGCCCATGTCCGTCCAGACCGTTATCGAAGCCGCTAGGGAATTCCTCGGCGACCGCATCACCACCAACGCCGGCCTGCGGGAGCATCACTCGCACGGCCAGGACACCCAGC
>JAFEFW010000261.1 GCA_018240405.1 Pseudomonadota bacterium
TCGAACAGCAGGTCATAGACGCGCACGCCGACCGGGAATTGCTGCATCATCTTCCCGGTCACTGCCTTGCGGTTAAGCCGCTGCTGCAAATCGGCAAACGGCGCGACCACCCCATCGCGCAGGACCAGGAGTTCGCCGTCCAGCACGGCATGAAAATCCATTGCCTCAACGATTTCCGGGAAGGCACCCGAGATGTCGTCCGCGCCACGGGAGAACAGGCGGCGGCCACCGGCCGTGGCGACGACCTGCACGCGGATGCCGTCCCACTTCCACTCGGCGCGCCAGTCCTCGGGCTGCAGGGCGGCAAGGTCGGCGGCTTCCAGCGGGTGCGCCAGCATAGGCGGCCGGAATACCGGCTGGTCGGCCGGATCCGGCTTCGGCGCCCTACCCTCCAGCCAGTCGAAGAGCGGACGGTACGGTGGCGCCAGGCCGTGCCAAACCTCCTCAACATCGTCGGGACTGACACTGCCCATCTCGGCCAGCGCGATCTTGGCCAGGCGGGCGGAGGCACCGACGCGCAGGCCGCCGGTGATCAGCTTCAGCAGCGCCAACCGGGAGGAGGCGTCGATACTGTCCAGCCAGCCGGCGACGATGCGCGGCAGTTCAGCCTTCGCCGCTGTCTCTAAGACCTCCACCACCTCGACCAGTGCCGGCGGGTCGCCATGTTCCGCCTGCGCGGGCCAGATCAGCGCCACCGTCTCGGCCAGGTCACCCACGTAATCATAGGACCAGTCGAACAGCACCGGGTCGACCCGGCTGGCGGCAAGGTCACGGATGAGGTTCGGCTTGGCGGCGGTGAAACTGAGTTCACCGGTGATGGCGGCGAGGCCGAAGCCGCGGTCCGGGTCCGGCTGCGTGGCGAAGTAGCGCTGCAACAGCGCGATCTTGGCGTTGCGGGAGGGGGTGAAAACCAGTCGCTCCAGCAGGTCGGCGAAAGCAATCATGGGGGGAATGTGGGCAAATCCGTGGGAAACGCCAACCAGCGACGTGGTCCGCATTGCGGCCGGCGGGCGGGGCTGCTACACGGGCGCTCCCCGCCGGTCGGAGCGTAGCGCAGTCTGGTAGCGCATCAGTCTGGGGGACTGGGGGTCGTGGGTTCGAATCCCGCCGCTCCGACCATTTCCGGTTGAACCCTGCACAGCCCTTTGTCACGCCACGTGACGCGGCAACCGCAGCGCATTGTCGTCGTTCCACCCAACTGGCGTCGCGTGATCAACGACCACGCCCCTCACGAGTGCGACCGAAGTAAATCAAGGACCGTTCAGGCTTGTACCGTCCCTCAGGCAGTTTATGGGCGTGGCTGCGCACCCAGATCTTCCGGCTATGGACCGCGGCCGCTGTCCTTGCCGCCTACGCCTACGCCTGGATCGACCGGCCCGAGTGGCTGACATGGTGGAAGCGGGCGACGGAGCGGGGGATCGAGCGGGCCTGCGCCGCCCTGCCCTATCCCTGGGGCGACCGCATCGAGGCAACGCTCGGCAATTTCGGGCTGTGGGTGCAGATCACACTCGCCATCGTCGTGTTCAGGATCCTGGTCTGGCTGCTCATGGCCATGACCGGCCGTCTATGGCGGCGCCGGACCCACCAGACCCAGGCCTCATCCGCCATCACAGCCTCCACAGATGGCACGCAGCTTCGCTGATCCTGCCGCTTGGGCAGGCGCTCCAGGTCACGTGCGCGCCGTGTCCTGGCCCAAGTATTCCTCCCACCCCTTGCGGCGCAGATTACAGGCCGGGCACGTGCCGCAGCCATAGCCCCAGGCGTGACGCTCTGACCGGTCGCCGAGGTAGCAGGAATGCGTCTCTTCCAGAATATCCTCGACCAGGCGCTGCCCGCCGAGACGCTCCGCCAGACGCCATGTTGCCGCCTTGTCCCGCCGCATCAGCGGCGTGTGCAGTACGAAGCGGCGCTCCATCCCCAGGTTCAACGCCACCTGCATGGCCTTGATCGTGTCATCGCGACAGTCCGGGTAGCCCGAGTAGTCGGTCTCGCACATGCCGGCGACGATGTGGCGCAGTCCGCGGCGATACGCCAGTGCCGCGGCGAAGGTAAGGAAGACAAGATTGCGGCCCGGCACGAACGTGTTTGGCAGCCCGTCTTCCCGCATCCGGATTTCGGCTGTGCGCGTCAGGGCGGTGTCGGATAGCTGACCCAGCACTGCGAGATCGAGACAATGGTCGTCGCCAAGCCCGGCCGCCAGCGTCGGACAGTCCCGCACCAAAGCCGCCTTGAACCTGTCGCGGCAGGCAAGCTCGATGCGGTGCCGCTGGCCGTAGTCAAACCCCAGCGTCTCGACATGCGCGAAACGCTCGAGCGCCCACGCCAGGCAGGTAGCGCTATCCTGCCCGCCGCTGAACAGCACCAGTGCACCGTTGTCCATCGCCGCCCCTCGTCGCCGTGCCGGATTGGCGGCTTATGCACACAGCCGCCCGACATGTCGCCGTGGAAATGCGTGATCGGCGCCCGACCGCCACCCCTGCGCCGGGTCGGACCGGCATCGCCGGTCACCCGAGGCAGCAGAGCTACGGCCCTTGCCGTTCGTCGAAAGCGCTAAGGCAGCGCCGGCAACGCCTCTGTCACGTGGGGCGACGCGCGGCTCCGATGGATCTCGCTGCGCAGCATGCCCGCCGCCAGGTTGGTCAGGCTGCCACGTCCTGTTGCCGCTTCGGGTCGTAGTTGGCGTTGGTCCAGGCGGTGATCCAGGCTTCGTAGGTGATCGGTTCCCAGCGCGGCGGGTTGCCGGGCGCGGTGCACGTGGGCAGGCACTCGATCATCGTATCAAGGTGCGGCGCCAGGAAATACGGGATGGCGTAGCGGTGCCGTCCGACCGGCGGCAGCGCTCTGTGCGGTGTCGACAGGAAGCGCGCGTTGCTCCAGCGCCGCAGCGTATCGCCCGAGTTTACGGCAAAAGAACCGGGAATTGAAGGCACATCCATCCAGGTGCCATCCGGCGTACGCACCTGCAGTCCGGGCACCTCCGACTGCGGCAGGAACGTCATGAAGTTGGCGTCGGAATGCGGCGCAATGCCGAACTGGTTCGCTTCCGCCTTCACGGGCGGATAGTGCGACAGCCGGAAATTGGCCTGGTTGTCGACGAAATGCGGCTCGAAATACGCCGGCGGCAGATCGAGCGAGACCGCCACGGCACGCAGCAGGCGATTGGTGAAAACCTCCATCGCCGCGAGGTACTCCAGGATGTTGGCCTTGAAACCCGGCAGGTCCGCTTCCGACGGCCAGACATTCGCACCAGCAAACCGGCGGTTGGCCTGGCGCATCGGATGGTCCGGCGCCCGCTCGCGCTTGATGAAGAATGCCTCGTTCAGGTCCGGCTTGTCGTTGGCGTTGACGTCCGACGTCCAGACCGCATAGCGCGCCATCGCCATGTAGCCGTTGTTGTGCTCGTTTAGTTTCAGGCCGAGTTTCGTGGACATCGGCAGGTCATGCAGACGGCGCGCATCGTCGAAGGTTCGCGCGATCAGATCCGCCGGAATACCGTGGCCGGTGATCACGAAGAAACCAACCTGCGTCAGCGCATCATGGATCGCACGTGCCGTGGCCTGCAGCGTTCCAGGGGCCTCGGACATGAAACCGGTCAGATCGATAACGGGAATGGCGTTCGCCATGTGGACCTCCTGATATCCGGGGCGGATAGCGCGACGGTTCACGATGGTCGGCGCCGCGCTCCTGGTCAACAAGCCGGCCCTCGGCTAGGCGCGCAGCGGGCCTAACGATAGACGCGGCTGTCGGCTGCGGAGGCCTCCCGCCGCGCCTTCCGCCATTCGGATGGCATCGTGAACGTGCCGCTCCACATCCCTGCCCGGGTGCGCCGCGCGCGTGCTTCGTCGGCCACATAGTCGGTCGAATACTGGCGATAGGCGACGGCCCAGCCATTGGCGACCATCCAGCGGTTGAGGTCCTGCTCCCCCTGGAAACAGGTGCCGATCGCGCGGCCGTATCGGTCGTGTCCGCGGACATCACAACGGATCGACGACCAACCGATGCGTTCGCTGAGCGCCTGGGTCGCCTGCTGTCCGCAGGCCCATGCGGCGCCGGAGGGCGTCTGGCAGGTCTGGTCGCGCTCCGGCGCATCGATGCCGGTCAGGCGTATCTTTTGGCCGTTCAGACTTAAGGTATCGCCATCAATGACATGCGGCCGCCCGGTGACGTCGAGGGTTGAGGCCGGTCTGCCGGGCCTCTTGTCCATCACATCTGGCCAGGACCACGGCACAGGCAGGCCAGCTCGATTCCCGACAAGGACGACCAGCCCGATCAGCGCCAACACCAGCACTGCCGGACGTCGCCAGAAGCCGGCTCCGTTGCCCAGCAGCACCCGCCGCCATAGTGACGGTCGGCTGTCAAAACTCAACGTTGTCGCCTGGCGATTCGCGGCATGCCGTATCGTCGTTCAACATACTCCGGCATTCAAGCCAGGGCGCTGCGGAGCTACCAGCCTGCAGGCCGGCTGCAATCCCTGGCGCGTTGCCGCATGGCCCTGCTCGGGAGCGTCGATGGCTTGTTTGCGCTGTTTAGGTGTTGATGCGCGTGGCATGCGACATGGTTGCTCCGCTGACCGTAAGCGCCGATGAATACCAATGGTAGCAGCTCGATGACTTTGCATACACTGTGGAGCGAGCCAAAGAGCTTGTATACGCCGCCCGTATCTTTTTAGGTACAATTTGAATGTAATTAGACTGGCAACTTACGAAAAAACAGCCTATCCTGTCATTACTTCCTGATGGCTGACACACCATGTCACTCTCCCCTAAGACCTTTACCGCACTGGACGCAATGCTCGACAGTGTGGAACGAACGACTTCGGCAACACTGAATGCGACGCAGGCAGTATCGAACGCTGTTAAGCAAGCAGTGCAAGAAAAAGCCGACCCGCATATCCTTGCTGGCGCCTTGGTGGAAGGTATTGCCATGACAATACTTGCCGGTATACCCGAGGACAGCCGTCGCAGCGTTGCCAACGACCTGCTTGTTCTTCTGTATACACGCCTCGAATCGCTGAGCATTTTCGACGAGACCGAGCACCGGGCACCGTAGGCACTCAGCGCCTGCGGAATACCAGCGCATTGCCAGGGCATACGGCCAACGGACTTACATTTCGCGAAGGCGAATAGCGCGTCGCGCTATTGGCGCCGCCGCGCGCGCGAAGCCCATGGCGGACAACGCGCCCCGATCGCCTGTCGATGAATGCAGCCATGCGCTTTGAGAAACCCGCACGGTGTACACAACCGGCCTCCGCCGCGCCCAGACGACGGGGCGCGGCCGGCGGTGTCGTGCTTCGTCCGAACCGCCCGCGACGAGCGGTTTTCACGAT
>JAFEFW010000262.1 GCA_018240405.1 Pseudomonadota bacterium
AGCACTTAGAAACCACCCGTCGCTTCGTTCATCCCCCGCCTCAAAGCGGCCTGCAGGATGAGAACATGAAGCGAACATACGAAGCTATGCAACGTCGCCAGCCGCCACTGTCCGCGCAATCTGCGCCGGCAGCTTCACCAGCAGGCCGTGCAGCGTGGTGATCGTCTCGCCCTGCGCCTCGACCGCCGTCGTCAGCGCCTTCAGCAGGTCCGGCAACTCCGACGATGCCGGCTCCTGCAGCCATGCCATGAGTTCCGTGACGAGGTCGCGCGTCTGCTCCATGACATTAGTCAGGCCGTGAATGGCACCAACCAAGGCTTCCTGTCGCGCCTCAATGCGCGCCAGCCGGGCGTCAGTATCCATAACTGATCACCCGCTTGTGAATGTTTCTTGTCCGCATTGTCCCGGTCTCCCGCATCATGGATGCAATTGTCTTTCGTAACCGCCCAATCGGCGGAACCCGGACGGTAGCCGGGTTTGTCCGGACGATGGCCGGACGCACGATTTTTTCCTGGCGGAAGAAAAAATCTCAGACGAACACAGGCGAATCCGGACGCGCTATCCGTGGCGCATGACCGATCATGAACTGCGCGCGATATCGAAGCGCCTGAAACCAGGTGCAGGCGGGAGAGGCCGGCACTCGACGCTCTACCGCTGGCTGTACGAGCACGCCGATGGCTTTCAGCGTCTGCTGAACGACAGCAGTCCATCCTGGGACTCCGTCGCTGACGCCATGACCACGCACGGTCTCACAGACGGCGCTGGCAAGCCGCCGACTGCTGAGCGTGCCCGCAAGACCTGGTTCGAGGTCCGGCGCGCCAAGGGATGGATGGTCGCCGCTCCATTGCCGCCAGCACCGACCGCTACACCCGCGCCAGTGCGGCCGATCCCGCCGCCTCTCGCGCCACCCTCGTTGCCCAACCTCCTCGCCGGCCTGGGCGATGAGGATGACGACTTCGAGTTCCGGACACTGCGATCCACCACCCCGAGGACACCATGAGCAAGCCACACAAGAGCCCCGTTGCCACACTGCTGGCAGACGATGACGACCTGCCAGTCGCGAACCTCGACCTCTCGCATGCCATGACGTCGGCGCCGACCCTTGCCTCCACCACGACAACGGCGGTCAATCTTACCAGCACGGCGAAGGTCCTTCTCGCACTTGGTCAGGGCGGCACTGGCAAGACAACGCTGCTGCGGTGGATCGCCGACCGTATGACGACGCGAGAGGACGGCGACATGATGCTCGCGACCGTGGATCCGATTAACCGGGAGTTGCTGCAGTACTATCCGGCCGCGCTGTCGCCGCAGACACAGGACCCGGCAAAGATCGCGGAATGGCTCGAAAAGGCGCTGGTCGCGCTGATGCGCCGGAAGCAGTCAGCCGCCATCGATTTTGGCGGCGGCGACACATCCCTCCAGCGGCTGGTAACCGAGGTGCCCGACCTGCACGCGATGCTGGTCGGTGCCGGCGTCCATCCGGTCTGCTTCTACATGCTGTCGCCGCGCGAGACCGACATCACGCCCTTGGCGCTCATGCAGCAGGCAGGCTTCCGGCCGGAAGCGACAGCGCTGATGCTGAACCTAGGCCGGGCCGATCTGACACGCGACCCCGAGCTGGAATTCCGCCAGCTGCGACGGCAACCGGCCTATCGGGCTGCGCTGGACGCCGGGGCGGTCGAAATCTGGATGCCGCGTCTGTATGCGGCCAAGCCGATCGAGGACCGCCGCATCACCTTCCAGCAGGCCCTGACGGGACAGATGCCTGACGGGCGGCCTGGCCTCGGCCCGTTCGACCGGAGCCGTCTGCACCATTGGCTCAAGGCCATGGACGAGGCCTTCGCAGGGGTGACGTCATGGCTACCGTGACAACTTTCCCGCTTGCAGCCGAAACGCTGGACGGTATCCAGGCGGCACAGGACGCCCTGGATCAGCAGGTTGCCAAATTGCGGGCGACTGGGGACCCGGCAGCTGACACCATCTCCGCTATCGCGGCTGCACTGAAGGCGGCCAACCGCTTAATTGTGGACGCGACGCTGAAGGCTGAGGCGAACACCCACGCGGTTGGCGCCATGATCGAGGAGGGCCGCAAGCCGCTGACACGCGAAGAGCTGGGCGCGATGGGTGACGCGCTGCACCAGTGGCTCATCCACCATTGGAAGCAGATCAATCTGCGAGCCATGGCGATAGGTGTCGCAGCCATGATTGCTTTCGGTTTGATCTGTGGTGTCGCTGGCTGGTGGGTGAAAGGGCCGATCACGGTCTTGGCCGGCGTCAAGGCCGCTGCACAGGAATGCCAGGACTATCCGGATGGCAGCCGGCTGTGCCGCATCCCGGTCTGGGAGCGGCTGCCGCCAGCGCCACGATAAACAGACGCCTGTGTCTCAGCGCGAGATTTGCCGCTGTTTCACGGATTTGCCGCGCCCCCGCTAACGGTCACGCCGAGCAGCGGTCGGCCCATAGTGTAATTCCAGTTGAAGTGCACTATGGGGGCCGCGGCGGCGCCTCGGCCATGAGCCACTCCTCAGCCTCGATCAGCGCTGGCGATGCGCGGCATTGCGGACGCCAACCAACAGGGCTCTTCGCTGCCCGACCAGCACGACAAGCCGCATGTCATGATGGCGGGCCTAGTGAATGCGGTGACCAAACAGTTGAAGGAGGGCGTGCGGATCCGCATGAGCGGGCCCGGCACGCTCGAGGTCCGCAAACGCCCGGCGCGGATGGGCCGCAATCCAGCCACCGGTGAAGCGATCAAGATCAAAGCCGGCAAGAAAATCGCTTTCCGCGCCGACAAGGAACTCAAGCCCAACTTCCACACTTTGGTGGAAAAAACATAGCCCAATCAGCGCCTTAATTTTTTAGGCACCACACCGTCAGTCGTTGAAAATACTTGCCTTGTCTCTTGGCATCTCCTGATAAACGGGTGGCAGGTTAATCCCAAGGGCGCGGCAGATCGGGTCGATGCGCGGACGCGGGGCGGTGCGCAGCAGCGCACGGCGGCCATCCTGTTCGACCTCAACGGCGCTCAGATCGAGCAGATCGTCAACAATGCACTGCCATTCCAGCACGCCATCGCCACTGCCGGCCAGATGGTCAAGCAGTTCCTGGCGCAGCACCAAGGCCAGGAACGTGCAGAACACATGGCCGCGGATCGCCTCGTCACTGCGGTGGAACACCGGACGCGTGGCCAGCAAGGCCTTTGCGGCAAGGAAGCTCTGCTCAACGGTCAGCAGATTGCGGTAACGCAGCACCACGGCCAGCGCCGACATCGATAGATTGGTACGCAGGACGAACACGCCGTCGAACTGCGCATCAGCCTCAACCTTCGCCGGATCGATGGTGAACCCCTCGCCGTCAGGGGCGGCCAGGAAGCGGCGGTAGCCGGCGTTTCCCACCAGGCCCTTCGCGCCGCCCGCGAGCTTGCGCTGTAGGCCGGCCAGCAGCACGGCGCGGGTTTCCGCGTCCTTGCGCGCCTCTTCCGCATTGCGACAGACGATGTAGCGGCGCCCATCGACCTTGACCTCGCGCACCGCCAGGTCGGTCTCACCCTTCTGCCGCGGAATGGTCAGCGGCACGGCCGCGCCGTCGTCGAGCAGCACGGTCTCGCGCACTTCCTTGCTGGAGCGCTCGCGCGCGCCAAGGATGTAGTCGATCCCGCATGCCTCCAGCGCGGCGATGGTCGCGGCGCTGATCATGCCGCGGTCTGCCACGATGCAGGCCCGCTCAACCCCGAAGCGGCGGCGCAGCCGCTCAATGACCGGCATCAGGGTTGTCACATCGGCGGTGTTGCCTGGCCACAGGAAAGAGGCGATTGGCCTGTCCCGCTCATCCAGCACGATGCCCAGCACAACTTGGTTGAGTTGCGGGCGAAAGTCCTTGGAATGTCCCAACTGGCCGAGTGTGGCGCCGCCGGCGCCTTCGAAATACAGTGAGGTGGTGTCGAAGAAGGCGACCGAGATCGCCCCGAACAGCGATCTGCGATGCTGATAGAGCGCTTCTTCAATGGCATCGCTGCGATGACGCGCCTGGCCGTTGTCCTCGCCGTCGATCGCCTCGCCCAGCCAGGCCATAGCCTTGTAGGCGTGATGCAGCATCAGGTTCTTCGTGCCGGGGATGTCGAGCGTCTGTTGCCAAGTGCTGGCATGGCGATCGGAGCCGGAGACCATCAGCCGGTGCACCACCGCCAGATAGATCGCGCGTTCAACGTCAAAGCCGAAGCGCCGTTTGGCCAGTTGCTGGCGCAGCACCGTCTGACACCCGGTCTCCCGCCAGAGGTGGCTGAACACCAGGTCAGGACCGATGCTGCGGCGCCGGATCTGCGCCAGTTCGCCGCGGTAGAAGCTGGAGAGCACGATGGAGCGGCGGGAATGACGGGCGGCGGAGGCGATCAGGCTGTCGAGCACGCCGGAGGCTTCGACCTCGTCGCGCCGGCCGAGTGATTTGACGACGCGCTGGACGTGGCGGCCGCCCTCGCGGACGTTCTCGACGAGGTAGAGGTACTCGTAGCCGCCGATCTTCTTGACACGGACGAACATGGAGGCTGCCTTGGCGTGCCCAGTGACACCATGGCGAATCCATGGGAGTCAAGGCTATCAAGGCTTGACCGGGACCAAAAAGCCAGGGGATTTAGCACCACACTTCTGTCGAGGTTGGCAAGAACCGCGGTATTCTGCCGGTCTTCAAGCCACAGCTGGCGCTAAGTGTCGAAGTTGGGCCAAGCGTTTCCCTCGCGTACACAGCGCATACACAGGGGGAGAAGCCAATGAGCGTATTCGGTTCGATCATTTCCAAGATCTTTGGCCACGGCAACGCAGCGTCAGGAGCGGCGCCCGCGGAGCAGGACTTCCGACGGAAGCTCGGCCTCCCGAAGCCAGGCCGCAACGTCCTCATCTCAAGCGTCGGCGCAATCGGTGGACGTCGAAGCGGTCCTGACGCAGATGGCTGCCCAGAAGGGCGGCGGCGGAAACTGGCAGACATCCATCTTTGACCTGCTGAAGCTGCTCGGGCTCGACTCTAGCCTCAATGCCCGCAAGGAACTGGCGAATGAGCTGAACATCCACGCCGGCGCTGACGGATCCGCTGAACAAAATATCGCGCTGCAAAAGGCCGTCATGCAGCAACTCGCAGCCAATGGGGGCAAGGTGCCGGAAAGCTTGAAAGGCTGAGCTCATCGTAGCCCGGCCCCGGCGCAGGTCAACGACCCTCACTGGGGCCGGGCGATTTATGGGAAAAGCAACCGAACTTGTAACAGCCGAGCAAGGCCACCGCGCCGGCGCCAATCGCCAGCTTGGTGCCGAGCG
>JAFEFW010000263.1 GCA_018240405.1 Pseudomonadota bacterium
ACGCTGGCGGTAACACCGGCGGAGGCCTGAGAGCATCGGCCGCAAGCGCGGCGAACCGGTCGCGGTGCTGGCCCTGCCGGCGGCGGCCGGCGTGCTCTGGCTGGCGCCAAAGGTCCTGGCGCGTCGGCAGCGCGTCAGGCCTCATCTTCAGTATCATCCTACGGCTTGACGTCGCGCCGCCCGAGCATTGTGTAGGGGCAAGCAAGGTGTGGCAGCGGGCTGCACACTTGTATGGTCATCGAACCATAAGCGCTAAGGTAAGCTGCATCGGACGCGGGGCGATCCGGCACAGACTCTCCATCGTCATGGCGGGCGGAGGCCCGCCATCCACGCCTTTGCCACAAAGGCGTGGTCTGAGCCTCGGACTTTTCCACTGCGAGGCGTGGATGGCGGGCCTTCGCCCGCCATGACGAGAAAGCAACGGCCGCACGAATTGCTCTATTTAGTGCCCATGGGGCTGCTATCGGTGTTCATCGGCGGCTTCATCACCCCAGCGCGCGGGCCTGACCGCTTACAGCAGGCCGTGATTGCAACCACCGATGAACGCCGATGAACGCCGATGGCTTTTGCGGTTGCGGCGGCATTCGCTTAACCCAGGCGCGATATCCCATTATCCCTATGACAAGCGTAAGCCTAGTGATGGTTACTTGCCCGGATCGAGGAAAGGCCGCTGTCAGAAACGATGCAACCGGCGTCACGGCCGAATCGGCTAGGATTGTCCCGAAATCCTGTGCACCGACAGCGCAGTGTCGTCCAATCCGTTCCGCGGTGCAGACGCTCGTCACACGACGATTGCGACGTTTCCCTCACCGCCGGGCCGGGCTAAGACGGCGCCACCAGCAACGACTGACTGCGTCCGATGGAATCTGGGCCCCCGCCGACACTCGAAGATCTCGCCCAGCGCTACTACAGCCCGGACGATCCCAGCCTGAAGGGGGCCGGATACCTGCGCGCCTATACGCGCCTGCTGGAGCCGCGACGTCAGGAGCCTTTGGCGATCCTGGAACTGGGCGTCTCCACCGGAGCCTCGCTGCTGAGCTGGCATGACTACCTGCCGAACGCCACCATCATCGGCATTGACATTGAACCGCCGCCGGCCCGCGTCGTGGGTGTAGCCCGCGTGCACGTCCTGCAGGGCGATCAGGCTGATCCGGCGCTGCTGGACCAGGCCGCTGCCATTGTCGGCCGGCCCTTCGACCTGATCATCGACGACGCATCGCATTTCGGCCACCTGACCAAGCGGTCGCTGCACTACCTCTTCCCGCGCCTGCTGGCGCCCGGCGGCTGGTACGTGATCGAGGATTTTGGCACGGGCTTCCTCCCGCACTATGCCGACGGCACGGTCTATGCGCCGCCGGACTGGACCGATGCACAGCCGCACACGCGCGAATACCGCAGTAGCCAGTTCGGCATGGTCGGCATCGTCAAACAGCTGATCGACGCCATGATGCAGGAGGTGGCGACCGGCGCGCGGTCCTACCTGGCGATCGAGCGTCTGCTGATCGAGCCAAACATCGTCTTCATAGAGAAGTCGCGGCAGCCGGGTGCACCCTGGCCTGGTCCCATGCCCGACAAACCGCGCCTGCCGGAACCGCCGGACGATCTCCGCGTCAGGCTGGATGAGCACGCCGCGCGGCTGGCGGAGCTCGAGCGCGTGGTGAGCCGGCTCCGCCGCGTTCTGGCCCCGGTGCTGTGGCTGCGGCGGTCGTTACGCAAGTAGCGCCGACCGCGCCGCGGCCGTCCGGCTATGGTGGCGCTAACCGGCCCCCCTCTCGACCACGCGCGCACAATCACCTAACGTGTTCACGACCACCCCGGAACCTCAGGTCGGGGGTGTGCATAAACGCGTGCAACCGGGAGCGATGATGTCAGATCTCACATATGCCGCACCAACGTCTGTAGACGATGCGGTCAAACTCCTTGCCGGCACCTCGGGGCTGGCCAAGGTTCTTTCGGGGGGAACCGATCTTCTGGTGCAACTGCGGTCCGGCCGGCTGAAGCCCGACCTGATCGTCGACACCAAGAAGATCCCCGGTATCATGGGCATCCGTGAGGAGAATGGCGGCTTCGTTGTCGGCGCCGCGACCCCCGGTGCCGTCGTCGAGGCGCATGCCGGCATGAAGGCCGCCTGGCCAGGCGTCGTTGAGGCGCTGGACCTGATCGGCTCCACCCAGGTGCAGGGCCGCTGCACGCTGGCCGGCAATCTGTGCAATGCCTCACCGGCCGCCGATAGCGTTCCGGCGATGTACGCCGCTGGCGCGATCTGCGTCGTCGTCGGTCCGAACGGCAAGCGCGAAGTGCCGGTTGAGCAGATCCCGACCGGCCCGGGCCGCACCAGCCTGGCCAAGGGCGAGTTCATCCTGGAGATCAAGTTCCCGCCGAAGCAGGCACGCTCCAGCGACGCCTATCTGCGTTTCATTCCGCGCACGGAAATGGATATCGCGGTCGTCGGCTGCGGTGTCAGTGTGACGCTGGATGCCAACGGCGTCTGCACCGCGGCCCGTGTCGCTCTGGGCGCGGTCGCCCCGACGGTGATCCTGGTGCCGGATGCCGCCAAGGCGCTGATCGGCAACAAGCTTGACGACGCCACGCTGGCCAAGCTGGACGCTGCCGCCCAGGCCGCGGCCAAGCCGATCAGCGACAAGCGCGGCACCGTCGAATACCGTATCAAGGTGGCTGGCGTTCTCGCCCGCCGCACCGCCGCGATCGCCTTCGATCGCGCCGCAGGCAAGACCAACGGAAAGGCTCACTGATCATGGCCAAGAAGACTTACGTTTCCTGCACCATCAACGGCGAGCCGGCCGAGTTCCTGTGCGAAACCCAGCAGACCATGCTGGACGTGCTGCGTGACGTCGTCGGCCTGACCGGGTCCAAGGAAGGCTGCGCCTCGGGTGACTGCGGCGCCTGCTCGATCATGCTGGACGGCCGCCTGGTCTGCTCCTGCCTGATGCTCGGCGTCGAAGCCGAGGGCAAGTCGATCACCACGATCGAAGGCATCGCCCAGGGCGACAAGCTGCACCCGATCCAGCAGAAGTTCCTGGAGCATGCTGCATTGCAATGCGGCTTTTGCACCCCAGGTCTGATTGTGGCAGCCAAGGCGCTGCTCGATGAAAATCCGAACCCGACGGAAACCGAGGCGCGTTACTGGCTCGCCGGCAATCTTTGCCGCTGCACCGGATACGACAAGGTGATCCGCGCGGTGATGGACGCTGCGGCCGAAATGCGTGGGGAGAAAGCTGCATGAATTACATTGATTCGGGGCTGAAGGTTGTCGGCACCCGTCCGGTTCGTCCGGATGGCGTCGACAAGGTGACGGGACGCGCGGTGTTTGCCGCCGATACCCGCATCACCGGCATGCTGTGGGGCAAGATCAAGCGCTCGCCTCATGCGCACGCGAAGATCGTCAAGATCGACACGTCCAAGGCGATGGCGCTCGAAGGGGTCAAGGCCGTGGTGACGGCAGCGGACCTGCCGGACATCCCGAACGAGGAAGCGTTCATGGGCGAAGGCCCGATGAACTTCCGCGACCTGTCGATCAACATCATGGCGCGCACCAAGGCGCTGTACGAGGGCCACGCCGTCGCTGCCGTCGCCGCGACGACACAGGCGATCGCGGACCAGGCGCTCGACCTGATCGACGTGACATACGAAGTGCTGCCGCATGTCATCGACGTCGAAGACGCGATGAAGCCGGATGCACCCGTGCTGCATGACGACATGATCACGCAGGGCATGAACCCGGCGCCGACGAAGGCGTCGAACATCGCCAAGGTGATCACCTTCGCGAAGGGCGACGCCGAGGCGGGGTTCAAGGACGCCGAGGTGATCGTCGAGGGCCGCTACACCACCAAGCCGGTGCACCAGGCCTATATCGAGCCGCATGCCTGCCTGGCCTCCTACGCGGCCGATGGACAGGTCTCCATCCATGCCTCCAGCCAGGGTCATTTTATGATCCGAGCCTACACGGCGAAGCTGCTGGGCATCGACATGGCGAACATCCGGGTCAATCCGGCGGAAATCGGCGGCGGCTTCGGCGGCAAGACGCTGGTCTACCTGGAGCCGGTGGCGGTCGCGCTGTCGCGCAAGGCCGGCAAGCCGGTGAAGATCCAGATGACGCGTGAGGAAGTCTTCCGCGGCTCCGGCCCGACGTCCGGCGCTGTTGTCGAGGTCAAGCTCGGCGCCCGCAAGGACGGCACCATCGTCGCCGCCAAGCAGGTGCTGAAGTTCCAGGCCGGCGCGTTTGCCGGCTCGCCGGTCGGCCCGGGTGCGATGTGCGGCTTCGCGCTGTACGACATCCCGAATGTCGACGTTGTCGGCTACGACGTGGTGTCCAACCGGCCGAAGGTCGCCGCCTACCGGGCGCCCGGCGCGCCGATCACCTCGTTTGGTGTCGAAAGCGCGCTGGATGAACTGGCGCAGAAGCTGGGCATGGATCCGTTGACGCTGCGGGAGAAGAATGCAGCGAAGAACGGCACCAAGACCCATTATGGCCCGGTGCACCAGAACATCGGCTTCACCGCCGTGCTGGACGCTGCCAAGTCGCATCCGCACTGGAAGTCCCCGCTGAAGCCGGGCCAGGGCCGCGGCCTCGCCTGCGGCTTCTGGTTCAACATCGGCGGCGAATCCACGGCGACCGTGCATGTCAACGAAGACGGCTCGATCACCGCGGCAACCGGCAGCCCGGACATTGGTGGCTCGCGTGCCTCGATCGGCATGATGGTGGCCGAGGTTCTCGGTGTGCCGGTGTCGCGAGTGCGGACCGTCGTGGCCGACACGGCCTCGATCGGCTTCACCTTCCTGACCGGTGGCTCGCGCGTCACCTTCGCCACCGGCATGGCGGCGACGCAGGCGGCCGAGAAGGTGGTGGATGAGCTGAAGAAGCGCGCCGCGATGACCTGGGATATCCCGGCCGACGCGGTGGAGTGGAAAGACGGCATGGCCATTCCGGCCGGTTCCAACGCCGGTGCGTTTGAGCCGCTGGACATCGCCGCCATCGCGCTGAAGGCCGGCCGCACGGGCGGGCCGATCAACGCCGAGGTGTCGGTGAACGCCCAGGGCGCTGGCGCCGGGTTTGGTGCTCACATCTGCGACGTGACGGTCGACAAGGAGACCGGCCACGTGACGATCGAGCGCTACACGGCGATCCAGGACGTCGGCAAGGCCATCCACCCGTCCTACGTCGAGGGCCAGATCCAGGGCGGTGCCGCACAGGGCATCGGCTGGGCGCTGAACGAAGAGTACATCTACAACGACAAAGGCCAGATGGAGAATGCGGGCTTCCTTGACTACCGCAT
>JAFEFW010000264.1 GCA_018240405.1 Pseudomonadota bacterium
CGGCGCCTGCAAGGGTACGTAAGCCTGCAACGCTTTGCCTGCCTCTGGGGTCTTATGCCCGGCAGCGTGTCCGATGAGGACAGCCCGTTCAACGAATGCGCGCACGCCTATCTGGCCGGCGCCCAGGCGCTGCTGTTGCACCTGCAACAGATGTCCGGCCCGAACCGCGCCGAGGCCGACGCGCTGGTGACCCGCATCGAGCGGGAGATGCTGGAGAACAACACCGCCCTCGTGCTGTGCCGGTTCAGCGACCAGGGGTTCAACACCGGTACGCTGATCTGGCCGGAGTGGCGGGGCATTCCGTTCCATCTGCCGAGCCTGGCGATGGTGCTGGCGCCGTTGCTTGTGGGGGGACTCGCGGTTTGGGTGAGGCTCCGGACCCGGCCTGCGGTGACCATATTATGACGGGAGCCGCGCCGCGCGTCGGCGGTTGGATCGGCCGGACGAACGGCGCATCCCGCGGGCTTTGCCCGGTGCTGCACCAAGATGGTTTCAAACGGCGTCATCGCACCGGCGAAGCCGCAATGGCCCGGGCCGCTGTTGGTCAGCCGCCGCACAGCACGCTCGCCCAACGCCACGTCCCGTTGAACGGGCCGGACCGGCGACCGGCGGGCACCATGCAAGCCGGACGCTAGACGCGCCCATGACACTTCTCCAGGCCGCCTTCGCCCTCGGCATCGAAGCCGCCGCGGGCTATCCGCAGCCCCTGTTCCGGTGGATCGGCCACCCGGTCACCTGGGTGGGCGGCCTGATCGCCTGGTTCGACCGGCGCCTGAACCGGCCCACGAGTAGCGACCCCGTTCGGCGCACCGGCGGCGTCGTGCTTGTCCTGGTGCTGCTCGGCGTCAGCATCGGCACCGGCGCGGCCATTGAGCGGGCGGCCGGCCGCGTCTGGCCTGGACTGCTCGTGACGGCCGTCCTTGCCAGCACTTTGCTGGCGCAGCGCAGCCTCTACCAGCACGTGGCGCGCGTCGCCGCAGGGCTGGAGACTAACGGTCTTGAGGGTGGCCGCCGCGCCGTGTCGATGATCGTCGGTCGCGACCCCGACGCTCTGGATGAACACGGCGTCTGCCGCGCGGCGATCGAGAGCCTGGCCGAAAATTTTTCCGACGGCGTGGTGGCGCCGGCGTTCTGGCTGGCCGCCGCGGGGCTGCCGGGCGCGATGGCCTACAAGGCCATCAACACGGCCGACAGCATGGTCGGTCACCGCACGCCGCGGCATGAGGCCTTCGGCTGGGCCGCCGCCCGGCTTGACGACTTCATCAACCTGCCGGCCTCCCGGCTGTCGGCGCTGCTGCTGGTCCTGGCCGCTTCGCTGCTGCGCTCGACCGATGGGCGCGCGGCCTGGCAGGCGGTTTGGCGCGACGCGGGCCGTCATCGCTCGCCCAATGCCGGCTGGCCGGAGGCGGCAATGGCGGGGGCACTGGGACTGGCGCTGGCCGGGTCCCGTACCTACGGCGGCCAGCTTGTCCCGGACGCGCTGATGGGCAACGGCCGACGGGAGGCCACTGCCGCCGACATCCGGCGGGCGCTGCGGCTGTTCCTGCTGGCGGATGGATTGCTGGTGGGGGCGATCGCGGCAGGGGCGTTGGTGGTCGGGTGGTGACGCCCCCGTACGATCCCGTTGCTGTCTCTGGCGCTGACCAGCCCGCCGCCCCCTTCGTCATGGTCGTGCCCCGCGCGGCCGGCCACGACGTTCGGCGGAACGCCACCGCAGCGTGAAGCACAAGAGCGGCGCTTGAACCTGCGCCGGCAACGACGGGAACAGCAGAGTCAGGCCATCAGCCCGATCAGCCGCTCGAAATCCATGTGCGCCTCCAGATGCGCTGCCAGCGCATCCAGCGCGGCATCGACCGACGCCTCATAGTCCAGCGCCGGCGCCCCGGCATCGAACCGCCGCAGCCAGACCGCCCGCTGCGTATCGTCTGCGAACAGCCCGTGCACGTAAGTCCCGACCACACGTCCATCCGCCGATACGGCACCTTCGGGCGTGCCGTCGGCCAGCGTCCCGAACGGTCGCGCCCGGTCCGGACCGTCGGTCACCCCCAGATGCATCTCATATCCGGCGAATGACGCGCCATCCGCACTGCGGCCGGTGACCGGCTCCAGCCGCTTGTCCCCGGTCAGCACCGTCTCCACCTGCAGCAGCCCAAGGCCCGGCACCGCGCCGGCCGGTCCTTCGATGCCCTGCGGGTCCGCGATCCGCGTCCCCAGCATCTGATACCCGCCGCACAGCCCCAGCACCGTGCCGCCGCGGCGCAGATGCGCGGCGAGGTCGATGTCCAACCCGGCCTGCCGCAGCGCCGCCAAATCGGCGATCGTCGCCTTCGACCCCGGCAGGATCACCAGCTGCGCGTCCCCTGGCAGCGGCGCGCCGTAGGGCACGCGCACAAGGTCCACTGCCGGCTCCGCCGCCAGCGGATCGAGGTCGTCGAAATTGGCGATGTATGGCAGCAGCGGCACCGCGACGCGCAGCCGCGCCTCCGCCCGCCGCGCCAAAGGCTGCGCCAGCGCCAGGGAATCCTCGGCCGGCAGCCGTGCCGCCTCCGGCAGGAACGGCACCAGCCCGAGTGGCGCCCAGCCGGTGCGGTCGGCGATCAGCGCCATGCCGTCGGCGAACAGCGCCGGGTCGCCGCGGAAGCGGTTGACCACAAAGCCGCGGATCATCGCCGCGTCCGCCGGGTCGAGCACCGCCTTGGTGCCGACCAGGCTGGCAATCACCCCGCCGCGGTCGATATCGCCGACCAGCACGACCGGCACCCCGGCGGCGCGCGCGAACCCCATATTGGCGATGTCGTTGGCGCGCAGGTTGACCTCGGACGCGCTGCCGGCGCCCTCGACCAGCACGACGTCGGCCTCGCCCCGCAGCCTTGCGTAGCTGTCCAGCACCGCCGCCATCAGCTGCGGCTTCAGCGTCTGGTATTCGGCGGCCCTGGCCTGCCCGAACACCGAACCCTGCACGACGATCTGCGCGCCCATTGGGCCCTGCGGCTTCAGCAGCACCGGGTTCATGTGCACGGTCGGCGGCGTCCGCGCTGCCCGCGCCTGCAGCGCCTGCGCCCGCCCGATCTCACCGCCATCCGCCGTCACCGCGGCATTGTTCGACATGTTCTGCGGCTTGAACGGCCGCACCCGCAGCCCGCGGTTGGTCAGCGCACGCGCCAGGCCGGCGACCAGCAGGGATTTTCCGACGTCCGACCCGGTGCCCTGCAGCATCAGCGCGCGCGGCTTCATCAGAATTCGATGCCCTTCTGCGCCTTCACCCCGGCAGCGAAATGGTGTTTTGCCGCGCCCATCTCGGTCACCAAATCCGCCGCCTCGACCAACGCCGGCTTGGCATTCCGCCCGGTGACAACGACATGCTGCAGCGGCGGCCGGGCGGCGATGTCCGCCAGCACGCCGTCCAGAGGCAGGTAGTCGTAGCGCAGGGCGATGTTGAGCTCGTCCAGCACGACCAGGTCGAGCGACGGGTCGCGCAGCATCTCCTGCGCCACCTGCCATGCGCGCTGCGCGGCGGCGATGTCGCGCGCCTTGTCCTGGGTCTCCCAGGTGAAGCCCTCGCCCATGCTATGCCAGCGCACCCGGTCGCCGAACGCCGCGAAGGCAGAGCGCTCGCCGGTCTGCCAGGCACCCTTGATGAACTGCACCACGCCGACGCGCCCACCGTTGCCCAGCATGCGCAGCACCAGGCCGAACGCGGCGGTGGACTTGCCCTTGCCGGGCCCGGTGTGGACCAGCAGCAGGCCCTTCTCGGCAATGGACTTGGACGCCACCTCGGCATCCTGCACTGCCTTGCGGTGGGCCATCTTCGCTTTGTGGCGGGCAGCGTCCGCGTCGTCCGCGCCGCTCATTTCAGCCGCATTGGCAGCCCGGCGGCCACCAGTTCCACATGATTCGCCATCGCGGCCATCCTCTGGTTGAGCAATCCCTGCGCGTCCTGGAAGCGCCGGCCGAGCGGCGTGGCGGGGATGACCCCCCAACCAACCTCATTGGAGACCAGCACCGTCAGACCAGTCCGCCGCGCCAGCACCGCTTCCAGCGCCACCGTTTCCGTCCCGATATCGCCCTCGGCCAGCATCAGGTTGCTCAACCACAGCGTCAGGCAATCCACCAGCACCGGCGCCCCCACCGCCACGCCGCGCAGCACGGCAGGCAGGTTGCGCGGTGCATCCAGCGTCTGCCAGCGCGCGTCCCGCCGCGCGCGGTGGGCGGCGATGCGCTGCGCCATTTCGTCGTCGAACGCCTCCGCCGTGGCGATGTAGGTCCAGGGCGGCGGCGCCTGTTGCAGCAGCGCCTCCGCCCGGCGGCTCTTGCCGGAGCGAGCCCCGCCCAGCACGAGCATCAGACCTGTCGTTACCATCGTGCCACGAGGCCCCAAGGCCGCGCCTGAGACGGGAGAAACCAGCCGGAATGAGGGGAAACCGCGATCATCAGGGGGCCGGACCATACGTGGCCACACCAGTGGACGAAAGCCCAGCCTGACGTAAAGCGTCATTGACAAGCTCCAGCCCCGTCGCCTCTATGCCCGCCAGCGATGGTTCCCGCCGTGGATGAAAAGGGAATACGGAACGTCCGGCCTGTCCGGTCGCCGCCGTAGCTGTCCCCGCAACTGTGAACGGAGAGCCCAGCCAGAACGTCACTGGCCCCCGGTGCACCGCGCCATGGGGCTGGGAAGACCGGCCGGGCGCCTGATCCGTGAGCCAGGAGACCTGCCATCGCCACCGAACGACGGACCGAGCGGGGTGCCTCGGTCTGCGGAGGGTCGGGTGCGGGCGCATCCGGGCCCTCGACGCGCACCCCCTTGGTCCGGGCCAATGGCCCCTGGAGTGTGCGCGTGACGAGTTCCGGCGAGCCTGACGCCAAGCCTCCCCGCCTGCCGACGGTGTTCGTCTGCACGACCTGCCGCCGCCCGGAAGACCCCGAGGACGCACCGCGCGCCGGCGCCGCCCTGGCCGCGGCGCTGCAGGAAACCGCCGATCCGTCCGTCGTCACCATTCGCCCCGTCGGCTGTCTCGCCAACTGCAAGCGCGGTCCGAGCGCTGCGCTCGGCTGCAAAGGCGCGTGGACCTACATGTTCGGCGGCCTCGCCGCGGTCGAGGACGCCACCGCGCTGCTGGAAGGCGCCCGGCTGCTCGCCGCCTCGGAAGACGGGCTGCTGCCCTGGCGCGGCCGCCCCGAGATCCTGAAACGCAACATGATCTGCCGCTTCCCGCCGCTGGAGTTCCCGACATGAGCGGATCGCTCGCCCGCGTGCCCTG
>JAFEFW010000265.1 GCA_018240405.1 Pseudomonadota bacterium
AAGGCTCGCATCGCTTAGACCCGCCGCGCGGAGAGCGCGCCTTTCATACTCGTCGCGCCGCCGGGGCACCGAACAGCCCCTGCGGCGCTGCCAGCAGGACCGTGATGAACACGGCGAACACCGCCACCGAGGCGAACACACCGCCGAACAAGAAATTCGCCGCCTGCTGGAAGATGCCGAGTGCAATGCCGCCGATGACGGCACCTCGGTTGTTGCCCAGGCCGCCCAGTGCCACCGGCACAAAGCCCAGGAAGTTCAGCAGCCCGCCATTGGCGAAGAAAGCCAGCAGGAGTTCACCGCCGGCGAAGCCGGCCAGGCCGCCGACCACACCGGCCATCGCGTAGCTCGCCATGCGCAGATTGCGCTCCGGCAGGCCAAGCGCACGGGCGGCGAAATTGTCTTCTGAAATCGCCAGGAAGGCGCGCCCAACCAGGGTGCGGCGGTACAGGAATTCCAGGCCGATAATGGCCGCGGCGCAGGCCAGCACCGGCAGCCAGAATTTCTCGTCCAGCGGCCCACCCTCGCCAATGCCGAACAGGCGTGGAAAGGGCTGCGGTTCGGTGCTCCACTCGATCGCGGTGAAGGTCTGGATCATCAGCGCGAAGCCCAGCGTGGACAGCACATACAGATGCTGGTCCAGCGCCTTCAGCACCGGCCGCACGGCGACGATTTCGGTGACGACGCCGACCACGGCGCAGCCGGCCATCGCCAGCACGAACCCCAGCGGCATCGGCAAGCCCCAGCGCAGGATGAACAGCGAGCCCAGCACCCCGCCCAGCATGCCCAACTGCCCCGCGGTGAAACTCATCACCCGCGAGGCGGCGAACATGATGTTGTAGGTGACGCCGATCAGCGCGTAGACGGCGCCGACCGCAAGGCCGGACGCCAGGATCGCCGCAAGCACGTCAGGCGTAGCCGGGCGCGAGGTCGAACGCGCCGTCGCGCACACTGTTCGCCTTCGACATCACCACGTCGCTGCCGAGGAAGCCGTTATGGTCGGTCGGCGAGAACGAGTAGTGCCCGAACAGCCCCGGCCACATCTGCAGCGTATTCCAGTGGGCGATGATCTTCTCGCTGTCGGTCGAGCCGGTCTTCTGCACCGCCTCGGCAACCAACCGGATGCCGTCGACCCCGGACAGCACCCACCACAGCGAGGTATCCGAGAGCTGGATCTTTCCTTTGACGCTTTCGACGAACTGCTGGCTGGCGGGCGGCAGCTTGCCGTCCGGGCCGTAGCTGCAGCTGCGGTAGCCGACCTGATAGACCTTGTCCCAATACTCCGGCTTGTTGATCAGGCGGCCGATATCGCCGGTTCCCAGGATCGGATGCCCGGCGATCGGCACGTCCCAGTTCAGGGCGCCGCGCGCGTTCATCATGCGCGCCGCCATGCCGGAGGACACCGTCCAGGACACCAGCACGTCAGCGCCGGCGTTCTTTGCCCGCAACAGGTCGGGCGTGACATCGGGCTGCGCCGGGTCAATGACGCCGTCGTAGACGACCTCGATGCCCGCCTTCTTGAACCCGGCGACGGCATCATCGTGCGCCGCCGTGCCATAGCCAGTCGCATCGGCCAGCACCGCCACCTTCTTCGCCTTGAGGTTCTTGATGCAGTAGTTGCGTACCGCGTCATCCCACTGCGCGTTCGCCGGTGCGATGCGGAACGCATTCGGATACTTCACCGGATCGATCAGGCTGTTCACCACGCCGACCACCAGGCTGGGGATCTTCGCTCGGCTCATGATCGGCGTCGTCGCCAGCAACTCACCGGAGTTCAGCGGCCCGTAGATCGCATGCACCTTCTGGCGGCTGATCACCTCCTGCGTCGCGTTCACCGCCTTGGTCGGGTCGCCCTGCGTGTCACGGATGACCAGTTCGATCATGCGGCCGTTCACGCCGCCGGCGCCATTGATCTGCGCCAGCACCCATTGGGCGCCGCGATCGAAGCCAATGGTGGGTGACGACAAGGGCCCGGTGAACGTGCCGAGCCAGCCGATGCGGATGGGTTCCTCGGCGAAACCGTGGCGCGCGATGGCAGGCATCGCCAGTGTGGCGGCGGAACCGCGAAGAATAGTGCGGCGCGAAAGAGACATGACGTTTCCCTTGTTTCCGGGTATGGATGCCGGTGCTGGGTTCTGGCCCAGACCGGGCACCGACGCAAGAAGGCGACAGCGCCGCAACGGGTTCGGGAAACGCGTAGATCTGCCTGGCCGCCGCCAGCGTGACTGGGGCAAGGTCGGGTTGGCACACATGACGGAGGATCGGCATGCACAGGTCTCACCTGACGCGGCGCACTGCCCTTGCGGCTCTGGCGGCGGCGCCGCTTGCAGTTGCCTCCCATCGTGCCCACGCGGCCGATGTGACGCTGCTGAACGTGTCCTATGATCCGACGCGGGAGCTGTATCGGGCGATCAACCGCGCCTTCACCCCCGTCTATCAGAAGCAGAGCGGGGATCGCGTCACCATCAACCAGTCGCATGGCGGCTCCGGCGCGCAGACCCGGGCAGTGCTGGACGGGCTGGAGGCCGATGTCGTGACCTTGGCGCTGGGCGCCGACATCGATGCGCTGGCAAAGCGCGGGCTGGTTGCCGCTGACTGGCAGAAGCGGCTGCCCGATAATGCCTCGCCCTACACCTCGACCATCGTGTTCCTGGTGCGCAAGGGTAATCCGAAGGGCCTGAAAGACTGGAGCGACCTGCTGAAGCCCGGCGTGGCGGTCATCACGCCCAACCCCAAGACCTCGGGCGGCGCGCGCTGGAACTTCCTGGCGGCCCTGGCTTGGGCAAAGGCGCAACCAGGGGCGACCGACGCCTCGGCGGAAGACTACATGCGTGCCTTGTTCCGCCAGGTCCCGGTGCTGGACACGGGTGCGCGTGGCGCCACCAACAGTTTCGTTCAGCGCGGCCTCGGCGATGTGCTGCTCGCCTGGGAGAATGAGGCCTGGCTGGCGCGAAAGGAATTCGGCGCCGACGAATACGCCATTGTCTATCCGTCGGTCAGCATCCTGGCTGAACCGCCGGTTTCAGTTGTCGATTCCGTCGTGGACAAACGCGGCACCCGGGCCGTCGCCGAGGCCTATCTGAAATTCCTGTATTCGCCGGAGGGACAGGACATCGCCGCGAAGAACTTCTATCGTCCGCGCGATGCCACCGTGCTGGCGCGCTATGCCGAGCGGTATCCGGCGATCAAAATGGTAACGATCGAGGATTTCGGCGGCTGGCCCACGGCACAGGCCGCTAACTTCAGTGATGGCGGTCTCTTCGACCGCATCTTCACGCCCGGCAAGTGACCGGACACGCATGATTCTGGCTGTTCGGCGGTCGGCCCTGCCCGGCTTCAAGCCGGCCTTTGGCGTGACACTTCTCTGGCTCTCGCTGATTGTACTGCTGCCGTTGGTAGCCTTGGTGATCCGGCCATGGGAGCTTGGCATCAGCGGCGTCTGGGCCTCAGTCACCGAACCGCGTGTGCTGGCGGCATTGCGGCTCAGCTTCGGCGGTGCGGCTGTCGCCGCACTGTTCAATGTGCCATTCGGGCTTCTGGTGGCGTGGGTGATGGTCCGCTACCAGTTCCCTGGCCGCAACCTGGCGGACTCGCTGATTGACATGCCGCTGGCGCTGCCCACCGCCGTCGCCGGCATCGCCCTGACCGCGCTGTTCGCGCCGAAGGGCTGGATCGGCAGCCTGCTGCTGCCGCTGGGCGTCAAGGTCGCCTACACGCCACTGGGCGTCATCATCGCCATGATTTTCGTCGGCCTGCCCTTCGTCGTCCGCACGCTGGAGCCGATCGTCATGGACCTGCCTGCCGAAGCGGAAGAAGCCGCCGCCACGCTCGGCGCCACGCGCGGACAGATCATGCGACGCGTCGTCCTGCCGGCCCTGGTGCCCGGCCTGCTGGCGGGGTTCGGCGCGGCCCTGGCGCGCGGCGTCGGCGAGTATGGCTCGGTCATCTTCATTGCCGGCAACATGCCGATGATCTCCGAGATCGCGCCGCTGCTGATCGTCATCCGGCTGGAGCAACTGGATTACGCCGGCGCGGCGGCGGTGGGCATGGTGATGCTGCTGGTCTCCTTCGCCATCCTGATGCTGCTGAACATGCTCGAGCACCGCATGAGCCGCGGCCGATGAACCGCTCCGCGACCCAGGAAAGCCGAAGCGTGCAGGCAGTGCTGATCGTGCTGACCATCGGCCTGCTGGTGGCGTTCCTGCTGCTGCCGCTGGTCGTGGTGTTCACGCAGGCCTTGAAGGATGGGCTCGCGGGTGTGCTGGATGCGCTGTCGCAGCCCGACGCGCTCGCCGCCATCCGCCTGACATTGCTGGTCGCGGCGATCTCCGTGCCGCTGAACGCCGCCTGCGGCCTGGCCGCGGCGTGGTGCGTCAGCCGGTTTCAGTTCCGCGGCCGCAACCTGCTGATTACGCTGATCGAGTTGCCGTTCTCGGTCTCGCCGGTGATTTCCGGCCTGGTCTGGGTGCTGTTGTTCGGTGCCAGCGGCTGGTTCGGTCCGTTTCTGTCCCAGCACGGCATCCGCATCATCTTCGCCGTGCCGGGCCTGGTATTGGCCACCGTTTTCGTCACCTTCCCCTATGTCGCGCGCACGCTGATTCCGCTGATGGAGCAGCAGGGTTCGGCCGAGGAGGAAGCCGCGCTGACGCTTGGCGCCGGACTGTGGCAGATGCTGTGGCATGTAACCCTGCCGAATATCGGCTGGGGCCTGCTCTATGGCGTGCTGCTGTGCAACGCTCGGGCGATGGGCGAATTCGGCGCGGTGGCGGTGGTGTCAGGGCACATCCGCGGACAGACCATGACCATGCCGTTGCAGGTGGAAGCATTGTTCAACGACTATGACTGGATCGGCGCCTTCAGCATTGCCGGCCTGCTGGCGCTGCTGGCTCTGGTGACGCTGGTCTTCAAGGCGATCCTGGAATGGCGGCTCGAGCGCCGCAGCGGCGGCCTGCTGTGAGCGGCTCGCTGAATCGTCCGCCGGCGGTGCCGGTGGACATTCGTGCCGTGCGCAAGAGCTTTCGCGGCGCCGTCGCGCTGGACGATGTGACGCTGGGGATCCGGCCCGGCGAGTTCGTTGCGCTACTGGGTCCGTCCGGCTCCGGCAAGACCACGCTGCTGCGGGTGCTGGCCGGGCTGGAGTTCGCCGATACCGGGCAGATCGTCATCGGCGGCCGCTCCATGGAGGGCGTGCCGGCCCGCGAACGCGGCATCGGCTTCGTGTTCCAGCAATATGCGTTGTTCCGCCACATGTCGGTCGG
>JAFEFW010000266.1 GCA_018240405.1 Pseudomonadota bacterium
TAACGTGAGGCCGGGTTGCGGAACTTCTCATACGCCGATTTCTCGGGGATCGGCAGTTCGACCGCGGTGATCAGTTCGCCCTGCTCCAGCGCCGTGGTGAACATGCCCTGGAAGAAGTCGTCCGCGGCGATCGAGCGCTTGTTGGTCTTGATCGTGCCGCCCAGCGCCAGCACCGCCGCCGGATAGCAGGCCGCCGGATCGTTGTTCGCCAGCGAGCCACCCATCGTGCCGCGGTGGCGCACCGCCTCGTCGCCGATCCAGCCAGCCATCATCGCCAGGCCGGGAATCTTCGCCTTGATGTCGGCATTGGAAGCGATGTCGGCATGGCGCGTCATCGCGCCAATGGTGATGGTGTTGCCCGATACGGTGATGCCCGACAGGCCCAGCTTGGACAGGTCAACGACCGTGGAAGGCTTGTTCAGGCGCTGCTTCAGCACCGGGATGAAGGTCATCCCGCCCGCCAGCGCTTTCGCGTCCGCATCGCCGGTCAGCGTCTTGACCGCGTCCGCCAGGCTGCCGGGCTTCTGATAGGCAAAATCGTACATTGCACTGTTCCCCTTGTGCCTGAGTTACTCGGCGGCCATGCGCGGCTTCGCGGCCTGGATGATCGACCAGATCTTGGGCCCGGTCGCCGGCATGTCCAGGTGCCGCACACCATAGTCCTTTAGCGCATCCACCACGGCGTTGATCACCGCCGGCGGCGAGCCGATGGCGCCGACCTCACCGCAGCCTTTCGAGCCCAGCGGGTTGTGGGTGCACATCGTGTTCTCGGTGGCGACCGACATGTTCGAGATGTCGTTCGCTCGCGGCATGGCGTAGTCCATGTAGGATCCCGAGATCAGGTTGCCCCCGGAGTCGTACACGGCATTCTCCAGCAGCGCCTGGCCGATGCCCTGCACGACACCACCCTGCACCTGGCCCTCAACGATCATCGGGTTGACCACGCGGCCAACGTCATCGACCGCCGTGAAGTTCACCATTTCGACCACGCCGGTGTCGGGGTCGATCTCGACCTCGGCGATATGACAGCCGCCCGGGAAGGTGAAGTTCTTTGGGTCGTAGAACGCGGTCTCATCCAAACCGGGTTCCAATTCCTCGATCGGGTAGTTGTGCGGAACATAGGCTGCCAGCGAGATGTCGGTCAGCGTCTTGGTCTTGTCGGTGCCGGCGACGCGGAACGTGTTGTCCTTGAACTCGATGTCCTCGACCGAGGCTTCCATAAGGTGGGCGGCGATCTTCTTGCCCTTGGCGATGATCTTGTCCATCGCCTTCACCATGGCCGACCCACCGACCGCGAGGCTGCGGGAGCCGTAGGTGCCCATACCGAACGGGATCTTTGACGTGTCGCCGTGCACCACCTCGACCTGGCTCAGCGGCACACCAAGCTGGTCGACCACAAGCTGGGCGAGGGTGGTTTCGTGGCCCTGGCCGTGCGAGTGCGTACCGGTGAACACGGTGACGCTGCCGGTCGGGTGGACCCGGATATTCGCCACCTCATACAGGCCGGCGCGCGCGCCCAGCGAGCCCACCACGGCCGAGGGCGCGATGCCGCAGGCTTCCAGGTAGGTGGAGATGCCGATACCGCGCAGCTTGCCGCGTGCCTTCGCCGCCGCCCGCCGTGACTCGAACCCTGCCCAGTCGGCGTTCTTCAGCGCAACCGCCAGCGTCGTCTGATAGTCGCCGCTGTCGTACTGCAGCGCGACCGGCGTCTGGTAGGGAAAGGCGTCCTTCGGGATGAAGTTCTTCTTCCGGATTTCCACGCGATCAAGCCCGGTGTCGTGCGCGATCACATCGACCAGCCGCTCCAGCAGGAATGTTGCCTCCGGCCGGCCGGCGCCGCGATAGGCGTCCACCGGCACGGTATTGGTGAACACGGCCTTGACGTTGCAGTAGATCACAGGGGTTGTGTACACGCCGGCCAGCAGCGTCGCGTAAAGGTACGTTGGCACGCAGGGCGCGAAGGTGGACAGGTAGGCGCCCATGTTCGCGATGGTGGTGATCCGCAGGCCCAGGAACTTGCCGTCATTGTCCAGCGCCATCTCGGCGGTGGATACGTGGTCGCGGCCGTGTGCGTCGCTCATGAAGCTTTCGCTGCGGTCTGCCGTCCACTTCACCGGCTTCTTCAGCTTGCCGGCGGCCCAGGTGACGATGGCCTCCTCGGCGTAGTGGTAAATCTTTGAGCCGAAGCCTCCGCCGACATCCGGTGCCACGACACGCAGCTTGTTCTCCGGGATGTGCAGCACGAAGGCGCCCATCAGCAGCCGGATAACGTGCGGGTTCTGGCTAGTGGTCCACAGCGTGTAGTCACCCGAGGACGGATCGCATTCGCCCAGCGCGACGCGTGGCTCCATGGCGTTCGGGATCAGGCGATTGTTGGTCAGGTCGAGCTTGACGACCTTCGGCGCCTTGGCGAACACGCCGTCGACCACGTCCTTGTCGCCGATCACCCAGTCGTAGCACATGTTGCCGGCGACGCCGTCATGCACCTCGGGGGCACCCGGCTTCATCGCATCCAGCGTGGTGGCAACGGCGGGGAGGTCGGTGTAGTCGACGTCGATCAGTTCGGCGGCGTTCTTCGCTTCCTGCTTCGAGGTGGCGATCACCACCGCGACCGGATCGCCCACATGACGCACCTTGCCGACCGCGATCACCGGGTGCGGCGGCTCCGCCATCGGTGAGCCGTCCTTGCTGTGGATCTGCCAGCCGCAGGGCAGGCCGCCGATCTCATCCTTCGCCATGTCGGCGCCGGTGTAGACCGCCACCACGCCGGGCGCGGCCGCGGCGGCATCGGCCTTGACGGCGTTGATCGTTGCGTGCGGCCGGTCGGACCGCTTGATCACCGCGTACAACTGGCCGGGGCGGTTGATGTCGTCGGTGTAGTTGCCGCGGCCGGACAGGAAGCGGACGTCTTCACGCCGCTTGACCGCGGCGCCGATGCCTTCGAACCCCATGATCGTTTCTCCCCTACAGGCCGCTTATTCTGCGGCCTTGGCGTGCATCAGCGGATGCGCGGCGGCGATCGCCTTGACAATATTGTGGTAGCCCGTGCAGCGGCAGAGATTGCCTTCCAGGCCTTCGCGAATGTCCTTCTCGGACAGGCCCTCGGGGTGCGATTGCACAAGGTCGATAGCGGTCATCACCATACCCGGCGTGCAGAAGCCGCACTGCAGGGCGTGATGCTCGCGGAACATTTCCTGCATCGGGTGCAGCGTGCCGTCCGCGGCGGCGAGGCCTTCGATTGTGGTGACGGCTGTCCCGTCGGCCTGCAGCGCCAGCATGGTGCAGGACTTCACCGCTTCATTGTTCACATGCACGACGCAAGCGCCGCACTGGCTGGTGTCGCAGCCCACATGCGTGCCGGTCAGCCCGAGCTTTTCGCGCAGGACTTCGACGAGCAGGGTGCGGCCTTCGACCTCAACCGTGTGCTGCTTGCCGTTAACCGTCAGGGTGACCTGAGGCATTTCGCTCCCTTTCTTGCCGTAGGCTGTTGCGAGTTCGGGACGCCAAAAGCGCGTGGCCGGCATGGCCCGCGCCGGTGGACGTCTCGTTGCGGCGGAGTTTGGCCACGCGGGTGGGATACGGTCAAGCGGGGGTGAGCAAGGGGCGTGACGACGTGCCGGTCTGGGGTCTTGAATTCCCATGGTCGCTAAGGAAAGCCTCAGCATCCCTTGGGGCGCTCGTTGACGTTGCGGCAATTCAAGCCGTGGTGCGTGGTATACCCAACGCGATTCCCTTCGGTCGGACGTGGAGTGGCGGCTCCTCCGAACCGTCGGCCGGTTCGAGATGCCCTGTTAGCACGCCCGTCACGGCCCCGACCTCCCGTCGTACCGGCACCGGTCCGGGGGTCTTCAGCTACTCATTATATTCAAGGACGACACGCGACCCTGGACGTCCCGCCGAGGTACTTTCCCGGTCGTCATCGTGCGGCCACAGGGGTGCCAGCCGCATTATGATTCAATGCAGCGCGCCGCTGTCGCACGGCGATGCCATAGGATGAACCGGCTGCCCCAGGGTCCTTCGCGTACAACGATGAATTAGGGCCGGCGACCCGTTTAGCTGGTGGACGCGCCGGATCAGTGACGAGCAACGGTTGGTCTACCGGGTCATCGACGACGAAGCGCAAGGCGCGAAAGGCCGCATCACTATTGATGCCGCGGACCGAACGCGTATCTTGCCACCATGGCGCAGGTGCTTTCCCGTCAGGAATATCAGCGTTGGGTCGAACAGCAGCCCCGCGGCCGATATGAGCGCGTCGGCGGTGTGGTGCACGCCATGGCGCCGGAGCGCTGGGTGCACGCACGAATCAAGGCAAACGTCTGGCAGGCACTGCGGCATGCAATCCTGAGTACGGGCCTGACGTGCCAGGCCGCGCCGGACGGCATGACGGTCGAGATTGACGACGATACGGATTATGAGCCAGACGCGCTGGTGAATTGCGGCGCCCCGATCCCCGACGACGCCATCGCGGCGCCCAACCCTGTGGTTGTGGTGGAGGTCCTTTCGCCCAGCACGCAGAGCGTCGATACCGGTGGCAAGCTGGCCGACTACTTCCGTGTTCCCTCGATCCAGCATTACCTGCTGGTGCGCACGCAGCGCCAAGAGGTCATCCACCACCGCCGCACCGGCGATCGGATTGAGACCCGGATTATCGGCGAGGGCGACATCCACCTCGATCCGCCCGGCATCCGCATCGCTCTGGGCGACCTCTACGCCGACTGACATCCTTGACCTGCTTGCGCGATCAACCCTCCGCATGCTCCAAAGCGGCGGATCAAGCGCCGGTGGAGCAATCCGATGTCCGAGTCCCTGCCTGATCCCGCCAACACTCCCGAAAAAATCCTGATCCTGGACTTCGGCAGCCAGGTCACGCAGTTGATCGCGCGCCGCCTGCGCGAGTCCGGCGTCTACTGCGAAATCTGGCCCTACAACGCCCCGTTCGGGCGCATCGCCGCCTGGGCGCCGCGCGGCATCATCCTGTCCGGCGGCCCGGCCTCGGTGCATGAAGCGACCGCACCGCTGGCGCCCGAAGGCGTGTTCGGCCTGGGCGTGCCGGTCCTGGGTATCTGCTACGGGGAGCAGTTGCTGTGCCAGCAACTTGGCGGCCGGGTTGAACCGCACAGCCACCGTGAATTTGGTCGCGCCTATGTCGACGTGACGGATGACTGCGCCCTGTTCCACGGCGTGTGGGAGACAGGCTCACGCGAGCAGGTGTGGATGAGCCACGGCGACCGGGTAACGAAACTGCCGCCGGG
>JAFEFW010000267.1 GCA_018240405.1 Pseudomonadota bacterium
TGGGCCTCGGCCTGCCCTGGCGCCTCCTTGTCATCCTGGCCGGCATCGCCTTGCCGGTCTTTGCCATCACCGGCCCGCTGATGTGGTGGCTGGTGCGGCGCAGCCGCCGCACACGGCGCGCCCGCATGGCCTCGGCCCAAACAACCTGACCGGAGAACAGCCCATGCAAGCCACCGCCACCCTGCCGCCCGCCGCGCTCACGCCCTGGCACATGTTCCTGTCCGCCGACATCATCGTGCAATCGGTGATGGTCTTGCTGCTGCTGGCCTCGGTCGCCACATGGACTATCCTGGTGGTCAAGGGCATCGAGGTCGCGGTTGGCACGCGCCGCGCCGCCGCCGGCCTGCGCATGGTCCGGGCCGGCTCCGACCAGGCTGAATCGGACACGCTGCGCGTCAACCTGGCCCGCGTATTCACCGATGCGGCGGAGGAAGAGGCGCGCCTGTCCATCGGCCTCCCGCCCAACGGCGTCAAGGACCGGATCGCCCTGCGCCTGCACCGCCTCGAGGTGCGGCTGACCCGCCGCATGGGCCGCGGCACCGGCGTGCTGGCCAGCATCGGCTCCTGCGGCCCGTTCGTCGGCCTGTTCGGCACGGTCTGGGGCATCATGAACAGCTTCGTCGGTATTGCCGCGGCGCACACCACCAGCCTGGCGGTGGTGGCGCCGGGCATCGCCGAAGCGTTGCTGGCCACCGCCTTCGGCCTTGTCGCGGCAATCCCGGCGGTGCTGATCTACAACGTGCTGGCCCGGGCTCTGGCGGGCTACCGGACCGTGCTGGGCGATTTGTCGGCCGCGGTGCTGGCGCACACCGCACGCGACCTCGACCGCGTCCACGCCGGGCCGGTGCGCGCGCCCACTCGGCTGCGTCCCGCGGCGGAGTAGCGCCATGTACTTCAAGACCGGTCAGGACGACGACGAACTGATGGAGACGCACGAGATCAACGTCACACCGTTCATCGACGTGATCCTCGTGCTGCTGATCATCTTCATGGTGGCGGCGCCGCTGGCGACGGTTGATGTGGCGGTGGACCTGCCCGCCTTCTCGGCGGAGCGTCAGCAGCGGCCGGAGCAGCCGCTGTTCCTGACGCTGCACAAGGACCTGAGCCTGTCGCTGGGTGAAGCCGGGGTCGAGCGCGCAGCGCTGGCCGCCGCGCTGGAGGCAGCGGCAAAGGGCGACCACGACACCCGCATCTTCCTGCGCGCCGACCGCGGTGTCAGCTACGGCGACTTGATGGCGACCATGGACGACCTGCGGACGACCGGGTTTCTGAAGGTGGCGCTGGTCGGCCTGGAGCAGCCGCGGTGACCGGCCAGTCGTGTGCGGGTCGCGGTGACGTTGGGCGCGACCCATCGCCGTTTTTCCCCCACCGTTGGCCGTCTCGTCGCGGATCGCGTGGATACGCCAGGCACCGCCCATGTTGCGGCGGGCGATGACGAGCGGGGCATCAAACGTGAGTCGACGAGAGCGTTCCGCGGAAACAGAACAACCGATGTCCGTCGTCCTGCCGCCGACGGAGCCGTGGCTGGTCCCGGCGACACCTTGGCGATGGGCCAGCGCTGCCCTGCTTGTGGTCCTGCTCCATGCCGGTGTCGTGCTGATCCTGATGCGGCAACCGGCAGCGCCGGAGCCCCCGGGTCTGGAGCCTGCGCTGATGGTGGAGCTTGCACCGCCCGAACCGGCACAGAAGCCGGCGGAAGAGCCGGAGCCGGAACCAACCGCGGAACCGCCCGTGGCGAAAGCACCTCCCGAACCGGTTGTTGAACCGCCGAAGCCGGTCCCGCCGGAGCCGGAACCGGTGATGCAGCCGCAGCCGGAGACACCGCCAGAGCCAGAGCCGTTGCCGGATCCGCCGCCCATGCCGCCGGCACCGGTGCGTCCCGCCGTGGCGGTGCCGCCGAAGCCGGCGCCGCGGCCGCCCCGCCCGGTGCGACAGCCGGTGATAGAGACACCCTCGACCGCCGCGCCGACACCGCAGCCGACCATCGCACCGCAGAAGCAGGCTCAGGCTGCCAATTCAGCCGGTTCGCCGACATGGCAGGCACGGTTGCTGGCGCACCTGAACCGCTTCAAGCGCTATCCCCCCGCCGCGCAGATGCGCCGGAAGGAAGGCACTGCCCTGGTGCGGTTCCGGCTGATGCCCGACGGCTCCGCCCAGGCGGTCCGGCTGGTGACTGCCAGCGGCACGGACAGCCTGGACGAGGAGGCGACGGCACTGATCAGCCGCGCGCAGCCGCTGCCGCGGCCAGACGACAACAACCAACCGATCGAACTCGTGGTGCCGATCCAGTTCCTGCTTCGGTGACAATTGTTGGCTTTTACTTACTCAGCAATTCTCTTGCGAACCATTTGCAAGCTTGATTAGCGTAGTTAGCAGGTGGTGGTAGAGTCGAGGGCACGAACTACCGTTGATGCTTCGCGACGACGTCAGTCGACGCCCGGCGAACGGTGCGTGCTTGTCGATGACAACTTGTACAAGGCGATATTCATGAGGCGCAGAAACGACACCATTTGTAAGACGTTGCTGGCGGCCATTGAGGAGCGAACCTCCTTCGAGGCATGGCCCTCCACATTTGAACTTATCGCTATGACATTTTATCTGCCGTCGAATGGTACGAATGGCATCATCATTATGCCCAAAGAGGCCTCCAAAGTGAGGCGTGCTCTAAACCGCCTTGCCGCGGACGGACACGTCGTCAGAACACAAGCATGGCCCAAGCACCCGGCTCGCTGGTGTACGCCACAAGCTTATGCGGCTGCAAAGCGCAGCCAGAAGCCGGTTCGGCAACTTGTGCCAGAGCCCTATTGAGACTAACTCACGGCCGCAATTCCCTCTGTGGCGGTGATGTGATTCTCTTGCATCGGCAAATCGATACGATGGAGAGCCATATGGGACGGCCAGGCGCGCCGGCTGCTGGCGATCGCCATGATCCTGGACGGCGCCTCGCGGGCGGATGCAAAGCCGGCCTGGCCGGCATGGACCGTCAGACATTGCGTAACTTCGCAATGTCGAGCTGGACGAACTGGTGCTGGCCTATGCGACCACCATCCACAAGTCGCAGGGCTCGGAATATCCCGCCGTGGTCATTCCGCTCAGCACGCAGCACTGCGCCATGCTGGCGCGCAATCTCCTCTACACCGGCCTGACACGGGGCAAGCGGCTTGTCGTGCTGGTGGGTCAGCGGAGAGCTCTGGCCATTGCCGTCCGCGATGCCGCGCATCGTCAGCGCTGGTCCAGGCTGCGTGAGTGGCTCAGGGCCGTTGCGCTGCCACAAGTCCCATAGTGCACTTCAACAGAAATACACTATGGGCGACGTGGACCAGACCGCCGGCGTGAGCAGCTTCATCATGCCAGAGCCCAATCCGGACTCTGCGCTAACCGCCTGCTGGCACTGGCGCCACCCGCGTAACCGGCGCTGTCCAGTAGGCAGTTACCTCACAGCCGGCATCGGGGGCGGGGCGAGAGGCCGCAGCACCATAGGCGCGGGTGGCGGCGCATCGTCGTTATTCCACACCGGCCGATACAGCGGCGGCACCATCCGGTCGTCGGCAGAATCCAGAATTGTCAGCACAAGTGCCATACCACCGGCGCCTGCGGTGAGCATGGCCAGCATGACAACCGCGAATGTGGCCAGAGCATGACCGCACTGGCTGCGGCGCGCCTCTTTAACCGCAGTTTCCATCAGCCGCTTCGACGGCGGCATCTGTGCAACCGTGGCGTACAGCGCGTCCCGTGCATCGCGCCGCCGTTGGGCCAGTAGCATTGCACCCTCATCGATCGCCGTCTCGTATTCACCCAGTGCGTCGCGCAGCCTTTCACCGCGCTCGACATCCGGATCGTTCTCCGCAAACGCCAGGATTGCGTCGTGTGCGCTGACACGGCGTGTGAAGGTGCTGATGAGGTCGTCGCTGGGTTTTGCAGCATGCATGCTTTTTCCCTTATCGTTGCGCGGGCGGTTGTTCTGTCCACAGCGCGAATGAACAGGCCTTGCCGCCGTTTGGTTGGGGCAGCGGCTGACAGTGCGACCATGCCTGGGTAAGGTTGTTTGCCTTCAGCAGCGGCAGCCAATGTGCGGCCTCTGGTCCGGTCACAGCTTGGTTCAGCGCCTCGATCCGGGTGCTGGACATGGCGAAGCCGACGCCCCAGCAGGCTGCGCCGAAAGCCAGCACCACTGCGACGCAGGTTGCCACGGCGCGCCGGTTGAACTGGGTCCAGCGGTACATCAGCCACTTGTCGAGATGGGTGCAAAAGGCGTGTACCTCCTCCTGCGTCATGGGCTGGCGGCTTTCCTGGACGACTGTCGTGACTGCCTCGGAATGCGCCTCGATTTTGAGGAACGCATCGACGATGAGCCGCTGAAAGGCAGCCGCCACAGCGGCGTTGGCTTCTATGGCCTCGCCAATGGGATCGCCCGTTGCCTGCAGTCGCGCGGCTTGACGCTCAAGTACCTCCCGCGCCTGCTGCAGCCTCTCGATCGTCTCAGGGGCGAGGGAAGGCAATTCTACGGCAGCCATGATGCGATCCCTGCGAAGGCCCTTTCCATTGCCGCCAGCCAGTGATGTGTCCGGCTTCGGTCGGACGGCCCCAGCTCCGGCCCGCTGCGCGCCTGCCCGAACAACAGGCGCCGATCCTCAATCGCCTTGGCCGCATAGAGGCGCGGCATCCACACGGTCACGGCACCACGCTCGACAGCGGCGCGGAACGCGCTGTGCTCCACGACCTGGTCGAACGCCGGTTCCGGTGGCACGGTCGGGTCGGCAGTCAGCCCCTTGTTGAGGATCAGCGCCGTCGCCTTTGGCGTGAAGCCTTTGGCGGCGAGCTGCGCCATCGCCGTCAGATCCTCGACGCGCGGCGACAATGTGTAGAGCGCCACGACCTCGACGCCGGATTCGGCCATCATGCCGATCGGATCGAGACCCTGGTCGAGCAGATGCAGCAGCGCGGTATCGTCGCCGGGGAAGTCTAGCACAGCGGGCGTCTTGTCCTCGGCGACCACGTCAAGGAAGCTTTCGAGAAACTGCGCACCGCTGGAGGTGCTGTTGCCTTCGGGGGTGATCGCCTCAGGGAAATAGTGCTTCAGCGTCCGGTTGGGGGCGATTGTGGCAAGAATGACCTGCCCATCCCGTTCGGCGGCTCTCTCAGCAATCCACCGCAGCAGCAGCGACTTGCCGGTATGGCCGGAGCCTATGGCCAGCAGCAGTTTGGGTCGGTCT
>JAFEFW010000268.1 GCA_018240405.1 Pseudomonadota bacterium
CAATCCTGCCGCGCCCGCCATGGCGCGCAGGCGGGCGCGGGTCACCACGGCGCCGGCCGGCAATGACGCATGCCGGTACGAGAACGCGAGATCATGCGCGGTCATGCGCCGCTGTTCGCCATTGCGCGTGACGATCTCGACCCAGTCGACCACCCCGGCCATGTCGCCGCCATAGGCGCCGGCGTTCATGGCCACTGCACCGCCGATGGATCCGGGAATGCCGGACAGGAATTCCAGCCCGGTCAGTCCCGCCGCGGCCGCATGTTCCGCGACCGTGACATCCAGCGCAGCGGCGCCGGCAACGACGTCATTGCCCTCCACCGCGATGCGCGAGAACCCGCGCGCCAGCTTGATCGTCACGCCAGGCAGGCCGCCGTCACGCACGATCAGATTGGAGCACGCACCGATCACGTGGACCGGCACATCCAGCGGCAGCGCCGCCAGAAACGCGCACAGATCATCCGCATCCGCCGGCCGCGTCAAGACTTCGGCATTGCCGCCGGCTCTGAACCAGGTGAACGGCGCGAGGGGCGCATCCGCCTGCAGCCGCCCGCGCAGCGGCGGCAGCGACTCTACAAAGCTTTGGATGCGCTCTGCCGGCATCATGCGGCACTTCCCGCGGCGCGCCGCGCATTGACCTGCAGCGCCGCCAGATCCGCCGGCAGCGCCTGTGCCCATTGCGTAATCGAACCGGCGCCGAGGCAGACGACGAAGTCACCGGCACGAGCGATGGCATGCACCATCTCCGCCAGATGTTCCGGACTCGGCAGCGCAACAACACTACGATGGCCACGCGCTCGCAGCCCTTCCACCAGCGCATCGCGGTTGACGCCCGGGATCGGCTGTTCGCCTGCGGCATACACATCCGCAACGATCACGGTACCGGCGTCGTTCATGCAGGCGCAGAATTCGCTGAACAGCGAATCCAGGCGGCTGTAACGATGTGGCTGAACGATCGCCACCACGTCGCGCGCACCGGCTTGCCGAGCGGCCTTCAGCACGGCGGCGATCTCCACGGGATGATGGCCGTAATCGTCGATGATGGTGATGCCGCCGGCCTCACCGGTCTTGGTGAAGCGGCGCTTCACGCCCTTGAAGCCCAGGAAAGCCGTGCGCAGCGTGTTGTCGTCGATTTCCATTTCCAGGCCGACGGCGATGGCGGCCAGCGCGTTCTGCACGTTGTGCGCACCCAGCATTGGCAGGCGGAACGGTCCCAGCCGCCGGCGGCGGTTCGTCGCCCTGTCGTGGAACATGACCTCGAAGGTGGAACCCAGCTTGTCGGGCATGACACGCTCGGCGCGTACGTCGGCCTGTGGCGAAAACCCGTAGGTGATGATGCGCCGGTCCGACAGGCGGGGGATCATCTGCTGCACCGCCGGATGGTCGATGCACAGCACGGCAAAGCCGTAGAATGGCACATTGCCGACGAACTGATCGTAGCCGGCGATCATCGCCTCCGCGGTGCCCCAATGGTCCAGATGTTCCGGATCCATGTTGGTCACAACGGCAATCACCGCCGGCAGGCGCAGGAACGATCCGTCGCTCTCATCGGCTTCGACCACCATCCACTCGCCGTCGCCCATGCGCGTGTTGGTGCCATAGGCGTTGACGATGCCGCCGTTGATGACGGTCGGGTCGAGATGTGCCGCCTCCAGCACCGCGGCGATCAGGCTGGTGGTCGTGGTCTTGCCGTGCGTGCCGCCGACGGCGATGGACCAGCGCAGGCGCATCAGTTCGGCGAGCATCTCGGCGCGCCGCACCACCGGGATCAGCCGAGCGCGGGCGGCGGCGACTTCCGGATTGTCCTTCTTCACGGCTGTCGAAACGACAACCACCTGAGCGCCGCCGAGGTTGGCCTCGTCATGGCCGATCATCACCGGAATCCCGGCCTCGCGCAGACGCAGCACGTTGGCGGACTCGTTGATGTCGCTGCCCTGAACCGTGTAGCCGAGGTTGTGCAGCACTTCGGCAATACCGGACATGCCGATGCCGCCGATGCCGACGAAATGGATGGTGCCGATAGACAGCGGCAGGGCTCTCATGCGCGTTCTCCGGCCAGGTTCAGGGTCTGGATCACGATCTGCTCGACCAGATCGGCCAGACGGGCAGCGGCATCGGGCCGGCCCTGCGTCCGTGCGGCGGCAGCGGCAGCGCTCAGCGCGGCCGGGTCGTTCAGTAACGTGTCGAGCCGCTCCGTCAGCACCTTCGCTGTAAAGCCGGGCTGCGGCATGACCCACGCGCCGCCGGCATCCGCCAGCGCGGCGGCATTCGCCGTCTGATGGTCGTCAATCGCACCGGGTAGCGGCACCAGGATCGCCGGCCGTCCGGCCACCGCCAGTTCGGCGACAGTGGAAGCGCCGGCGCGCGCGATCACCAGATGCGCCGCCGACAACCGCGCCGCGACGTCGGGAAAGAAGGCGGATAGTTCAGCGGCAATGCCAGCCTGGTCGTACGCGGCCCGTACGCGGTCCAGGTCCTCTTTCCGGCACTGCTGCACGACCGACAGGCGCCGGCGTAGCGCTTCGGGCAGCCCGGCCAGCGCGGGAGGAACGACATCGCTGAACACGCGGGCGCCGAGCGACCCGCCGAGCACCAGCAGGTTGATCCGCTCCGCCGGCGCCTCGTAGCCGGCCTGGGCCAGCGCCCCAATCTCCGGCCGCACCGGGTTGCCAGTCACCTCCTGCGTCACATGCGCCGGCACCAGCCGCGTGGCGGCAACGCTCAACGCCAGCCTATGCGCGCGCGGTGCGAGGAAGCGGTTGGCTCTGCCCATCACCGCGTTCTGCTCGTGCAGAATAATGCCAATACGATGGCCGGCGAAGAATGCCCCCAGCACCGGCGGCACGCAGGGATAGCCGCCAAATCCCACGACGGCAGCGGCGCCGATCCGGTTGAAGATCCGGCGCGCCTGGGTGATGCCGCGCACCAGGCCAACCAGCGCGGCAATACCGCGCAGGACCCCACGGCCGGCGAGGCCGGCGCCGCTCAGCACGAATTGCTCATGTCCAGAGAACACCGGACTGGTCAGGCCGCCGGAGCGTGAATCCGTCATCAGCACGATGCGGTGGCCGCGTGCCAGCAATTCGGCGGCCAACGCCTCGGCGGGGAAGAAATGTCCGCCCGTCCCGCCAGCCGCGATGACGATGGGCTGTACCGCCGGTCCCCTCATCCGCGTTCATCCCGGCTACGGCGGCGGGTCAGCGCCAGCAGCATGCCCATGCCCAACGCCACGGCGATAACCGAGGATCCGCCATAGGAGATGAACGGCAGCGTCATGCCTTTGGTCGGGATCAGGTGCAGCGTCGACGCCATGTTCACCAGTGCCTGCAAGCCAAAGCCGGTGATCAGGCCAGTGCAGGACAGCACGATGAACTGGTCCTGCTCCCGTAGCAGGCGCAGCAGTCCCCGCATCACGATGAAGGCGAACACCGACAGGATGACGACGCAGATGATCATGCCGAACTCTTCGCCGGCGACGGCGAAGACGAAGTCGGCATGGGCGTCGGGCAGCACGTCCTTGACATGGCCCTCGCCAGGTCCGCGGCCGAGCAGACCGCCATTGCCGAAGGCTTCGAGGGCGGTGGTCACCTGGTAATTGTCGCCGCTGCCGTCCCAGAACCGCGTGACGCGGCTGCGGACGTGCGGGAACAGGGTATAGGCGGCAACCGCACCGGCGGCCATGACGCTCATAGCCATGCCGACCAGGATCAGCGGCAGCCCGTCGATGTAAAGCTGCGCCAGGAACACCGCAGTGATCACCGCCAGCATGCCGATATCCGGCTGCGACTTCAGGAGCAGCAGGATGAAGCCGAACACGACGAACGCGATCAGCCGGCCCGGGAAACGGCGGGAGCGCCGCGCCTCGGCCAGCAGCCAGGCGGCCACCACGGCAAAGCAGGGTTTCAGGAACTCGCTGGGCTGCACCGTCATGCCGGGCAGCGAAATCCAGCGGCGGGCGCCCTTGATCTCGACGCCCATGACCATGGTCGCAGCCGTCATCGCCAGGGCCAGGAGACAGCCCAGGATGGCCAGGCGCCGAACATCCTTGGTCGACAACAGCGACACCAGCACGACGACGATGCCGGCTACTGCCAGGAAGCCAACCTGCTTGAAGATGAAGGTATCGCGCGAGGTGCCGATCCGTTCGGCGACCGCCGGGCTGGCCGCCAGCATCATGATGTAGCCGAAGCCGATCAGCACGCCGATGGCGCCGAGCGTCCAGCGGTCGACGCTCCACCACCAGCGGCCGAGCAGGGAATTGTCAGCGCGCGACAGGGCGGGCATCAGGCGCGCCCTCCGGCCAGGCCGCGTGCGAGTTCGGCGAAGCGGTCACCGCGCTGGTCATAGCCGGTGAACTGATCCCAGGACGCGCAGGCCGGCGACAGCAGCACAACCGGTGCGCCGGTCGCCCTGGCGGCGGCGAAGGCGGCGGGCACGGCGTTCTCCAGTGTTTCGACCGCGTCGAACGGTACGCGCTCCCGCGTCAGTGTCGCGGCGAATTGCGGCGCGTCGCGGCCGATCAGCAGCGCCTTGGCAATGCGGGGGAAGAGCGGCACCAGCGGCTCGATGCCGCCTTCCTTGGCCATGCCGCCGGCGATCCAGACGATGCGGTCGTAGCAGACCAGCGCCCGCTCCGAGGCGTCAGCGTTCGTCGCCTTGCTATCGTTGATGAAAGTGACGCCATCGACGGTGACGATTCGCTGCTGCCGGTGCGGCAGGCCGGGAAAGCTCAGCAACCCTCTGGCGATCGCCGCATCCGGCGCGGCCAGGAAGCGTGCCATGGCTGTCGCGGCGGATGCGTTCTGTGCGTTGTGCACGCCGGGAAGCGCCGGCCCAAGCGGGAGGGTTGCGTCCTTGCCGGAAATTCGAACCACGTGCGCCGGACGCGAGTCGAGCCAGTTCGCCATGTTGCGCGACTCGGCATCGTCCACCCCGACCACCGCCAGATCGGCACCGGTCTGGCGATCGAAGATTCCGCGCTTCGCCACGGCGTAGCCCGCCATGTCGCCGTGCCGGTCCAGATGATCCGCGCTCAGGTTCAGCATCGCGGCAGCATCAAATCTCAGTGTTGCGAGTCGCTCCAACATGTAGGAGGACATTTCCAGCACGTACACTCCATCATGTGGCAGCAGCGGCAACGACAGCGCGGCCGGCCCCAGATTCGCACCGGCCGCCATCGGCATGCCGGCGACCTCCAG
>JAFEFW010000269.1 GCA_018240405.1 Pseudomonadota bacterium
GGACATGCGTCGCGGCATGAACAGCCTGGCACTCCAGATCCAGCAGGCGCTTGGCCGCGATCCGCACGGCGGCGATCTCTATGTCTTTGGGGGGCGCCGCCGCTGGAGATCAACGCACCGTCAGCGCACCACGCCGTCGCGGCCCAAGTCAGCGCCCTGCTCGACCCATGCCGTCGCCTCGGCCTGCTGCTGGGCCGACAGACGCGGCCGCGGGCCGTTGCGCCGTGGTTGATCCGACAGGCCGTCCAGGCCGCTGGCGTTGAAGCGATGCACCCAGTCCCGCAGCGTCTGACCCAACTTTCCCACCATTTCGGTTCTGACGATCTGAAAGTGGCGGGATTCCGCCGGTTCATATAGGGCCTACGGATTTGTGGTGCTAAATTAGCCTGACCTATGCGACAAAGAGCCGCATAAACCTTGACGTAAGACGATTCGTCGTGGTGTCCTGGCCGCAGTTAGGTTCGGCACCATGTTCATCCGTGTCAAGAAAATCGGGCCTTATGAATACCTCTACCTCGTGGAGAACGCCCGCGAAGGCGGCCGCCACGTCCAGCGCGTCATCAAGGCGCTTGGTCGGCGTGATGCCATCGAGAACTCTGACCTGCTCGATGGCCTGATCGCCTCGGCAGCGCGTCATTCCCGGCGCTCGATTGTGCTCTCCAGCTTCTATCGTGGGGAACTGCCCGAACTTCGACGCCGCAGTATCGGTCCCGACCTGGTATTCGGGCGGCTGTGGCGGTGAGTGTCAACGTAGTTGCCGCCTGGCTTTCGTAACGATCTTTCCTATCCTCCGACTGGTGAAGAGCGTGCCACGGTGCTCACTGCGGAGAAGGTCCGGTGCTCGCCATCCTCGCCATGCTCGCGCGTCATGGCGCGCTGTGCGTGGCTCCGGGTGGCTGCGCTCCTCTCTTCTCCTTCGTTGCGCGCCGTGGCGTGGGCGTTGCCAGGTCGGGGCGGGAAAGCAGGCTCGCCGATCGAACGGGAAAGCTGGATTTGTGGGGTGGCCGTCCGGATGATGCTGTCGCGCTCCGGGTTGAGGGTGACGATGCCGATCGGTGTCCAGTTGCGGGTTGGGCCGCTCCAGCGTCGTGGATTGCTGGTCCGCGCGGCCTGATAAAGCACGTGGCGGGCACTCAGAACACTGCGGTCCTGACCGGCATGGCGCTGCGCCGGGGCGACATAGCGGATGCCGCTGTGGCGGTGTTCGTGGTTATACCAGTGCACAAAGCGCCGTGCCCATCGCCTGGCGCTATTCAGATCAGCGAACCCCTTGAGCGGAAACTCCGGCCGGTACTTCGCAGTGCGGAACAGCGCTTCCGCGAAGGCGTTGTCATCGCTGACCCGTGGGCGTGAGTAGGATGGCTTGATGCCGAGCCAATGCAGCATCGCCAAGACCGTCGTTGCCTTCAGGGTTGCGCCGTTGTCACCGTGCAGCACCGGGCGCACCGGCTTGGCCTGCACCCCCTCGGCGAGCGCCGTTCGCCTGGCCAGGTGAGCAGCGTGCTCGGCACTGTCCGTGTCATGCACTTCGAAGCCGACGATCTTACGGCTGTAGAGGTCGAGGATCAGGTAGAAATAGAACCAGCGCCCTTGGATAGGCGCCGGCAGGAACGTCACGTCCCAGCACCAGACCTCGCCGGGACGTGTGGCGATGTGCGTGGTCGGTGGGCGTGACGTCCGCGGCGGCTGAGCCCGTCCCCGGCGGTTCATCTGGCCATGTGCGCGCAGCACACGATGGAAGCTGGACTCACTGGCAACGTAGATACCCTCGTCGGCCAATGCCGGGACAATCCGCGCCGGCGGCGTCTCGGCGAAACGCGGTTCATTGCAGATCGCCACGATTTTCGCCCGTTCAGCCTCGCTCAACGCATGCGATGGGACGGGGCGGTCGGCGTCCGGGCGACAATCGCCGGTCACCAGACCTACCCCGGTCTTCCAGCGCTGCAGGGTGCGGGGATCGATGCCGGCCAGAGCACAGGCCGGGCTCAGCCGTGCGCCGTCCGCGCAAGCCTGCGCGATGTGATCAGCCAGCGTCCGGCGGTCTTTCAGACGGGTCATGCGTCCTCGTCCTTGTGAAAGACCGCTGCCAGTTTTTTTGACAGCACAAGCAAGGCAGCCGTTTCGGCCAGCGCCTTGTCCTTGCGACGCAGTTCCCGCTCCAGCTCCTTCACACGCCGCCGGTCCTCCCGGGCTTCGGTGGCACTGGCTGCACGTGGCTCGCCGAGGCCCGCAACGGCATCCTGCTTCCAGCTATCGAGGTCGGCCAGATACAGCCCGTGCTCGCGGCACCAGGCGCTGCGGGCGGCTTCATCCATCGCCGCTGTGGCAATCACCGCTTCCAGCCGGGCCACAGCCGTCCAGCGTTGACCGCCACCACCGCGCCGGTCGCCGCCATTGGACAGCGCATCCGCCCGCCAGCGCTCCAGCGTCGCCACGCTCACACCAACCTCACGCGAGACAACATCCACCGCCGAACTTTCCGGCGGCAACAGCCGCGCCACTATTCTGTCCTTGTAGGCTTGTCCGTATCGAGCCACTGCCTGCTATCCGCGCCCCCAAGGTCCAGATCCTATCCGGACGGCAACTTCTCTGTTGGGGTGGACGGCCCCACGGCATCGGGTGCCAGACTTGGGCTGTCAGCAATCAAGTCAGGAGCCGTCCATGTCCGAGATTAAGCGCATCGGCATCGATACGTCTAAAGCGGTGTTCACGCTACATGCCATCGACCAAGCAGATCGGCCTGTGCTGCGCGTCAACCTTCGTCGTGCGCAGATGCTGCCCTTCTTCAAGAAGCGTCCCCGCACCGAGGTCGCCATGGAAGCCTGTGGCAGCGCGCACCACTGGGCGCGTAAGCTCACCGCGCTCGGCCATGACGTGCGTCTTATCCCGCCGCAATACGTGAAGCCCTACGTCAAGCGTGCGAAGAACGACCGTAACGATGCGGAGGCGATCTGCGAGGCCGCCGGCCGGCCAGGTATGCGCTTCGTGCTGGCCAAGTCAGAGGCTCAACAAGCGGATAGTCTGGCTCTGAAAGTGCGCGGGACGCTACTTGGCCAGCGCACGCGGCTGATCAACACGCTGCGGGGCCATGCCGCCGAATTCGGGGTGATCGCCGCCCGGGGCACCAGCCAGGTCGTGCCTCTGCTCGCAGCCATCGAGGCGGAGGAGAGCATCCCATCTGCGGCCAAGGAGATACTCGCGCTACTGGGCGAAGAGATCGAGCGCCTGGATGAGCGGATCAAGGAACTCGACACCAAGCTCCTGGCCATGCATCGGGCCAACGCGATCAGCCAGTTGCTGGCCACCATCCCAGGCATTGGCCCAATCATCGCGCTGACCATGGCGGTCGAGATTGACGCCGAGGCCTTTCAGTCCGGCCGGCACCTGGCGGCCTGGCTCGGGTTGACCCCGCGCGAGCATTCCACCGGCGGCAAGCAACGTCTCGGCGGCATCAGCCGCGCAGGCCATGAACGGCTGCGCAGCTTGCTGGTCGCCGGTGCCACCGCGGTGATCCGCCATGCCTCCCGAGCGGATAGCAAGCTGGCCACGGCATGGCTGCGCCAGTTGCTCGGCCGCAAGCCGCGCAAGCTCGTCGCGGTCGCCCTGGCCAATAAGATGGCCCGCATCGCTTGGGCGGTGATGACCCGCGGCGAGGCCTACCGCCATCCGTCGGCCGCCACGATGATGATGCCCGCCGCAGTTGCGTGACGTAACGCATCGGAGTGGAACCTATGCCGCCTCACCCCATTGGTGAAAAGCCGATGACAAATGCCGAACGCCAAGCCCGCTATCGCGCCGCACGCGCCGCACGCGCCGCCGGCATGCCGCTGACCCGCACCCGCCGCCCGGCCGATCATCGCAGCCGCAGCCGACGCTGGCTCGATGCCGTTGCCACACTCACCGCCTTGCAGGCCGAATACGCCGCTTGGCTGGAAGCCTTGCCAACGAGCCTGCATGACAGCGGCACCGGCGCGGCGCTGCAGGCTATCTGCGAGCTGGACCTTAGCGAGCTTCAGGCCGTTGAACCGCCAAGGGGCTTCGGCCGCGACTGAACAACGAGGTAGCCCGGGCCGGCACTGGGCCACGAACAACGTGCGCGAGGGCGGCAAGGCGCATACCGACACCGCTCAAGCGCACGTTGGTGCCGGGTGAAAGAGCTGAACGAGATGACATCGGTCGAACCGACGATCCAGAGAACCCGCCCTGTGTCACGGCCATCGAGGCCGCTTCTCTGTCTGGGACTGGATCGCGGATCCCATCTGGGCCAGCGGTCATGCGCCGCGTCAGCAGGCCGGACACATGAACGCAGTCGACCACCCGTCAGAAATCTCGCTGAAGCTCTTGCATCCAGAGGGCCGTCCACACATGACACCGAGGGGCCTGACCCAGGCACAGCTGGACCATGCCTGTGGCAAGCCTAAGGTGCTGCCTCTGAACCCACCAGGCCTGATCCTCGAGCAGCCCTTGTTAAGGCAAGGTGGATGTCTAATCGCAGACAGCGGGTGTACCACGCTAAGCTTGACTTTGGCCATTTTCTGAGGTTGATCAGCCTGGCGTCACTGCAGTGAAGTTGGTGCGGTGATCATTCCGACGCATGACATGGATCGCACGGTTGAGGCCTGCGTGACTTGAAGCGAACGTGTTGGCGAGAGGGATTGGCTGCCGGCAGCTGGGAGGCGAGTCTTCCCGGACCACTTGCGTCGCCCACAACCCACGCGCGAACCGCCAGTATTCGCCCCGGCCTAAAAATTCGTTTCCAGTGTCTTTCGGCAGTTAAAACGCGGGCCCGGCGCATTGGGCGATCCGCCGACTTCTCATTTACCTCCTATTTACTTGCGAACTTTTAACAGAATGCGCGGTTATGCGGGACAGCGGGTAGGGGCCGATAGCGCGCCGCCGCGTTGTGGTTTTGGTAACGCGTTGCTATATAGGCGCATGGCCAGACACCCGCCTGACACCCCGCCCGTTCAGCCCCGCCGGGGGCGCCCGCCGAAACCGGATGGCGCGATCTCCAAGGCGGCCGTGCAGCGTGCCTATCGTGAACGCCAGAAGGCCGCCGGCAAGATCGT
>JAFEFW010000026.1 GCA_018240405.1 Pseudomonadota bacterium
ATGGCTTCGATGCCGGACCGGCGGTGCCGCCACCTCGTTACAGGTCCTGATCGACACCGGACGGTACGCAGTCTGCCGCGATGCTCGTGGTCTGACGCCGTCCGGAGGCCGCGGCGTGCCGCCACCAGGCGGACATGCCGGAGCGGGTCAGTATCCAGCGAATGAGGACTCAGATGACGACACGACATCGCGCCGCAATGGTTGCGGCTGCGCTGATGGCCGCGACAGGTTTGGCGCAGGCCCAGTCAACACAGGACCACCAGGCGCATCATCCGGCCGCCGACAACGCGCCGTCCGCCCAGACACCGGCCGCGCCGCAGTCTGCCATGCCGGCCCGGCCGAGCGGCAGTCCCGGCATGATGATGGGCGGCGATCCGTCGGCCATGATGCAGCGGATGCACGGCATGATGCCGCCGGGTGGCATGATGGGGCCGGGCGGAATGCGCAGGCTGCAGCACATCGAGGGCGTGCTGGCTTACGTCCGCGCAGAGCTACACATCACCGACGCGCAGGCACCGCAGTGGAACGCCTTCGCCGATGCCATGCGCGGCAATGCCGCGTTGCTGCGCCAGGCGATGGCGCGGTCCGCCAGCCAGGCCGACGCGTCGGCCCCTCCGCCACCGGCGCCGGAACAGATGGAGCGTCGGATTGCATTCATGTCCACACGGCTGGAGGCGATGCGGTCCGTTCTGCCGGCCGCAAAGTCGCTCTACGCCGCGCTGACGGATGAGCAGAAGAAGACCGCCGACGCCATGATGGCGGAGCACGTCATGATGATGCGGAGGGGGATGCCATGAAGCCTTCGTCACATGCGTTCTCCCGGCGTGGCGCGCTGCACCGGGGGGCGATTCTTGCCGGGTTGCCGGCGGCCTGGACCGGCCATTCATCGCCGGCCGCCGCACCGGGCATGGACCAGCCTGGCACAGGTTGCACAGTCGTGCTGTCCGGCGCTCCCGACGGCGAGCGGTTCTTTGCTCGTCACGCCGGGTAGGGCCGCCGACTTCGTTTCTCATACGGCGCGTCATCCGGCGCGCCATGGACAGGAATGTCTCCATGCAAATCAGGAACGAGTCCGTGCTGGCCTGCGCCGCGCTGCTGTCGCTGTCGCTTGCGTCCTGTGCCAATGCCACCCAGCCGGACGAGACAATGGTTGTTGCGAGCGGCGTCGATCTCGGCCCCTCGTCACGCGTGCCGCGAACGCAGCTGGCAATGGCCGGCGCCGGTTACGCCGTGGCGCCGCCGCGGGCGGGCGGTGTGGTGCAACCCGTCCGCGATGACGGTTCCGTGGCGCGTGCGACGGGCACCGTGAACAAGGTCGATGCCGCGGCGCACACGGTTAACATGTCGCACAACCCCATCCCGGCGATCGGCTGGCCGGCGATGACGATGGACTTCGGGGTCGCGCCGTCGGTCGATCTCAGCCGGATCAAGTCCGGCGGCAAGGTCAATTTCACCCTCGGTAAGGACAAGGCTGGCATGTACCAGATCCAACGGATCGAACCGGCCGGGGACGGGCGTTGATGCCGCCGCCGGGATCGCGGCGCGCCGTGCTGGGACGACGTCGTTTCGTGCAGGGACTGGCCGCGGCGTCGTCGTTTGCCGCGGTGCCCGGTCAGGGCGTTGCGGACACGTTGCTCAGCGGCCGCGACTTTGCGCTGGCGATCGGGTACGTGCCGGTGAACATCACCGGCAAGGCCAGGACGGCGATCGGCGTCAACGGCACCGTGCCCGCTCCGATCCTGCGCTGGCGCGAGGGCGATACCGTTACCCTGTCGGTGACCAACCATCTTGCGGAGCCCACATCGATCCATTGGCACGGGCTACGCGTGCCGTCTGCGATGGACGGCGTGCCGGGACTGAGCTTCGCCGGGATCGCGGCGGGTGAAACCTTTACCTATCGCTTCCCGGTGCAGCAAAGCGGTACCTATTGGTACCACAGCCATTCAGGCTTGCAGGAACAGAGCGGGCTGTATGGTGCCATTGTCGTCGAACCGGCCGATGGCTACGCGCAGGACTTCGACCGCGACTATGTCGTGCTGCTGTCCGACTGGAGCGACGAAGCGCCCGAAACGATCGTCAGCAACCTGAAATTCCAAAGCGACTACTACAACTTCGGACAGCGCACCGTCGGCACCTTCGTCCGTGATCTACGGCGCGATGGCCTGGGCGCCACCATCGCCAATCGCGTCGAATGGGGGACGATGCGGATGAGCCCGACCGACATCCTGGACGTGACCGGCGCGACCTACACCTATCTGGTGAACGGACGCTCACCCGCGGCGAACTGGACCGCGCTGTTCCGGCCCGGCGAGCGGGTGCGGCTGCGCTTCATCAACGGCTCCTCGATGACAATCTTCGATGTGCGGATTCCCGGACTCGCAATGACCGTAGTGCAGGCGGATGGCAACGGCGTCGAGCCAGTGACGGTCGACGAGTTCCGCATCGGCACGGCGGAGACCTATGATGTGATCGTCCGTCCTGACACCGAAATGGCCTACACGGTGTTCGCCCAGGCCGCGGACCGGAGTGGTTACGCGCGTGGCACGCTGGCGCCGCGTGCCGGCATGGCTGGTGCGGTCCCGCCAATGGACCCGCGGCCGGTGCTGGGGATGGCCGATATGGGCATGGGCGACATGCAAGGGATGAAAATGGACCATGGCGCCATGCATGGGATGTCGATGCCGGGCATGGCCCATGATGCGATGGGTGCGACACCGGCGCAGGGCACCACGACGCCGCCGGTTAAGCGCGGCGTCGAGGTCGACAATGTTGCCATGATGCCTACCAGCCGGATCAATGAAGCAGGCAACGGGTTGGAGGACAACGGACGGCGCGTCCTGCGCTACACCGATCTGCGCGCGACCAGGCCAGGCACCGACGAGCGGCCGCCAAGCCGTGAGATCGTGCTGCATCTCACGGGCAACATGCAGCGCTACATCTGGGGCTTCGACGGCAGGAAGTACTCGGAAGCCGCGCCGATCGAGCTGGCGCGCAATGAACGCGTGCGCATCGTGCTGATCAACGACACGATGATGCAGCATCCGATCCACCTGCACGGGCTGTGGAGCGAGCTGGAAAATGGTGCGGATTCGTACCGTCCGTACAAGCACACGATTCTGGTCAAGCCCGGCGAACGCCTCAGCTATCTCGTCACCGCGGACGTGCCCGGCCGCTGGGCGTATCACTGTCACATGCTCTACCACATGGAACTGGGCATGTTCCGCGAGGTGCGCGTGGCATGAGAGCGGCACTCCTTCCTTTGGCGGCAGGACTTGCAACCTTCACAGCCGGCGCGTCATGCGCCCAGACCGTCCCCGTGGCCGGGACGCATGCGGCGCTGCCGGATGCGGCCATGATGCCGCCGGTCATGGACAACCCCATCACCGTCCACGGGATCCTGGATCAGGCTGAGGGCCGGATCGGCGGCGGACAGAATGCGTTTCGCTGGGAGGGCCAGGCTTGGATCGGCACGGACTACAACAAGCTGTGGCTGAAGTCTGAAGGTTTCGCACTCGGCAAGGGGGGCGTCGATGATGGTCGCCTCGAGGTGCTGTATTCCAGAGCAGTGTCGACCTATCTGGACGTGCAGGCTGGCGTGCGGACCGATCTCGACTCCGGCACCGGGCGCACCTGGGCGGCGCTTGGCGTACAGGGATTGGCGCCGCTGTTCTTCGACTATGAGATCACCGGTTATCTGAGCGACCAGGGCCACGCGGCGCTCCGCGTGGCGCTGTCATACGATCTGCTGATCACACAACGGCTGATCCTGCAGCCGGAAGTGGAAATGAACGTCTACAGCAAGGCCGATCCCGGGCGGCACATCGGCGCGGGGTTGTCGGACATCGATGCCGGCCTACGGCTCCGTTACGAGATCAGCCGGAAGTTCGCGCCCTATATCGGTGTGGCCTATGCCGGCCGCATCGGGCAGAGCGCGCGACTGGCCGGACAACAAGGCGATCCCGCGGCGGCGGTGCAGTTCGTCTTCGGAATTCGCAGCTGGTTCTGACGGGGCGGCGGCGAGGGCGCGTCAGCGCCCTATTGCTGCGCCATCAGCATGCCCACCGCCAGCGCCACCGCCGCCTGGGTCGGCTCAATCACCGGGACGCCGGCGGCCTCCTCCACCGCCGCCCGGTGATGCGCCATGCCGGTGCACCCCAGGATCAGCGTTTCGGCGCCCATGCTCCGCAACGTCTCCGCCGCCCGGATCAACCCCGCGCGCGCCGCCGTCGGATCCAGCAGCGTCTCCATCCCCAAATTCATCGGCACCTCGCCGGCCAGGCGCGACTCCAGGCCCATTGCCCGCAACGCGGCGGCGTGGCGGGCAATGGAACTGTCGACCATGGCGATGACCCCGAACCGCTCCGCCCGTGCGACGGCGGTGGCCACGGCGGAGCGGAAGATGCCCAGGACGGGACGCCGCGTCACGCCGCGCGCAGCCTCAATGCCGGGGTCCGAGGCGCAGGCGATGACGTAGGCGTCAGCCGGATCACGTGCGATCATCGCACACATCGGCCCGACGACGGCGTGCCAATGCTGCCAGGTGGCCACCTCCGGCGGGCCTTCCCGCAGTGTCGCGACCTCGATCGACGGCGCACCGGGCAGCCGGAAACGGTCGATCGCGGCGTCGATGCCGGCAGAGCAGGGACCCGAAGAATTGGGGTTGATCACCAGAATACGTGCCATGCGCCGATCGTGGTGCGTCTGGCGGAGGCGATCAAGAGCACCGATATGGCGTTGCGGTGCAGCAGAGAGTAACTTGCGCCATTCGTGTTGCCGGCTGACCGTGGCGGTCAGGGCGGCACCCCTGGGGACTTCGACGGAGAGTAACGACATGGCTCCGACCCGCTGGCCGGCCGACGCCGCTGCCACGCCGCGTAACGCGTGGCCGCATCCGCCGATGATGACGGCGATCCTGCGCGGCCTGAAGGGGCTTTGCCCGGCCTGCGGCCAGGGGCGGATCTTCAACGGCTTTCTGAAGGTCGTGCCGAAATGTGCCCACTGCGAGGCGCCGCTGGGCTTGGCGCGGGCGGACGATGCGCCGCCCTATCTGACGATCCTGGTCGCCGGCCACGTCATCGTGCCGCTGCTGTATGAGGTCGACCGCATGGGCGAGCCGCCGATCTGGCTGATGGCGGCCATCTTCCTGCCGCTGACCCTGGCGCTGTGCCTGGGACTGTTGCGTCCGATCAAGGGCGCGACCGTAGGCGTCATGGTAAACCTGGACATGTTGAAGCCCACGCCACCCGGATGAACGACTCACAAGGCTCGGCCTCGCGCCTGGATCGCGTGATCCTGGACGGCGAGATGCCCAAGAACCTGTCGCCGTATATCGAGGCGGACCGGGAGCAGGCTGTCGCCGACCTGGCGGCGGCCAACCATTTTGCGCCGCTGGTTGGCACAACCAGTGCTGGCCCCTACGCGTTGCACCTGTCGATCGTCGAGGGGCGGCTGATCTTCGATATCCGCGACATCGACGGCGGACCCCTGACCATGATCGGCCTCGCGCTGGGCCCATTCCGGCGGCTGGTGAAGGATTACCAGCTGCTGGTGGACAGCCACATCCTGGCGGTGCAGGAGGGGCGGGAGCAGCGCATCCAGGCTATCGACATGGGCCGGCGCGGCCTGCACAACGAAGGTGCCGAACTGATGACTCAACGTTTGGCCGGGAAGATCGATATCGACTTCGATACCGCCCGCCGCCTGTTCACTCTGGTCTGCGTGCTGGCGCAGCGGGTATCGGCACGATGAAGGTTGACGGGATTGCCTATCGCAGCGTCTGGGTGAACCCGGACGACGGCTGGTCCGTGCACATCTTCGACCAGACAAAGTTGCCCTGGACGCTGGACATCCTGCGCCTGACGACGCGCGATGAGGGTGCGCACGCCATCAAGTCGATGCAGACGCGTGGTGCCCCGCTGATCGGCGCCGTGGCGGCCTACGCGCTGTGCCTGGCGCTGCGGGCGGATGCGTCGTCGGAGGCGATGGAGCGCGATGCGGCGCTGCTGAACGCGACCCGGCCGACGGCGGTGAACCTGCGCTGGGCGCTGGACCGCATGCTGACCCGCCTCCGCAACACGGCGCCGGAGCAGCGCGTCGCTGTCGCTTATGCCGAAGCGGCGCTGATCGCCGACGAGGATGCGGCGCAGAATGAGGCGATCGGCCGTCACGGGCTGCCGCTGATCGAAGCGGCCGTGAAGCCAGGGCGTCGCGTCAATGTGCTGACCCACTGCAATGCCGGTTGGCTGGCGACGGTGGATTGGGGTACCGCGCTGGCGCCGATCTATGCGGCTGCGAACGCCGGGGTCGATCTGCATGTCTGGGTGGACGAGACACGGCCGCGCAACCAGGGCGCCGCGCTGACGGCGTGGGAACTCGGCAAGCACGGCGTGTCGCACACCGTGGTTGCCGACAACGCCGGCGGGCACCTGATGCAGCATGGCGACGTCGATCTGGTGATTGTCGGCACCGACCGCGTGACACGCACGGGCGACGTCGCCAACAAGATCGGCACCTATCTGAAGGCACTGGCGGCGAAGGATAACGGCGTGCCGTTCTGGGTGGCGCTGCCCTCGACGACCATCGACTGGAACGTCGTCGACGGCGTGGCGGAAATTCCGATCGAGGAACGGTCGCCGGCCGAGGTGACCGACATGACCGGGCAATTGGCCGATGGGTCGATCGCGACGATGCGAATAGTCTCCGCAGGCAGTCCCGCGGCCAATCCGGCCTTCGACGTAACACCCGCTCGGCTGGTGACCGGGTTGATCACGGAACGCGGGCGCTGCGACGCGTCGGCGGCGGGGTTGCTGGGGCTGTTTCCGGAGCGGGCGTAGCTGTTCCCAGTACGACGGTGCCGCCGCGAAGCGTAATACGAATGAGCGGACGGGCGTGCCCTCGGGTGACCGGCAATTGCTGTCTCGCCGTGGCTGGCCTTCGCCCCATAAGCGTTACGATAAGCTGCATCGGAGGCCGGACGAGCCGGCACAGGCTATCCCCCGTCATGGCGGGCGAAGGCCCGCCATCCACGCCTTTGCCACAGAGGCGCTGTCTGGGCCTCGGATATCCCGCCGCAAGGCGTGGATGGCGGGCCTTCGCCCGCCATGACGAGAGAGCAATACCTGCCATCGATAAGTCTATTCAGCCCACATGGGGCCTTCGCCCGCCCTGACGGTACAGCGCATGTGCCGCACGTCCGGCCTCGGTTATTTCTGTGCCAGCACGAACGCCGCCAGTCCCAGTAGCCCGGTCACGGCAATAGCCGCCTGCATCGGCCGCAGCCGGGCGAAAAACGCAGGAGCCTGGCCGTTGCGTGCTGCGACAGGATCGAGCACGCCCACGCTGAGATAACCCACGACCAGCAGCGCGAGCGATGCCACCGTCCACGGCAGAAACAACGCCAGCAGTCCCAAGCCGAACAGCCATCCGGAACTGGCCAGTTCTCCCCAGGTCGCATCGTCATAACCGCGAAAGCTCAGGCCACGACGAGCACCGCCCAGAAAGGCCAGGATCGACCCGGCCCAGACGCACGCGGCCTGCACCGCGAGCGATGCGGTGCGTTCCGGTATCGTCCAGGCAGCGACGGCGGCCAGGATGATGGGGCACATTGCCCCGATGCCAAGGATCAGGCTGGTCGGCGGGATCCGGTCCCTGGCTGCCATTCAGCGCTCAGGCCTTCGCCTTCGCCGTGTTCTCTCCCCAGCGCATGCCCTCCAGCTTGATGCCGTCGGGGTCAAGGAAGAACACCGCGTAGTAGTCTTCGTAATATTCTCCGGCCGGATCGACGATCGTTGCTTTCAAATCGTTGCGCAGAAATGCGTCCAGCTCATCGACGTCTTTCCGGCTGCGCAGGCGGAAGGCGTAGTGATGGATCCCGACATCGCCGATCTTGTAGGACTTCCGCCCTTCGGCTTCGGCGATCCAGAACAGGGTCTGGCCGTTCTTCCAGCCCATTGTCCCCGGGTACTCCGCCTCAATCTCGAAGCCGAGGAATGCGAACAGGCGGCTGTAGAACGCCTTCGATTTCTGGTAGTTACTAACCCGGATTGACAGATGGTCGACACCGACGACGCGCACCATGGCAGCCTCCCTGTGGTTCGGCGAGCCTGCTACCGCCCGAGCGATATGTCCTCCATCCGCGTCTGCACGGTGCGCCCGCTCTCCCAGGAGTTTGCGCCCTGTAGCACGCCCGGCATAGGGATTTCGGTCCGGGCCTTGCGGCGTTGCTCCGACGATATGCCAAGCCGTGCGTCACGCGCCGCCTGCAGGTGCGGGTCGAGTTGCCCGTCCTCTGTGAAGCCCATCATCAGCTGCGGCACCCCATAAGGGAAATCGTCGCGGTCATACTGCCAGGTGTGGAACGTCTTGCCGTAGGTTGTCACCAGATCCTTGAAGTATTCGCGCTCCGCCAGTTCCGGGATACCCGGCGCCACCAGCGCGCCGGACTTCACTTCATAGTGGTGGCTGTGCCAGAGGCGCTTTTCCTCGTCCGGCAGGCCGTGGAAGCGGTCCGCACTGATGATGTACTCGATGCCGATCAGCCTCGCATCCGGGCGATTGGAATCAAAGATGACGCATTGGTGCAGGTCGTGCCGCAGGTGGATGCAGAAATGCGACGCCTCCACCTGACGGCCCATATCGTCGGCATAAAAGTGAAAGCCGTTGAGGTAGGTGCTCATGGCTTCGACCGGGTATTTCCGCTGCATCACACCGGAACTGAGGTCCAGCAGGCGGTGCTTCAGCGGATGACCGTGGCCAACGCTGGCGGTCATCGCCGCTTTCCGCCCGATCCACAGGGTGGCGGCTGCCGCCAGCCCCGATGCAACCCCAAGCCCGAAATTGCGCCAGGAGCCGTCATGACCGTTGTGGCTACGGAACCGGTCGGTCAGGGGCATGCGGCTTCCTCTCATCGTCATGCGATGCCAACGCGGCGCCGATGAGAGGGTTGCCGCCCGGGGCCCGGTATTTACCCGGCTATTCCTGGTCCGGCGCCGGTGCCGAATTCAGCAGGATGTAGCGCTCGATACCGATCTGGCGGATCAGGTCGAACTGGCGGTCGAGGAAGTCGACATGCTCCTCCTCGCTATCGAGGATCTTCAGCAGCAGGTCGCGGGAAACGAAATCCCGCACGCTCTCGCAATAGGCGATGCCTTCACGCAGATCGGTCATCGCCTTCTCTTCCAGCGCGAGATCGGCTTTCAGCACCTGCTCCACATCCTCGCCGACCTGGACCGGGTTCAGCCGCTGCACATTGGGAAGGCCGCCGAGGAACAGGATGCGCTTGATCAGCTCATCCGCGTGTTTCATTTCGTCTATCGACTCGTCATACTCCTGCTTGCCCAGCTTGGTGACGCCCCAGTGCTGCAGGACACGGGCGTGCAGGAAATACTGGTTGATCGCCGTCAATTCGTTGGTGAGCTGGGTATTCAGGTGCTCGATTACCTTGGGGTCGCGTAGCATGGCGGCTCCTGTTCTGCGGCGTCAGGGTAGGGAGCGCAATGCTTCCACCCGCGCGGGGCGGACGCAACCGAAAACCACGTACCATTGCTCCAACCGGACGCTGCCGCGACGCGGTCCTGGCTCCGGCCGAGGATCAGTCCGCGCCTTGAAGCTCCGGGTCGGGCAGGGCGGCGGTACGCAGCAGGTTCAGCAGGGCCTTGGCGCACTGGCCACACTGTGCCCGGCAGCCGCAGGCGGCGTAGATGCTGGCGGTTGTCGTGGCCGCGGCGCTGGCCACGACCTGCTTCACCTGGCGGTCAGTCAAGGCATTGCAAAGACAGACGTACACGGTCAGCGAACCTCTTCCGGAGCCGGTGCGTCTGTCCGGCCTGCATCCTTCCTATCCGGTCGCAGCTCACCCTGTAAATGAGAATTAGTCGCAAATCCTCCGCGTACAGCGCGGACCGGGGTTGCAGAGCGGCGCAGAGCCGCCTCGATGTCCGCAACGATGGCCTGCGCACATAAGGGCCGCGTGCTGTTCCGCCGCGATACGCTCACGCGGTGCGCTGCCATCAAGGAAACGATGGTGGCCGTGCCGGTCGAAAGGTGCCGTTCCATGGGCCGCTCCGGTCAGTGCGCCATGTCCTGGAACAACCCAGGCGGCCAAGTTTGCGCCGGGTCGCAGGCCGTCGGCGCCGGGCGCCGGCGGAAGTGCAGCCGAGCCTGAGCGAACAGCGTGGCGACGCCGTGCAGGGGACCGAGGGCGAACTCAGCGCCTTGCGCCGAGATCAGGGCGGTTCGCAGCACCTTTTCGGCCAAAGCTGAGTCGCCATGCTGAACCAGCGATGCCGCGTGCAGCAGGTGCTGCTCGTCGGTGGAAACAGCAGGACAGCGCGGCCGGTGGATGGAAAGCGTCCGGCGCGCCGAGCGTGCGATCACCGCCATCAAGGTGTCGATCGAATAGGCCGCCTTGCTCGCGCCGGCGCGGGCGAGGCCCTGCGCGATCCGTGGCATCGGATCCTCGTTCAGCCGACATATCGCCACCCACCAGCGCATCGCGAGCAGAGCGACGCATTCGGCCGTATCCAGGCGCGCGCAAGTGTCGGGAAATGCGGCGGGCGGGACGGGAAGGCGGATGATCTGGCCCATGGGCAACCTCCTGCTGACCGTCAGGATGTTGCCCCAAATGAGAATGCGTCGCAACTGCAATTCAATCCAAAGACGACGATCGCGGTCGGCCGCGGGTCACCGGGGCTGCAGCGCCCCGCTGTGCGAGATCTCCTCCAGCGAGCGGTGGTTGGTTGCCGGGCCCCAGACTCCGACGGCGATGATGACGATGGCCATGGCGCTGGCAATGAACATGAAGACGCCCGGCACGCCGAAGGCCTGCAGGATCGCAGCAATAAAGAAGCCGGTGAAGATTGTGCTGAACCGGCTCCAGGAATAGACGAAACCGACACCTCGCGCGCGGATGCGCGTCGGGAACAGTTCCGACTGGTAGTTATGCGCCGAGAACGACAGCCAGGCATTCATCATGGTTTGCAGCGTGCCGATGATGATCAACGGCAGCGCCGCGGTCTGGAAGGCGAACAGGATGCCGAAGATGGCGATGCCGGCGCAGGACAGGCAGACCTGCCATTTGCGCTCGATCCGATCGGCGAACAAGGTGCTGAGCAAGGGGAAAATCGGATAGGCAAAGGCGATGATGAACGAGTATTCCAGCGTCTGCGACACATGGATGCCCTTGGAGATCAGCAGCGTCGGCACCCAGTTGGCAAAGCCGTAGAAGCCGATCGTCTGGCAGAAATTCGCCACCGACAGCATGATCGTGCGGCTGCGGTAGGCCGGGCTGAAGATTTCCGCCAGCCGGCCTTCGCGCTGGTCTTCGGCCACCGCCGGTTCCGGCTTGGGCAGCGGCTTGCCCGACTCGGCTTCGACATTCGTTTCAATCCGACGCATCACCCGCTCTGCTTCATCGATGCGGCCCTGCTGCGCCAGCCAGCGCGGCGACTCCGGCAGGCGGAGGCGTACCAGCCACACCAGGATGGCGCCCACGGAACCGGCAATGACGACCCACCGCCAGCCGGACAGGCCGAACGGCGACAGCGGATTCAGCAGCCAGGCGAGCAGCGCGACCAGCGGCACCGGAATGAAACCGATCGACTGCTGGATCGCAAAGGTGCGGCCGCGTGCCCGCTTTGGCACAAGCTCCGATATATAAGTGTCAACCGTGACCAGTTCGACGCCGATGCCAATACCGGCAATCAGGCGCCAGAGATTGATGCCGTTTGGTGTGGTCTGGAAGGCCATGATCAGCGTGGCGATGCAGAACCACACCAGCGATACGGTAAAGACCGTGCGCCGGCCGAACTTGTCGGCCAGCTGGGTGAAGAACATCGTGCCGATGAACAGGCCGGTGAACAGGGCCGCGATGAAGGACGCCAAACCGGTGAAGCCGAACAGCGACACTGTGGTGGGTGTAAAGATCTTGTCGGCGAACATGCCGGGCGCGATCGATCCGGTCAGGAAGATGGCGTAGGTGTCAAACCAGCCGCCCAGGGATATCAGCAGCACCAGCATCCAGATGGTTCGTGTCATCGGCAACCGGTCGAGGCGGGCCGTGATTTCCGCCGCCGGTGAGGCGGCAAGGCTGGCGTTCATTTCTATCCTCCCACCCGGCGCTGCTGCGCTTCATTTCTCGCCGGACCCTGCGCCTGGCATTCAGGCGGGTCCAATCGCAAGCCGGTGAAGCGATGCCTGGCGTGACAGGCTGTGGCGCGCGTGCTTCGCTAGGCCATTGGTCAGCGAGCGGAAGCCGGCGGTGCAACTGGAGTCGAAAATCTACGAAGCCGCGGATATCGGCGCGGTGCAGGAGCTTTATCACAGCAACGGCTGGACCGATGGCCTGCCGGTCGTGCCGCCAACACGGGACGCTGTTGCCGCCTGCCTGGAATGGACAATGCTGCCGCCGGACCATCTGATCGGCATCGAACCGGTCAGGGCCATGCCGGTGACGGCAGAGAAGCTTGCGGTCAACGCGGTGATGGCGGGCTGCCTGCCGATGCATTTCCCCGTTGTGGTGACGGCGATGACCGCGATGCTGGACGAAAAATTCCTGCTGCACGGCGCCACCGCGAGCACCGGCGGCTGTGCCGTGTTTATCGTAATCAACGGGCCGATCCGGCTGGAGATCGGCGCCTCCGGCGGCTTCAACGCGCTGGGCAATTCCGACCGCGCCACCGCCGTCATCGGGCGGGCGATCCGGCTGGCGCTAATCAACATTCTGGAGGTGCGGCCGGGCGGCATCGATCGTTCCACCCTTGGTCACCCCGGCAAGTTCACCTACTGCGTGGCGGAAGACGAAGAGGACAGCACATGGCTGCCGCTGGCACAGGTGCGTGGCATGCCGCCGGGCGCTTCGTCGGTCACGGTGATGGCGGCGCAGGCGCCACGGCAGATCATGAATGAGTGGACCACCGACCCGCGCGAAATCCTTGAGACGTTCGCTGCAGAAATGCGTGCCAATCTGCGCCACTATTCGCTGCATGCCGGCAACTACGCCATCGTCATTCCTAAGCAGTTACGCGAGCACATCCAGGCGGCCGGATGGTCAAAGGCGGATATCGCCGCCTTCATCCATGAGCGCGCCCGCATCCCGCGCCGCGAGTGGGCCGATGTCGGTAAGGGCGCCGTGGTGCGCGACCGCGGCGACACGATCTATCCCGCGCTGGAGTCGCAGGACCATCTGCTGGTCGTCGCCGCCGGCGGCCCGGCGGGCGGTTTCGGCGCCATCATTCCCCCCTGGCTCGGCCACAAGAGCCAGGCGGTGACAATGGCCATTGGCGCCTGTGTTGACTGCGGGCCGCCAACAGAGTGAAGTCCGCGCCATGAGTTTCCTGGTGCTCGACCCCACCAACGAACGCGCGCCACCGCTCGGCCAACTGGCCAAGCGGCCTGGATCGTTGCGCGGCAAGACCGTCGGCTTCATCTCCAACGGCAAGGAAGGCACCAAGGGGTTCTTCGCGCATCTGGACCGCCTGCTGCGCGAGGAGTTCTGCGTCGCGGCGGTGGTGTCACGCACCAAGTCGAACTACAGCGCGCCGGCCGATGGCTGGATCGTGGGTGAGGTGGCGAACTGGGACATGGTGGTCACCGGCATCGGCGACTGAGGCTCATGCTCGTCGTGCAGTCTGCATGACTCCATTACAGCGGAACGGTTGGGCGTCCCCGGCGTCGCGGTGATGACGACGCGCTTCGTCAGCGCCGCAGAGCTTATGAGCCGGGTGCTGGGAATGCCGGACTACAAGTTCGCGGTGATCGACCATCCGGTCAGCAGCGCGAGTGACGCGGAACTTGCGGCGATGGCGCGGGCGACGGTGGAGCAGGCGCGCGGATTGCTGGGGTTGGAGTAACTGCAATCGCGCCGGCACCGTGACGTCAGCCACGACACAGCGGCAATGGATGGTTTGGACGACTGCAGATCGGCCTCCTATGCAGGAGCATTGGCGCAACTGTATGCATCTGTTGCACTGCGTCTGTTTCCATGTCCTACTGAGTCAGCGTGACAAGGGTTACAGGGCTATTCCTCTCTAAGCCGCCCGTTTCTCTTGCGCTCAATGCGGCGACAGTCAGTTCGCCGAAGATGCAGGGGGAATAGTCATGGAAAATTTCCGCTTCATGTCGCGGTTCAACCAATGGGTAAATAGCCGCCTGTACGCCGTTGTGGGGCAACTGCCGGAAGAGCAGTACAGGCGTGAAATGGGAGCCTTCTTCGGCTCGATTGAACGTACGCTCAACCATCTGATGATTGTCGATCGCATGTGGATCAGCCGGTTTACCGGCGATAATACTGATGACATTCAAACGGCTCGGGATATCCTGCATCCGACTTTCCCGGGTCTTCTCAAAGCTCGCGAAGCGATGGATCTGTACATCACCGCGACGGTCGATCGCTTGCGGGGCGAAGATATGGATCGGTCCTATACCTTCGTTTACAAGACCTCGGGAACAGAAGGCACGATGTTCGGCCGCCACATGCTGCTGGCAATGTTCAACCACCAGACCCATCACCGTGGCCAGGTTCACTGCATGCTGACACAGCTTGGCTACGAGATACCCGGCCTCGATGTGCCGCCCTATGTGCGCGACCATCCGCCGTCATCGGCGCGACTTTATACGTAAACATGCCGCGCGAGACAGGCTGACCAGGCCTGCACGCGCCGTTTGTGATTGGCGGTGACGGAGGAGCATCCGCCGGTCCGGCGGTTACGGGCCAACGCGCCACACAAGTTCCTCGCGACGCAGCGTCATATGCCGGTCATGCGCCATCGCGGCACCCTCGATCAGGCCGGCCCAGCAGTCCAGCAGCAGGGGACCGGCTTCCGGCACGTCCTGGAATAGCCGCAGGCTTTCCTGCCGGATGATGAAGCCGCTGCCATTTGCTTCGCACAAGGCGCGGTCGCCCTGCGCCTCCAGCAGGCGGGTCAGGAAGCGGGCGAAGGCCGGCGCACCGGCTTCCGGTACGACCCCCAGGCCAGCGGCGATGTCGGGGAACATCTGCATCCCAACCAGGCGCGCGGCGCCGCCGGCGAGAAATTGGGCTGCCTCCGGGCCAAACGCCTGCAGCACTTCCGGCAGCGACGAGCGGATGTATTCCATCGCGTAGGCGCGGTGCGCCTTCGCCAGGCGCGCCTCGGGCCACGCCGCCGAATCCAGCTTCGGGGCCAGCGCCGGGTCGAAGGCCGGCGCGGATTCGTGGCGGGCGAAACGAAGCCGTTCCTCGGGCGCAAGATCGCGATCGTGCTCCAGGAAGTAGCCTTCCAGCCCCGGCTGCCCGTCCGGGGTCATGCCGGTGCAGACGAAACCGAGGCGCGGGTTGCCGAGCGAAACGCCGTTATGGGCTTGCCAACCGCGCAGCATGGCGGCGGAGACTTCGGTGGGGATGGCGCAGATCGTGACGGTGGGCCACACCCAGCGCGGCGGCGGGAAGCGGACCCACGCCTTGCGGTCGCTCTCCGGCATGAACTCGACGGACACTCCGCCGATGCGGTTGGACAAATAATGGTAGCTCGCAGCGGCAACCGCGTGCGGCAGTTTGTCGAGGCCAAGTTTTTGCAGGCCCGGCAGGAAGCGCGCGTGGTGCTGGCGGCGGAAGGTGCGGAAGACGAGTTCCGCCGCGTCCTTGGCGCCGCGCTGCGCGACGGTTCGCAGCACCAGTCCGGCGAAGAAGTGGCGATAGAGTTCGGCGACCGTGCGCCAGGCCTGTTGGTCGGATGTGTCGGTCATGGATCTCTCGGTCTGGTTTCGTCATGGTCGGCTGCGATGCGGGTCACCGCAAGTAAGGGAACCTCCACGGTGGCTCAGACGAGGCGAGCCATGCCGTCGTAGTCGGGCTGTGACCGGTACGGCAATCCGCCCCAGGGTTTGCCACCCTGCATCGGCGGGCTACAAGGGCGGCTCGTGATTCAAACGGGGGAAGCGATGACCCGACTGACGGGTAAGGTCGCCTGGGTAACTGGCGCGGGCACAGGTATTGGGGAGGCGGCAGCGCTTGCCCTGGCCGAGGAAGGCGCCACGGTCATTCTGACCGGGCGGCGCCGCGATCCGCTGGAGAAGGTGGCAGCGCGCATCAACCAGACCGGCAGCGCCCATGTCCAGCCGGCCGACCTGACCGACAAGGCGCAGGTGCAGAAGGTCGGCGACTACATCAAGGCCACATTCAATCGCCTGGACATACTGGTGAACAATGCCGGCGTGAACCTGGTAAACCGCCACTGGGACAAACTGACGCCTGACAGCATCGATACGCTGCTGCAAGGCAACCTGACTGCGGCGCTGTACTGCGTGACCGTTGCTTTGCCGTTCATGCGTGCGCAGCAGGACGGGCTGATGATTCACACGGCCTCCATGGCCGGCCGTTTCATCGGCGGCGTCAGCGGCCCGATCTACACGGTGGCAAAACATGGTGTCGTGGCCATGAGCCACGGGCTCAACATGCAGGAATGCGTCAACGGCATTCGCTCCACCGTCTTCCTGCCGGGCGAGGTGGCGACGCCGATCCTCGATCAGCGGCCCAATCCCGTGGGGCCCGAGGTGCGCGCGAAGATGGTACAGCCCGAGGATTGCGGCGACCTGATCCGCTACATCGCCTGTATGCCGAAGCATGTGGTGATGAATGAGGTGCACCTGGCGCCGACCCATAACCGCGGCTACCTCGCCGCGCTGCAACGTCAACTGTAGGAATCCCAGGAAATGGCCACAAACAAGCGCAAGGTGATGCTGCCGCACACGATGGGCAAAGCGGGCATCGCGCTGATGCAGTCACGCGAGGACATCGAGACGATCATCTATCCGGCGACCATTTCGCAGGCGGACCTGCTGCCGAAGCTGGCCGACGTCTCGGGCATCGCGCTGTCCGGCACGCCATACAAGCAGACCGAGATGGATGCATCGCCGGCAATGCAGGTGGTGGCGCGCATCGGCGTCGGCTACGACGCGGTGGAAGTGCCGGCGCTGACGGCGCGCCGAGTGCCGCTGATGGTGGCGGGGACAGCGAACTCGACGTCCGTGGCGGAACAGGCGTTTCACCTGATCATTGCGCTGGCGAAGAAGAACCGCCACATGGACGCGCTGGTGAAGGACGACAAGTGGCACGCGCGCCACGCCGAACCGCCGATGGAACTGTCGGGCAAGAACATCGTGATTGTCGGCTTCGGCCGCATCGGCACCCGCACCGCGCGCCGCTGTGCCGCGTTCGACATGAACGTGCAGATCTTCGATCCGTATGTGAAGGCAGAAACGATCTCGGCGGCGGGCTATACGCCGGTGGCGAACCTCGATGCCGCGCTGCCGGCCGCGGACATCGTCTGCATCCACTGCCCGAAGAACCCCGAGACGGTGAACATGTTCGATGCGCGCCGTTTCGGCCTGATGAAGAAGGGCGCCTTCATCGTCAACACCGCCCGTGGCGGGATCATTAACGAGCCCGCGCTGTATGCGGCGCTGAAGTCCGGCCACATCGCCGGTGCCGGATTGGATGTGTTCGAGCAGGAGCCGACACCGAAGGACAATCCGCTGCTGACGCTCGATACGGTCATTTCGTCCCCGCACATGGCCGGCGTCACGGTGGAGGCGATCGAGGCGATGGCGGTGGCGACTTCGCAGAATATCCTGAGCGTGCTGGACGGCAAGCCGAACAAGGAAAATGCGATCAACCCGGAGGTGTTTGGGTAAGGGAAGGGCGGCTGACGAGCCTGCCGTTTCCTTACCGTCATAGTGGGTCAAGCCCCATGGGATTAAGATAGGCTGCACCGGACGCTGGACCGTCCGGCACAGCCTCTCCACTGCCATGGCGGGCGGAGGCCACATATGCGTTAAAGCAGGTCAAGTCGTGCGGTCGTTGCTTTTCGGTCATGGCGGGGGAAAGCCTGTGCCGGCCCGTCCAGTGTTCAATGCGACTGATCTTAACGCCCATGGGCCTGCGCCCGCCATAACGATGGGTAATGGCCGTCGCCAACTGACCTATTTCAACGCTCGCGGGTAAGGGCCGGCATCACGATATCGCAAGAGCTGTCCCCAGTTGCGGACCCGCCGGGCCAATCCTACTCTGCGGCCACCGCCGCTCGCCGGCGCCGGCCAACCCACGGCAGGTGCGGCCCACCCAGCGTGATCTGCACGATCCCCGCCGTCGCGCCGATCAATACCCCGATCCGCCACGCCACGTCGTACGACCCGAAGGCGTCGAACACCAACCCGCCGCCCCAGGCGCCGACCACCGATCCGATCTGGTGCACGACGAAGTTCAGGCCCAGGATCGTCGCCATGTAGCGCACGCCAAACAGTTCGGCGACGTAACCGGATGTCAGCGGGATCACGCCCAGCCACAGCATGCCCATCGCCGCGGCAAACACGATGGTCGAGGTCGGCGTCGGCGGCGTAATGAAGTACAGTGTGATCACTGCCGACCGCGACAGGTAGAGAATGCCCAGCAGGATGTATTTCGGGAACCGTGCGCCCAGCCACCCGGCGGTATAGGAACCAATGACATTGACGCCGCCGATGGTGGCGAGCGCGGTCGCGCTCAGCATCGGGTCCTCGCCGCAGATCGCCAGGTAGTTCGGCAGATGCGTCGTCAGGAAGACGAGTTGCAGACCGCAGACGAAATACGCTGTCGCCATCACCAGGAACGGCCGGCTGGTCAGCGCCGACCCGATCACCTCGCGCATCGTTGCTCTGCGTTCCGCCGGCGGCGGCATGCGGTCGACGGCGCCCGCCATGAAGGCAGCGGGGATCATGCAGGCCGCGACAATCAGGAAGAACTCCACGCCGACATGCCAGTGCCAGCGCGCCAGGATCGCCTGCAGCGCCGGCGCAATGATCAGTGTGCCAAGCGAGGAAAAGGCGCCGACGAGCCCCAGGATCTGGCTGCGCTTTTCCGCCGATACGGCGCGCGCCGAAGCGGTCATGGCCAGCGAGGAGGCGGTGCAGGACAACGCCATGCCGATGAACGCACCGGACAGCGCCAGCATCCAGGGACCGTTCGCCGCCAGCATCGCCAGCATGCCGAGGATATACAGCACGCCGCCCGCCATCATCGCCGGGCGCAAACCGTGCTTGTCCGCGAGGGCCCCAACCGGCGCCTGCAGCAGGCCCCAGGTGACGTTCTGCACGGCAACGGCGAAGGTGAAGTCGGCCGCGGTCAGGCCGATGTCATGGGTCAGCGGTGGCAGGAACAGACCGAGGCTCTGGCGCATGCCCATCCCCAGACTCATCATGGTTGCCGCGCCGGCCAGAATGAAGGCCGGCCTCGGCAGCCTCGCCACACCGCTCATATCAGACGCCTCCTGGTAGCGGTCAGGGTGCGCGGATTTGCCACCCGGTCAAGATGCGGCATCGTTGCCTGGCACAGAGGTATCAGCCGACCGCATCGATACTGTCGTCAAACAAGAGCTGCTGCGGGATGTCTGCGATCGGCAGGGTCGCAGGCGGCTGCCATCCGGCGGGATACGGAAGCTGCCAGACGCGGTCATACAACCAGATCGGCCAGTGGGAGTACGGCGGCTTGGCGCCCAAGGCCGTCGCCAGCGCGGGAATACTGGCATGGCGCCAGCAGAGCAGGACAGTCGCGTCGGCGTATGGGCCTTTGGCCAGAATGTCCTGCGCCACCGCATCCACGTCAGCGTCATGATCCCTGTCGTTGACCGTCAGGTCGGTTGCCGCAGCCAGTGGCATGACCGTTTCGAGCGGGTGGTTGCTGCGAACGCACATGGGGCCTGCGCCCGTCATAACCAGAAGGCAACGGACCGACGGCTCGCTGACCGCACGCCGCCGTTCCGTTAACACTCCCTGATCCGGCCCGGCACTAGGCCCGGAACGACGCCACTGCCTTCTCGTCGAACTTCAGACCAAGCCCCGGCTTGTCCGGCAGCACGATCATCCCGTCCTCGATCGCCGGTGTCTCCTCATACAGGCACAGCATCCACGGCATGTATTCCACCGTCAGGCCGTTCGGGCAGGCCGCGAGCACATGGCACAGGATCTCCGGCATCACATGTGTAACGACCGGCAGGTTGAACGCCTCGGCCATTCCGGCAATCTTCATCCACTGCGTCACGCCGCCCGCTCGGCAGATATCAATCATCGGGATGTCCACCGAATGCATCTGGATCATCTGCCGGAACGGTTCGATGCCATAGACATACTCGCCGCCCGCAATCGGAGTCTTCAGAGCCGCCGTCACCCGCGCCAGGCCCTGGTAGTCGTCGGCGCGCGTGACGTCCTCCAGCCAGAACAGGCCGACATCCTCCACGCGGCTGCCGATGTCGATCGCTTGTTCCGGGCGCCAGCGCTGGTTGATGTCGCACATCAGCTTGATGTCCGGCCCGATCGCCTCCCGCACCACCTGCACGCGGCGGATTTCATCGGCGATGGTTGGGTTCCCCGGCAGCGCCATCTGGGTTTTCATCTCGCGAAAACCCTTCTGCACCAGGATCTGCGCGGCGCGCTGCGCCTGGTCATGGGTCAGGCCGCGCCGCAGTGAGCCGGACGCATAGGTCGGCACCCGGTCACGATGGCCGCCGAGCAGCTTCCACAGCGGCTGGTCGAGGGCCTTGCCCTTGATGTCCCACAGCGCCACGTCCACCGCCGACAGCGCAAGGGTGAAGATGCCGCCCGGCCCGCAGGAATCGCCGGTGCCATTGCGCAGCTTGGCGACGATCTTCTCGATCCGTAGCGGGTCCTCGCCGACCGTCAGCGCCGCGAGTTCATCCACCGCCTTGCACAGGCTGCCGGTCATCGCGCCGCCGTAGAAGGTGACGCCGATGCCCTCGATGCCGTTGTCCGTGCGCAGGCGCAGGGTGACGATCGGCCGCTTGCGGTTCGGGTCCTCCGGCATGTTGGCCAGCGGATCGTCTTCCGGAATCAGCAGCGTGGCGGCTTCGTAGCTGGTGATCTTCATGGCGTTCCCCTCCGTTCCGGCAGCATCCTACCCGGATGCTGGCGAGGCGCCAGCCAGCGCCTCGCGCAGGGCCACACTGTCGCGATGCTCGACCAGTGCCGCGTCGCCGCGCTGCACCTCCCAGAACGTGCGGTCACCGTCGCGCCAGAAGCGCATGTCCAGCCGGTGCGGCCCCAGGCGCAGATCGCGCAGCGTGACGTCCGGCAGCCACTCGGGCAGGGTCGGGTCGACGTAAAGCCGGTCGTTCGGCGCGTCCGGCTGAATGCCCAGCATGGCCTGCAGCAGTGCGAAGCACGATCCGGCCGCCCAGGCCTGTGGCACATTGGCTCCGAGATACTGCACCGGAAAACTGCCCGGTGTGCGCGCCACGCCGGAATACAGCTCCGGCAGTTGGGACAGCAGGAAGTGGCTCGCTGCAAGGCTGATGTCGTGCGCGATTGTGCACACCTCCCGCGTGAAACCGTAATGCTTGAAGCCAAGCGCGATCAGGCTGTTGTCGTGAGGCCAAACCGAACCGTTCTGATATGAGTACGGATTATACGCCGGATGGTTGGCGGACAATGTGCGGATGCCCCATCCGGAGTTCATGTCCGGTGCCATCAACCGGTCGGCGACCCGCCGGGCGCGGTCGGGCGGCACGATACCGGACCACAGCAGGTGGCCGGGGTTGGAGGCGACTGTCAGCACCTTCCGCTTCTCGCCGTCCAACATGTAGGCGTAAAAGCCGCCGTCCTCGTCCCAGAATGACTCGTTAAACTGCTGGAACAAGCGCTGCGCCTTGCGCCGCAGTGCCACGGCACGGTCCGGCTGGCCCAGCGCCTCATGGATCTCGGCGCAGCGCACCCAGGCGTCATAGACATAGCCTTGCAGTTCGCACAGCGCCTTCGGCCCGCGCACCTGCGACCCGTCAGCGTAGACCATCGAGTCGCCGGCGTCCTTCCAGGCAACGTTCTCGTAGCCGACCGGTGAGCGCGTCTGGTACTCCTGGAACCCGTCGCCATCACGATCGCCATACTGGTCGATCCAGGCCAGGCCGGCTTCCATATGCGGCCGGTGCCTCTCCAGCAGCGCTTTGTCCCCGGTGGCGCGCCAAGCCGCATGCAACGTCACCAAGTACAGCGGCGTTGCATCGGCCGTCCCGTAGTAAGGCGTGTGCGGGATCAGGCGAAAATGCGCCAACTCGCCATAACGCAACTCATGCATGATCTTGCCCGGTTCCGCGTCGCGGAAGTCGTCGCGGTCCTTGCACTGCCAGCGTCCCAACACGTCCAGCGAGCCGCGAGCGAATTCCGGGTAGATCAGAATATTCTGCAATGAGACGATCAGGCTGTCGCGGCCGAACGGCGCCATGAACCAGGGCAGGCCTGCCGCCGGCAGGAATACCATGTGGTCGGTGCCGCTCATCGGCAGGCGCAGTGCGGCCATGTCATCGATCGCCTGCTGGTAAAATCGATAGTATTCCTCGTTGCTGGTCTCAATTTTCAGCACGGTGTCGCGCCACGCGCGATGCTCCTGGGCCTGCTTTGAATCCTCAGCGTTGCGCACGCAGTCCTGCGTGGCGTGGTAATGATCTTTGCCGTCGAAGAAGTCGTACAGCAGACAGCCATGCCATGCGCCACCGGGCGGCAGACGGATTTCGAAGCTCAGCCGCCCGTTGGCGAATACTGCGGGCGAGTCACAGCGCGCGGCTTTGATCGTCATGGAACGAGCAAAGTCGGCGTTGCAATAGGCGTTGCACAGCGTCTGCTGCGCTTCCTGCCAATCGGCGGTAATACGTCCACGGCGGATCATGCGGCCTGACTTGACGTCGAACACATCGGCGAAGTCCGATCGCAGCGCGATTTCCAGGTTGAAGCGAACCGGCTTCTGGCTGAAGTTCACGATGTCCAGGTCTTCGTGCATCCCGTGGTCGATCACGCGCGACAGTTCGAAAGCCAGCGCGTGTGCTGCCACCGGACCATCCTCGGTCAGGAAGGCCCGGTTGGTCAGGAAAATCCGTGAAGAATCGAAACTGATCGCGCCGCCGTTCAGCAATTGCCACTCGGCGCCGTTGGCATAGACCGCCCACGCGCTGATCAATCGCGTATCAAAAAAATACAGCCCCTTTTCACTTGGCCAGTTGATCTGCCCGTCCGGCTCCGTCACCAGCACCGTCATCGCCTGATGGATCGCAACCTGCGGCGGGCCGACCTGGACCTTGAATGTCATTGCTGCCATCTCCGGAATTTGCGCGTCGCGCGCAGTCTTCTACGCTGCGCCGCCGGACCGCGACGCCACAGGGGACGACGGGATTGAACAGCGACGACGCCTGGACCCTGGACCACATCCGGGACCATATCGAGCAGGGATTACCGCTGGTGCCCCTGTTCAACATTGATGTGATCGAAGCGAGCCCCAGCCGCGGCGCCGTTCGCCTGCGCGGTGGCGAGCACGTCACCCGCCCGGGCGGCAGTATTGCGGGACCTGTGCAGTTCTCGCTGGCGGATGTTGCATCGTACGCGCTGATCCTGGCCGATCGGCGGGACGAGCACGCGGTAACGGTGGACCTGACGATCAACTTCCTTCGCCCGGCGCTGAGGCTGCCGCTGATGGCGGTGGCAGTTCCGCTGCGGGCGGGACGGCGGCTGTATACGGTGGACGTCCGGATCAGCGAGGAGGCATCGGGACGCCTGGTCGCGCAGGCGACAGCAACCTATGCCCTGTCAGCGTCCAGCTAGCCCGACGCCTATCCGGCCGGGCCGCCGCGTATTATCCTGCGGGCAGACGACTGACCCGCACCGGAGGAAATTGCGCCATGAGCGACCTGCCCAAATACGTCGAAATTCATGAGGAAGGCCCGCGCGAAGGCTTTCAGATCGAGCCGGGCCCGATCTCCACCGCCGACAAGATCAAGCTGATCGACGCGCTGTCGGAGACCGGCCTGCATCACATCCAGGTCTGCTCGTTCGTCAACACCCGCCTGGTTCCGGGCTGGGCGGATGCCGAGGCAGTGGTGCAGGGCTTCCACGCCAAGCCGGGCATCGAATACACCGGGCTGTTCTTCAACGGCAACGGCCTCGACCGCGCACTGGCGTTCAAGGACAAGCTGACCATCACCGGCGCGATTTCGCTGACCGCGTCTGAAGGTTTCACGCGCAAGAACCTCAACCGCAGCCACACCGAAAACGTCGAGGCAATGAAGAAGCATAGTGCGCTGCAGCTGTCCAAGGGCATCCCGGTGAATCGGGTCGGGGTGATGGCTGCTTTCGGCTGCAACTACTCCGGCGACATTTCGCCGGCACAGGTCATCCGGACGCTGGAAGACGGCATGGCAATCGCCGCCGAGACCGGCGCGAAGATTGAGATCTTCTCGCTGGCCGACACGATGGGCTGGGCCACGCCGGTCCGCATCGAGCGGACGATCAATGAGGTGCGTAACCGCTGGCCGGACATGAAGCTGTCGCTGCACCTGCACGACACACGCGGCCTCGCCGTGGCCAATGCGCATGCCGGGTTGAAGCTGGGCGTCACCCGCTACGATTCGACGGTCGGTGGCTTGGGCGGCTGTCCGTTCGCCGGCCAGCCCAAGGCGGCGGGCAATATCTGCACCGAGGAACT
>JAFEFW010000270.1 GCA_018240405.1 Pseudomonadota bacterium
CCATGACCACGACGCAGGTTCCGGCATTCACAACCAGCCAGCTTGCGGTCATGAGCACGTCACAAATCGCGGCACTATAGCGTCGGTCGCTGCGCGGATGGCTTCAGGCCATCCGCGCAGTCTCGCACATTCTCGCAGGTCCCCGGCTAGGCCCGCTTTGCTGTCAGCCCCAGCCCGCCGTACAGCTCGAGCACGCGCAGGAACCACACCTCCACCGGGTCATCTGCCGCCAGCAGCGCAAACCGGCTGCCGCAGCGCGGCCACATAAGCGTCCCCGCCACGATGAAATCCGCATAGCTCGGCGCTGCTCCACCCAGCCACTGCTGCTTCCGCAAGACCAGACGTACCGGCAGCAGCGACTCACGAAATGCCGTCAGCCGCTCCTCGCGACCGGCCTGCACCGCCTCCAGCGTCTGCCCGAAGCGTTGTTCGCGGCTGGAGCGGAAATAGGCCCTGTCCCTCGGGTCGATGACGTCCAGCAGGTCACGCACAATGAACCGCGCAATGCCGCCCACCAGCACCGAGTCAGCCCAGGCGTTGACGAACCGGGCATGGGCGCGGCCGGGGGCGCCGCCAAACAGGGCAGGGCCGGAGTAGGAGTCCTCGAGATACTCGGCAATGCTCCAGCTATCGAACACCACCTGGTCGCCATCCTTGATCACCGGCACTCGGCCCTGGCCGGAAAAGCCAAGGGCGTCGGTTTCGGTAAAGCGCCAAGGGATAGTTTCGACCGGCAGGCCCTTGTGCGCGAGTGCGAACCGCGTCCGCCAGCAATACGGGCTGAAGCGTAGCTCAGGATCGGCTCCCGCCAGGTCATACATCACGATGCTCATGCAACGGAGCATGCGACGACGCCGCCCGCGCCGTCCAGTTTCGCTGTCGCGCGCCGGAGCCGGCATGGTAACGACCTGCCCAGTGGATCCCATCGTGCAAGAGCCCGAAACCACCACCGACACACTGCTCCGCCGGACCGCCCGCGGTGCCGGCTGGGTCATGGCCTGGCGCTGGGGTATGCGCGGCCTTGGGCTGGTCTCGACATTGATCCTTGTGCGGCTGATCGCCCCGGCGGATTTCGGTATCATCGCGCTGGCCACCAGCTTCATGCAGACGATCGACGGCATGCTCGCGCTGGGCACCGAGGAAGCGGTGATCCGCGAACGCGCGCCGGACCGTGCTTTCTACGACACCGCCTTCACCATGAACCTGCTGCGCGGCCTGTCGGTGACGCTCCTGGTCGGCGCCCTCGCCTACCCCACCGCCGCATTCTTTGAGGATCCGCGTCTCGGCCCGGTCCTGCTGTTCATTGCGCTTCTGCCGCTGCTGGACGCCGCCTCCAACATTGGCGCGGTGGATTTCCGCCGCGACTTCGCCTTCCACAAGGAATTCGCGATCATGGTGCTGCCCAAGCTGGGCGGTATTCTTACAGCGGTTACCGCTGCCTTCCTGCTGCACAGCTATGTTGCGATGCTGTTCGGCATCGGTGTCAACCGCAGCTTGCGCGTGGTCATGAGCTACGTCATGCATCCATACCGGCCCCGATTTTCACTGCGGTCCTGGCGGGGGCTTGCCGGTTACTCAGGATGGACCTGGGTGCTGAGCCTCGCGGTCCTGGTGCGTGACCGGGCGGATAGCCTGATGCTGGGCCGCCTGATGAACACATCTGCGGTCGGCTACTATTCCGTCGGCGCCGAGATCGCCGCCCTGCCAATGACCGAACTGATCGAGCCGTTGGGACGCGCCGCCTTTTCAGGCTTCGCCGCGGCCCGTACGCAGGCGGTTGACGTTGCGGAAACCTGGCTGCGGCTGATCGGATCGGCCGCGCTGCTGACCCTGCCGGCCGGCGTCGGCCTGTCGCTGGTCGCCGCGCCGCTGGTCGCGCTGGCCTTCGGTCCAGGCTGGGCGGCAGCCGTGCCGGTGGTGCAGATCCTGTCGTTGAGTTTCACCATTCTGGTCTTCGGCCATCTCAGCGAGCACCTGCTCAGCGTGCACGCCCTGCTCGGCCGTCTTGTCGGCATGACGTTGGCCGGAGCAGCCGTGCGCGTGGCACTGCTCGCGGTGCTGATCCCCCCGTTTGGTTTGACCGGCGCCGCAACGGCCGCCGCCGGCGGCGTGCTGCTGGACCAGGCCATGCGCATCCATGCCACAATGCGCCGGTTCCACATCGCCCCGACCGCGCTGCTCGCCCGGCTGTGGCGTCCGGTTGGCGCGACGGCGTTGATGGCCGCCGTGCTGGTGTGGACCGGGTTCGGCTGGACCGACAATACCGGCGTCGTACAGCTTGTCGCGGGCGTGGGCATTGGCGGCGCTGTGTATGCCGTCGCGCTAACCGGGCTGTGGTTCGCCGCCGGGGCGCCTGACGGCGCCGAAAAGGACCTGCTCGGCGTGGTTGGGCGCCGAACCGCCTCCCTGTAGGCTGCCGCCATGCAATCGTCCCGCCCCATCGAGTCGGACATCGTCCTGCTTGGCGCCGGCCACGCCCATGTGGAGGTGCTGCGCCGCTTCGCCATGCAGCCCGAACCCGGCCTGCGCCTGACACTGATCGGCCGCGAACCGGAGACGCCCTACTCCGGCATGCTGCCGGGCCTGCTGCGCGGTGAGTACAGGCACGCCGAGGCGCATATCGACCTTGCCCCGATTGCCGCTGCTGCCGGTGCCCGCCTGATCCTGGCCGAGGCCACCGCTATCGACCTGGCTGCCCGGGAGGTCGTCATTGCCGGGCGCCCGAACATCGGTTTCGACCTGCTGTCGATCGACGTCGGTGGCCTTCCGGCGATGCCCGACGACACCGGCACCGGCGTGAAACCGATCGGGCGCTTCCTGGACAAGCTGGAACGGCTGGAGGCCGAGCTCCCCGAACACGCTCGTGTGGCGATTGTCGGCGGCGGTGCGGCGGGCGCCGAACTGGCGCTGGCACTGGCGGTGCGTTTCGCCGGCCGCTTCCGCCTGGCGCTGGTCTGCGGGGCACCCGACCCGGTGCCAAGCGCCCCGGCGTCCGCCCGCCGCACCATTCGCGAAGCGCTGACCGAGGCCGAGGTGGAACTGGCCTGCGGCGTCACCGCCGGCACGCTGGCCAACGGGAAGCTGGCGCTGTCAGACGGCACGTTTCTGGACGCCTCGGCGGCGTTGTGGGCGACGAATGTCCGTGGACCGGCAATGCTGGCCGCCGCCGGCCTGGACTGCGATGAGCATGGCTGCGTGCAGGTCGATGGAATGCTGCGTAGCCTCAGCCACAAGTTCGTCTTCGCTGCCGGTGATTGCGCCGCCGTCCAGGGCAAGCCACGGCCGAAAGCCGGCGTCTGGGCCGTACGCGCCGGCGCGCCGCTGGCCGAGAACCTCCGCCGCGCCGCGCGCAACAAGCCGCTGCAGCGCTGGAAACCGCAGAAGGACGCACTGGTGCTGCTGGGCCTGGGCCACGGCAAGGCTGTGGGATGGCGCAACGGGATCGCGTTCCACGGCCGCAAGGTCTGGTGGATGAAGGAGTGGATCGATCGCCGCTGGATGCGCATGTACTCCGAGTTCCGTATGGCCCCGGATCCGGACGAAGCCATGCGTTGCGGCGGCTGCGGCGCCAAGGTGAACGCCGAAGTGCTGGCTGGCGCGCTGTCCGTGCTGGACCGCAGCGGCTCGCCCGATCTGCTGGACACGCCCGATGACGCCGCGGTGCTGTCGCCGCCGCTAGGCAAGTTCCTGGTGCAGTCGGTGGACCATTTTCGGGCCTTCATCGACGACCCGTACGTGTTCGGCCAGGTCGCCGCGGCGCATGCGCTGTCGGATATCTACGCCATGGGCGCGGCGCCGTGGACCGCGCTGGCCGTCGCCGCCGTGCCTTATGCGGCGGACTCGCGGAAGGTGCGGGCTGACCTGTCGGCCATGCTGCAAGGCGCATCCGAAGTGCTGCGTGGCGACGGCTGCGCGCTGGTCGGCGGCCACAGCGCCGAGGCCGCGGAAGCGTCCCTCGGCTTCGCCGTCACCGGCCTGGTCGATTCCGGCAAGGTGATGCGCAAATCCGGCCTGAAGCCCGGCGACCGCCTGATCCTGACCAAGCCGCTCGGCACCGGCCTGATCCTCGCCGCCAACATGCGGGCGCAGGCTCGCGCGGCGTGGCTGCAGGCAGCAATTGCATCGATGCGGGCGACAAACGCCGAGGCCTGCCGGATTGTCATGGCGCACCGGCCGAGCGCGGGGACGGATGTGACGGGCTTCGGGCTGGCGGGGCATCTGGAGGAAATGCTGCGCGCCTCGGACGCCGCTGCCCTGCTGCGAATCGAGGACATCCCATTGCTGCCGGGCGCTCGGGCGCTCGCGTCATTCGGCGTCGAGAGCACGCTGGGGCCGGCGAACCGCGCGGTGCTTGAAGGCTTCGGCGGCACCGATGCGGTGCTGCTGGCGGACCCGCAGACCTCGGGTGGACTGCTGGTCGGCGTGCCGGCGCAGCGGGCAGAGGCGTGTCTGCAGGCGCTGCTGAACGCCAGTGTGCCGGCGGCACTGATCGGCGAGGTGGAGCCGGCGCGGACAGGTGCCGGCCGGATCAGGCTGGAATAAGCCGGCGGTTACTTGCCGACCATGCCCAATTGCGCCTCATGCACGAGGTCAGGGCAGAGCACGGCAACGTCGGAGGAGAAGCGGGACAGAACCGGCTCGCTGACGCCCAGCGCCTGCACGGCCTCTTCGTCGGCGCCAGCCAGTAAATGCTCATCATGCTGGTCGGATCGGCCGAACAGCTCGCGGATCAGGTGGGGAAGCGGGAAATTCATGGTGGGACCTCGTCGTCGGTCCGCCCCGGCCACTCTGCCGTGGCGGATGTATCGACAGTGGGTCTGCCGATGCTGCGTTGCAACATAAACCGTCGGGCGTCATGGCAGAGCTGTCGTCTTGGCATGATCGGGTCCAGGCCTTGGACCACGGCTTGGTTCCCGCCCAATCCCGCGCTACCAACGCCGCTAACGCCGAAGGAGCCGTCCGATGACCCGCAGCTACCGTATTGCCTCCGTCCCCGCTGACGGCATCGGGCCCGAAGTCATTGCCGCCGGGCTGGAGGTTCTGGACGCGGTGGCGTCG
>JAFEFW010000271.1 GCA_018240405.1 Pseudomonadota bacterium
ACGATTTCCTTGTCATCGAGATGGCCGCAACGCTTGGGCGACACCTGATCCTCGATATGGATTCCGGCCACGCCGGCGATCTCATAGTCGCGCACGGTGCGAAACACGTTCAGTTCGTTGCCGTATCCGGTATCGGCATCGGCGATCAGCGGGATATCGACGGCGCGTGCCATGCGGGCTGCGTTGGCGACCATTTCGGTTTCCGTCAGCAGGCCGAAGTCGGGGTAGCCGTGCGCCACGGACGTCCCGGCACCGGTCATGTACACGGCGGGGAACCCGGCCTGCGCGACCAGCATTGCGGTCAGACCGTCATAGGCGCCGGGGGCAATCACCATGCCGGGCTGATGCAGCAGAGCACGCAGTTTGGTTGGTCCGGTCATTGCAATGGCACCTCCCTGTGGCCCTGTAAGGCTAAGGCAGGCTCCATCTACCGTCGATAGGACCTGCCCAAGGCAGAGATTCTCCATGAGCGACCTGTATGATCGCGATTCTTATGCCTGGGCAAATGAGCAGGCGGCTCTCCTGAGGAGCCGCCGGCTGTCGGCCGCCGACATTGCCCATATTGCCGAGGAAATCGAAAGCATGGGTCGTAGCGAGAAGCGCGAGCTGGCGAGCCGGCTCAAAATCCTGCTGTTCCATAAGCTGAAGTGGGACCACCAGCCTGAGCGCCGCGGCAATTCGTGGCACCTGTCACTTGAGAATGCGCGGGACGACATTACGGACCATCTGGCGGACAATCCCAGCCTGAAATTCAAGCTCGACTAGATCATGCCCACGGCATACCAGCCTGCTCGGCGTGAAGCGGCAATTGAAACCGGCATCGCACTCTCTGCCGTTCCCGCCGCATGCCCATGAAGTTTTGAGCAAGGGATGGCGAGGGATCCCGACGCCTCCTAACCGCCCACCCGGCAGGTCCTGATGGCATAGGATTGCGCAAACCCCTGCCCCGCCAGCGGGCGAAACCGAGCTTCCGGCAGCGGTGCGACACCATCCGCCTGTAGCACCAGCACGACATCAAACCCGCACAGATCCGCCTTCGCCAAAGCGCGCTGGTCCGGCAGATCGCCGATGCCCAGCGCCAGCGTCCGGTAGGGCTCCAGTGTGCGGATCGGCTGCTGCGAGGCGTTGTCGAACTGAAACGGCCACCAGGCGCGGTGCTCGATCAGCGCCAGCGCGCCCAGATGGGTGCCGGTGAATACACCGTCGGACAGGCGGCGCGACCAGGGTGCCAGTGCGTCATAGCCCTCAGGGTATTCCGGTTGCGCCAGCACGACATAGATCGCCTGACCCGCTTGCACCGCCGCCAGAGCCGCGCGCAAGTCGGCCAGATCGGCGCGGTGCTCCCACCACGCCTCGGTCAGCAGCGCCATCCGTCCGGCGAACAGCAGCACGGCTGCAGCCGCGACGCCGCGCCCCAGCCAGCGCGGCCAGCGGACCGGCATGAACCCGGCGAACAGCAGGGCGCCCAACATGATGGCAAAGCGGGTATCGATCTGGTACGTGCCCTTCCAGCCATAGGGAGCCGCCAGATACGCGCCGAACAGCAGGGGCACGGCGACCCAAGCCTGCGGGGCCAGCCGGCCCCGTCCCAGCAGCAGGCAGACCAGCGGGCAGCCCAGGGCGAAGACTCCGGTCAGCACATCCAGCGGCCAGGCGTAATTGATGAACGGCGCCATCAGGTGGGCTGCCTTGTCGGCCACGGACGAATAGGTCAGGTCGCCCCCCAAAGCTTGCAACGCGGACATCGCATAGAGCGCCAGCGGCAGGGCCACGATCAGCGCCATGCGCACGCCCGCCCATGCAAAAGCCGCGGTGCCCCTTCGGCCTCTCAGCAGCCGTACAGCTTCGTCGGCACCGACCAGCACAATAAACAGCGCGACCGCCATCAGATGGCAGGCAAACAGCGCCACGCCGCTCAGCATCGCTGCCAGCGTGACCCACGCCGGGTGGCGCGTCCGCCAGCGCATCCAACACGCCGCCAGCAAGAGCGCCAGTCCGATGCCGATGTTGAAGTTCAGAAACCCTTCCAGCACCGTGCGGTTGTAGGCCGCGAGGCCAACCGCCAGGCTCCACCACCGACCGCCCAGTGTGGCGCTGTAGGCGACGCAACCCAGCACCGGCAGCAGCACCGCGGCGCCGATCAGAAGCCGCCCGGCGTCATGCACCGGCAGGACCCGGATCAGGGACGGGCCAATCAGGTCGAGCGCCAGGTTCGGGATGATGGCCCATTGCGCGGCATAGAAGCGCGCCAGCACCGGATCGTCGGGCAGCCGGGCCAGCACGAACAGCCGGCCCAGATGGTTTGGGTAATCCAGCAGCGGTGGCAGATCGACCACTAGCAGCGGCGCCAGTAGAGCGAGGCACAGCAGGCCCAGCGTCGCCCACCATGCTCCGCGGTCGCCAGAGGTTGTTCCGGGGGTCATGCTCAGCGGGGTGATAGCGGGTTTCGATGGCCAGTGCGAACGAGTACAGGAACCAGTCCGCCGGAGAGCCGCCATGCCCGACCCACAGCCTACAGCGATCCCCGCCGAGTTCGACCTGATAGCCCGTCATTTCCGCCCGCTCGCCGGGCCCGGCGGGCTCGGGTTGCGCGACGACGCCGCGGTGCTGATGCCGCCGGCCGGGCGGGAGCTTGTCCTGACCGCGGACGCCATGGTCGGCGGGGTGCACTTCCTACCGGACGATCCGCCGGACCTGATCGGGCGCAAGCTGCTGCGGGTCAATCTGTCGGATCTGGCGGCCAAGGGGGCGGTGCCGCTGGCTTATCTGATGACGGTGTCGGCGCCCAAAGGCACGCCCGATGCCTGGTTTGCCGGCTTCGCCGCGGGCCTGGCGGCGGATCAGGCCGAGTACGGCGTGTCACTGCTGGGCGGCGATACGACCTCGACGCCGGGCCCGCTGTCGCTGTCACTGACCATGATCGGCCATGTCGCGCCTGGGACCGCGGTGCATCGCTTTGGCGCCCAGTCCGGCGACGAGATCTGGGTTACCGGCACCATTGGCGACGGCGCGCTCGGCCTCGCCGTGGCGCAAGGGCGCCTGGCAGATTCCACCGGCCACTTGCTGGGCCGCTACCGGCTGCCGCGCCCGCGGGTCGGGCTGGCGATCTGCGGCATCGCCTCGGCCGGAATGGATGTGTCGGACGGGCTGGTGCAGGACCTCGGGCACATCTGCCGCGCCAGCCTGCTAGCCGCAACGCTGGAGGCCGATGCGGTGCCGCTGTCGGATGCCGCGCGCGCAGCCGGGCCGGACTGGCTGGCGACCTGCCTGACCGGCGGCGACGATTATGAGGTGCTGTTGGCCGTGGCGCCGGAACGGACAGCCGCGCTGCGCGCTGCGGCGCACAACGCGGGCGTGCCGGTAACGCGAATTGGGCAGTTGCACGCGGGCGCCGCCACAGTGACGGTGCGTCGGGCCGACGGGCGCGAAATGGCCCTGGCACGCGGCGGCTGGAGCCATTTCTAGCCTGTATCGTTACCACCGCGCTCCACTGCTTCTGCATGGTCCTGGCCGGCCGAAGGACCCGGTAGCCCCCGGACCAGGTCGGAGAGCACGCGTCGGCGAGGCACGACGATGCGGAAGCGGCCGTGCTTCCAATCCAAAGGCAGCGCACCAGCCTGCGCCCGCCACGGGATAGCGAGCCGGTGCCGATCCGTCAGGCATTAACAGGCGGATTCGCCTTCGGCGGTTGCCCACCCGACCTCATGCGGTAAGCTCGCCTCAAACGGGGACGTCCAGAACAATGAACCGGAACGTGTGGCTGCTGTTCGCCTGCCAGGCGCTGATGAACGCCGTGATGTCGGGGCAGACCGTGATGGCCTCGCTCGTCGGCTACAAGCTGTCCGGCAGCGCCCTGAACACGTTGCCCATGGCCATCCAGATGATCTCCGTCATGAGCGCCTCGGTCATCGCCGGCTATGCCTTCCCCCGCCTCGGCCGGCGCGGCGGCTTCTGGCTTGGCTGCGCCATCATGCTGACCGGCAGCCTGACCTTCGCCGCCGGCATCTACCTGCGGAATTTCCCGCTGTATTGCCTCGGCGCGGTGCCCGCCGGCATCGGCTTCGGCATCGCCCAGCATCTGCGCTTCGCCGCCTCGGAAGTGGCCGCGCCAGAAGCCAGGGCGCGCGCGATCTCGCTGGTGCTGGCCGGAGGGTTGATCGCCGCCATTGTCGGGCCGGAGATGGTGAAGCGCACGCATGCGCTGATTCCCGACTACATGTTCCTGGCCACCTACATCTACCTGCCGGTGCTGCCGGTCATCACCGCCATCCTGCTGTGCTTCGTCCAGGTGCCACCGACAACCAAGACGATCGGCGTGAAGGTGCCTTTCAGAGCCATCATCGCCCGGCCCAACTTCATCACCGCCGTGGTGAGTTCGCTGGTTGGCTATGGCACCATGAACCTGGTCATGGCCTCGACGCCGCTGGAAATGCTGTTATGCGGCTTCGGCGTGGCGGCCAGCGCCGACGTGATCAGAGCACACTCGGTGTCGATGTACGCACCGGGCTTTGTCACCGGACGGTTGATCCAGCGCCTGGGCGTACACCGTATCATCCTGGCCGGCGCGACGCTGACGCTGTCCTGCGTCTTCATCAACCTGTCTTTCCAGCCGCTGTTCGGCACCTTCATGATCGCGCTGGCGCTTCTGGGCATCGGCTGGAACTTCATGTTCGTCGGCGGAACCACGCTACTGACGACCGCCTATGCACCGGAGGAACGGGTGCGCGTGCAGGCGACGCACGATTTCATTGTCTTCGGCGGCGTGGCTTGCACCGCAGTGACTTCGGGCGCGATCCAGGCGCTATACGGCTGGGACGCGCTGAACCTGACGGTGGTGCCGCCGGTGGCAATTGCCATTGGTATGGTCGTCTGGCACTGGGCCAGCCGAGCCCGCCCCGCTGCCGTTAGAGCCTGAGGCAGCCGGCGCAGAGGCCACCAACTGCCATGAACCGAAGCCGGTGCGCTTCAGCCGCGAGATCGCGAGGTCCAGCACAGACAGGAAAGATGATTGGGCACGTGCGGCAAAGGGCTTCGGACCGCCGGTGATC
>JAFEFW010000272.1 GCA_018240405.1 Pseudomonadota bacterium
CGGCGATGGCCATCGCCGGCTTGCTGCGATTTACTGCGTTGGGCCGTGCCTGGCCGCTGCTGTTAACCGGGCAAGGCCGGTGGCATCATCCAGTTGTGGGTTCCCAGCGGAGCCAAACGAAAACGCGGTGACGCGCCATAGGGTGGAGACGACATGACGGATTCAATCGCGCGGCCGGCGCTGCGCGCGCCTGAACACGGCGTCGCGACGCTGCACGATGTGATGGTGACCATGCGCGACGGCGTCCGTCTCGCCACGGATATCTACCTGCCGACCGATAACGGACGCATCCGGCCGGGCCCATGGCCGGTGGTGGTCGAACGCACGCCCTATGACAAGTTACGCAGCCAGACCAACACGCCGGACGGGCCGTTCTGGGCCAGCCGTGGCTATGCCTTCGTCAAGCAGGACTGCCGCGGCCGGTTCAGGTCAGAGGGCAAGTTCGTTTCCTATCCGTCGGAAGGCGACGACGGCGAGGACACCGTGGCGTGGATCATGCGGCAGGACTGGTGCAACGGAAAGATCGCCGTCACCGGCTCCAGCTACTACGCCTCCACCGCGCAGGCGATCCTGTGCCGGAACTGTCCCGGCATCGTCGCGGCGGTGATCCGCGTCGGCGCCGGGGATTACCATGAGGACGGTGCCTGGTACGGCGGCGCCTTCCAGATGACGCACAACATCAACTACGCGCTCGGCCTGGCGATGAACAGCCAGGCAGCAGAGCGAGATCCGAAACGAAAGGCGGTGCTGACCCAGGCGCTGGAGAATCCGAACGCGTTCGCACTGATGCAGCGTTCGCCGCTGCGCTATGGCGCATCGGTGCTGGCGCTGTCGCCGGACGATGACGATTGGTACGACGATTGGCAGAAGCACGAGCTGTACGACGAATTCTGGCAACAGGACGGCTATCGTTTCGACTACAGAGCGGCGCCTGACGTGCCGGTCTTGCTGGTGGCGACGTGGTATGATGCGTTCCTGGGCGGCATGTTGGATGCCTATACCGGCTACGCCGAGGGAAAGTCGTCGCCCGTGCAGATGATCATGGGCGGTGGCTACCACTCATCGGTCTATTCGATGTCCAGCGTCGCCGGCGACGTGGAGATGGGCCCGGACATGCCGATCGCGGTGCCGTCGGTGATCCTGCGCTGGTTCGACCAGTATGTGAAAGGCATCGACCGTGGCCTGGCCCGCGGCCACCTGTTTCATGCATTCCGTATAGAAGGCGGCGACGGCAGCAAGACCGCGGGCGGGTTCCTGAACGCCGGCGGATCGTGGCGCAGCTTCGACCAGTGGCCGCCGCGCGACAGCCAGGCCACGCCGTTCTACCTGACGGCGGACCGGCGGTTGGCCCGGTCCGTTCCGGATGCGGGCCATATTGGTTACGACTACGATCCACGCGATCCGGTGCCGACCGTTGGTGGCAACGTCAGTTCCGGCAACCAGACCGTGCTCGCCGGCCCAGCCGATCAGCGCGGCGACAGGCGGCTGCTGCAGTGCCGGGATACCGTGCCCTTATCGGAACGGAAAGATGTGCTGTGCTTCCGCTCCGACGTGCTGGAGCGCGATACCGACATCACCGGTCCGATCTGGGCGCGCCTGTTCGTGTCGTCGTCCTGCGTCGATACCGACTTCACCGCCAAGCTGGTCGACGAGTATCCGCCGACGGTCGACTACCCCGAAGGCTACGCCATGAACATCCAGGACGGTATCGTCCGCGCCCGGCTGCGGTCCTTCACGCAGGCCGGTCCGGGCTACCGGCGGGTCTACGCGCATCGGAACGAACCGCTGACTCCGGGGGAGATTGTCGAGGTCACGATCGAGCTGTGGTCTGCCAGTGTGCTGTTCCGGGCCGGCCATCGGATCCGGCTGGACGTGTCCAGCAGCAACTTTCCCCGCTTCGACGTCAATCCGAACACGGGCGAGCCGTTTGCCGAACGCGTGCTGGGCCCGGTCGTGGCCCATAACACTGTTCATGTCGGCGAGACGCATCCATCCTGTGTCATGCTGCCTATCAGGGAGGGAGGAGACACATGAGCGGCGAAGAACGCAAAGCGCAGATCAAGGCGGAGTTCATCAAGAACCGTGGCTACTGGAGCCCGGGATGGGACCCGCTGCTGGACATCGCGCCCGACTACTTCGAGGCCTACAGCAAGCTCTCGTCGGTGCCGTGGAAGACCGGCCACCTGACGCCCAAGGTGAAGGAGCTGTTGTATGTCGCGATCGATGCCTCAACGACTCATATGTATGAGCCGGGGCTGCGGGTCCATATCCGCAACGCGCTGCGCTACGGTGCCACCCGCGACGAGATCATGGAGGTGTATCAGCTCACGTCGGTGCTGGGCGTGCACACGATCACGATGGGTGTGCCGATCCTGGCAGACATCATGAAGGCGCAGGGAAAGCCGGTCGGCAGCGGCGCGCTGTCGCCACGGCAGGAGAAGCTGAAGGCCGACTTCATCGCCAACCGTGGCTACTGGTCCGAATTGTGGGACAGCGTGCTGGCGCTGTCGCCGGATTATTTTGAGGCGTACGGCGAATTTTCCTCGGTGCCGTGGAAGGTCGGCACGCTGGAACCGAAGGTGCGAGAATTCGTCTACATCGCAATCGATGCAGCAACGACTCATCTATACGAGCCGGGAACGAAAATCCATATGGAGAATGCGCTCCGTCATGGCGCAACGCCCGATGAGATCATGGAGGTGCTGGCACTGACCAGCGTGCTGGGCATCCACACCGTGTCGATGGGCCTGCCCGTGCTGCTGGATGAGCTGAAGAAGGCGGAGCAGCGCTAAACCGCGTCCTCCCGCACGATCAGGCTGCCGAGCCGGTGCACCTCGGCCGTCTGGCCTGGGAGCAGCAGCGTTGTGGCGTCAAGCTGCGTCAGCACCGCCGGTCCGGCGATGCGATCGCCGGCGCCGAGCAGCGTGCGGTCATAGACCGGGGCGCGCCGGCGCCCTTCGGCGAAGGCGATCGATTGTTCGCCCATGACCGCATCCCCAGGCCGCCCGCCCTTCGGCAGTTCCGGCAGGCTCGGCGGCGGGAAAATGCCCTCGGCGTCGACGCGTAACGTTACGATTTCGACCGGGGTATCTTCCTGCGCAAACGTGTAGAGACGTTCGTGCAGGCGGTGGAACCGTTCGATGGAGGCGGCAACCGAAGCCGCGTCGACGCTGGTTCCCGCCCACGGTACGACGAGTTCGAAACCCTGATGCTGATAGCGCATGCTGGCGTGCCAGGTGATGTGACCGGCCTCGGGCGGCACCGCCTCATCGTGCAGCCAGGTGCGGGCTTCGTCCTGCAGCGCGGTGAACACCTCCGCCAGTTGCGCCAGGTTCACGCTGCCGGGTCGTTGCAGGCAGGTGCGGGTGAACTCGGCGCGCAAATTGGAGACCAGCAATCCCAGTGCCGACAGCACGCCGGGTGCCGGTGGCACCAGGATCGTGCCGATCCCCATCAGGCGCGCCAGTGAGCCGCCATGCAGCGGGCCGGCGCCGCCGAACGGCACCAGCACCAGATCGCGCGGATCGTAACCGCGCTCCACCGAAACGACCCTGATGGCGCCGGTCATGTTGTGGTCGGCGATCGCCAGGATGCCGCGGGCTGCGGCCTCGACATCCATGCCCAGCGGTGCGGCGATGCGGCGCGCGATCGCGTCACGGGCGGCGGCGGCATCCAGACGGAATGAGCCGCCCAGCAGGTGCGGCGGCAGGTGTCCCAGCACCAGATGCGCGTCGGTCACCGTCGGTTCCGAACCACCGTGGCCGTAACAAACGGGTCCTGGAACGGCGCCGGCACTCTCCGGTCCCACCGTCAGCGCGCCGGACGCCGAGACACGCGCGATCGATCCGCCGCCGGCGCCGATCGTGGTGATATCCAGCATCGGGCGCCCGATCGGCCAGTCACCGATCAGCCCGGCGGTGGTCATGTTCGGCTGGCCGCCGTCGATCAGGCTGATATCGGCCGAGGTGCCACCGATATCGATGCCGATCAGGTTGCGGAAACCGGCGCTGGTGCCGATGAAGTTCATGCCGACGACGCCGGCCGCCGGACCGGACAGCGCGGTTTCCACCGGCGTGCGGCGGACGGAGCGGGCGCTGGTGACGCCGCCGGATGATTTCATCAGCAACAACGGCGCCGCGATCGACTGCTCCGAAAGGCGCTGTTCCAGCCGCCCGACATAGGACGCGACCGCCGGCATGACATAGACGTTCAGCACCGTGGTCATCGCCCGCTCATATTCGCGGAACACCGGCAGCACCTCGGACGACAGCGAAATGAGGGCGTCCGGATGCTCCTGGGCGAGGATCGCGGCGGCGCGGCGTTCATGCGCCGGATTGGCGTAGCTGTGCAGGAACACCACGGCCACCGCTTCAATGCCGGCTGCCCGGATTGCGCGCGCCGCCGCCCGCACGGCAGCCTCATCGAGCGGTGCCACCTCGCTACCGTCCGGGTCGAGGCGCCCGGGAATGCCCCAGATATCGTGCGGCGGCACCGGGCGCTTCGGCTTGACCCAGGCAAACAGGCTGTTGCCGCGCGGAATGTCCTGGCGGCCGATTTCCAGCACGGAGCGGAAGCCGTCAGTGACCAGCATGGCGATGCGCGGTCCCTTGGATTCCAGGATCAGGTTGGTGGCAACCGTGGTGCCGTGCAGCACGCGGTCAATGTCCGCGCTGCGCTCGCCGATGCCGGCGCGCACACCGTCGGCGAAGCCGCGCGACGGATCGTCCGGCGTGGTCGGCACCTTGGCGGTGCGGATCGTTCCGGTTGTGCGGTCGAGGATCGTGACATCGGTGAAGGTGCCGCCGGTGTCGATGCCGATGACGCTTGCCATCCGGGTCAGTCCAGGCTGGCGCGGTAGAGGTGGCGATGGAACAGCGCCGCATCCGGCCGCTGCCTGCGCCAGGCTTGTGTTGCCGTCAGATCGACCGCGGTGCCGTCGTCGCTCAGCACCACGCCGTAGTCGTGTTCGGCGCTGTCGCGGCTGACGAAGCCCCCCTGCACGTCGGCCAGCACGCGCTCCGGTTC
>JAFEFW010000273.1 GCA_018240405.1 Pseudomonadota bacterium
CCTGATACAGCGGATCAAGCCGCAGCTTGCCCGCGACATAGAATCGGCCGAATCGGCTCGCCCCGCGATAGCGCCGGACGGTGCGGCTGATGGCCGCTGCCAGGGGCGGGGCAGGCGCGATCATGCTGCTTCCCCGTTATCCGGGACGGCGCAGCGGCGTCCATCCAGGACGGCCCCGGCAGAGGCCCCGCACGGCGCGGATGGCCCGCACGGCCCGGGGGCGGCTTCGGCCCAATCGCCGTGACCCGGAACCCGTCGATCGTGTCGGCCATTCCCGCGGAACCGCCGCCATTCGTCGGCCTGGACGGCTTCGCCATGCTGGTGCTGTCCTGCCTGGTGATGCTCGCCAGTGGTGGCCTCACCGTCCTGGTCGCCCTGGCCCACGTGGTGCGCGTTGGACTCACCGCCCAAGCCGACGCCGCGGACTGCCATCGCATCATTGTGCTGGGCTACCGCCTGCAGCGCGGGCGGTACCTCGACACGGTGTATCGCCAGCGGCTGGACCGAGCCCTGATCCTGCTGCGGCGAGCGCCAACGGCGGAGGCTTTCCTGCTCGGCAGCCGCCGCCATCCCGACCAGCCGTCGGAGGCCGAGGCCGGCGCCGCGTATCTGTGCGTAGCCGGTGTCGCGGCCTCCCGCCTCCATCAGGAGGATCGCTCGCGGCATACGCTGGAGAACCTGCGCCACTACCGCACGACGTTTGGCGCCGGCGCTGACGGCCGGACCACGCTGATCAGCAGCCGTTTCCACCTTGCAAGGGCCACGCTCATGGCCGCCGGCCTGGCGCTGCACCCCGTTCCGTGTGCCGCCGAGGCGGATCCAGCCACGACCCTGCGCCGCCCGGACCGGCTGGTGACCGAGGCGCTGCTGCTGCATTGGTATGTCGTCGGCCGCTGCTTCGCGCACTGGACCGGCCACCGCCGGATGCTGGCGCGGATCAGCTAGGACGCGGGGCCGGGGCGGCCACGGCTGGCCGAGCGGCGGGACAGAGTCACCAATCCGCGCCCGTGGCGCCGATGGTTCCTCACCATGGCGATCAATGCAAGGTAGGCCATTGCATCGTTTCCAGGTCAGCATGGCCCGCTGGCGCGCGGTCCACCAGAAGCGGTGTGCCGTTCCCGAAGGTCCGGACACGCGGCGCCATGCTGGAAAAACCGCACAGGCCGGGCTCATGGCAGCGCTCATTGGCTGCCTCCCGTCATGCCCGGGAATCGGTACGGAGGAAGACGGAATCTTACGCCGCCGCGGCCGGCGGGGGCGACCAGCCGAGCCGGCGGGCGCCCTGCAAAGTGTAATACACCGCCTTCACCGCCAGGACCGGCAGCGACATGCGGCCGCGCGAGAAACTTCCCGCCAGCATCGTCACGATCCCATCCCGCATGCGGAACCGATTGCTCGGCGACATGAACATATGCCGCAGCACCGGGCAGTTGATGCGGTAGATCAGCCAGGACAGGCTGTCCATGTCGCGCCGCAGCCGAAGCTCGGCGGCCTGCGCGGCGGCCCGCCCGGCGGCAGGGTCGCGCAGCCAGGTCTGAGCGGTGTTGGCGCCCAACTCGCCCGCGGTCATCGCCAGCAGCACGCCGCTGGAGAACACCGGGTCGATAAACGCAAAGGCGTCGCCGATCATGGCCCAGCCTTCGCCCCAGCTCTTCGTTGCGCGGTACGAGTAGTTTCCGGTCGCGTGCACCTCGGAAATCCGTTCGGCGTTGAGCATACGCGCATGTGCCGTCGGGCTCTCGCGCAGGCGGCGCTCCAGGAATTCCTCGTTGCTCGTCTCGCGCTGTCTGAACGCCGACTGAGTACCGACGAAACCAACGCTCATCACGCCGCCGGTCAGTGGTATCATCCAGAACCAGCCATCCTCGGCGAGGTGCACGCTGATATAACCCGCGCGGTCGCCGTCGCGCTGCGCCACGCCGCGGTAGTGGGCAAATACGGCGGCATTGTTGATGTGCTTGTTGGACACTTTGTTGCGCAGCCGGTTGCCGAGGAACGTATCCCGCCCCGAGGCATCCAGCACAAAGCGCGGCGCCAGCTCACGCGTGCCGTCCGGTGTCGCGACGGTGGCGCGGGCGCGTTCGCCGGGGGCCGGCGCGAGGGCAAGGTCCGTCACACGGCTATGCTCCGCGGTGCGGGCGCCCCGCCGGCCGGCATTCTCGAACAGCAGCTTGTCGAACTCGGACCGCCGGACCTGATAGGCGTGGGTGTACGACTGATCCAGTGAGCGGGCGAACGGGAACGCAACGTTCTCGCCGCTGATGTCCGAGAAGAACTCGGCGCCGGGCTTGTGTACGCCGATGCGGGCGACGTCTTCGGCCAGGCCCAGCCGCTCCAGGATGCGCAGATTCTGCGGCAGCAATGATTCGCCGATATGGAAACGCGGATGCGCGTCCTTCTCCAGCAGCACGACATCCAGGCCGCGTTCGGCCAGCAGGGCGGCAGCAGTGGAACCGGCCGGCCCGCCACCAATCACCAGCACGTCACAGGGTTCCGCTCCTGTTGCTTCCGTCATCGCTCTCTCCGTCGTCACGCCGCAGGGCGTTGCAGTGCGATCGTGGCTCTGCCGTCCACCAGCAACCGCGTGTCCTCTGCCCGCAAGGCAAAATCATAAATCATCGCGCCGGCGTCGCCATGGATAAGCTGGGCCGCGACCTGCAGCTGGCCAAGCGTGGGGTCGTCCAGATGCGTGACGTGCAGCGTGACGCCACGCAGCGCCGCCAGCCATCCCGGCGGCAGCGGCGCCTGGCTGCGCAGCGCGCCATGCAGTGCCGCCGCCTGCAGCCCATATTCGATGCCGGCCATTGCGCTCAGGCGGCCGCCGCGCCGCAGCGGATTGTCCGGCGCAAGGTGGGAACGGCCGCGGCACGCAATGTCGTCCTGCGTCCAGGCCAGCACCGTCTCGAGCAGGCACATCGCCCCCTGATGCGGGATCAGCCCTTGGATGGCGGCGCGGTCGAGCATGGCTGCACAACGACGTCGAGATGCCCGTCCAGCAGCGGCAGCGCAAGACGGTCGGGCTGCCGCATCGCCAATGCCTGCAGCAGGCGGAGCAGGCGCCCCGCCGGATTGCTCTGCGCCAGGCCATTGATCTCGCGGAACAGCGCGACTCGGTCCGGCGGCGCCGGTGTTTCCTCCCAGCCGATTTGCAGCCGTGCCACCGCCGCGGTGCCGCCGGCCGGGGCCAGCACCAATCCGGCGCCGAAGATGCCAGCGCTCGGGCGCGCCGTGTTCAGCGGTTCGGGCAGCGGCAGGTCGTAGACACACAGCAGCACCGGTTGCTGCTCCGCGCAGGCTTCGCTCGCCGCCGCCAGCAGACCGGCCGCTGCGGTGCCGTCATGGCAGCCCAGGCAGGTCGCCGGCTGCATCGAGCCGGCGCCGATCGACCAGTAGCCGGCGGCGGCATTGTGCACCGAGTTGTGGAACTGCGTCGGCGACACCTGCCGATCCGGACCGGCCAGCGTCTCCAGGATCGTATGCACGGTGGCGCCATCGCCATTGCCGGTGGCAAAGACGCTGCGCAGGGCGGCCGGCGGCAGGCCGGAGGCCTCGGCCGCCTCCTGCGCCACCGCCAGCGCCAGGCGCACGGAGGCCCCCGCCCGCCGGCGCTCATTCGGCGGCAGGATCGCCGGTGGCGGCAGTCGGGCGGGCGCCGCCACATAGGGCGCCGCGCCGGCCAGGATCGGCGCGGCCGACGGCCAGCCGTCCAGGCCGTCGCCGCGCACGGACACGGCGATGATGTCGACCGCGATCACGCCGCCGCTCCGAACAGCAGGCTGCAATTGATACCGCCGAAGCCGAAGGAGTTGCTGAGCACGCGCCGGACCGGTGCATCGACATTGTCCGCCAGGACCCGGGCGCGGAACTGCGGGTCGACCTGTGTGACGCCAAGGCAGCCAGGCATGAAGCCGTGGCGGATGCACAGGCAGGCGATGACCGCCTCGACGATGCCGGCAGCGCCCAGCGTATGCCCGGTCCAGGCCTTGGTGGAACTGCACGGCGTGTCGGTGCCGAAGACGCTGCAGACCGCCAGGTCCTCCATCGCGTCGTTTGCCTTGGTGCCGGTGCCGTGCAGGTTGATGTAGTCGATGGTCGCGCCGTCGACACCCGCGGTCGCCAAGGCGGCGCGCATTGCGGCTGCCGCGCCGGCGCCCTGCGGGTCGGGCGACGACATGTGGAAACCGTCGCTGCTGGCGCCGTAACCCAGCAGCATGGCAGAGCGGTCCGCCGCCGCCTGCGGCCGCTCCAGCAGCGCGAACCCGGCGGCCTCGCCAAGCGAAATACCGCTGCGCGCGGCATCGCAGGGCCGGCATGGCGTGGGGGAGATCAGGTCGAGGGCGGCAAACCCCATCAGCGTCATGGCGCAGAGACTGTCAGCGCCGCCGACAACCGCCGCATCGCACAGGCCGCTGGCGATCAGTTGCGCGCCCTGCATGACGCTCTTGGCGCTGGAGGCGCAGGCTGTGGACAGCGTCATCGCCGGGCCGGTCAGATGCAGTGCCGCCTTCACGAAGGCGGCGAGCGACACGAGGTCCTGGGTCGCCGGATAGTCGAACCAGGCGGGCAGGCGCCCCGTATCCGGATCGCGCGCCCGGTAGGCCAGTTCGCCCGACAGGATGCCGGAGGTGCTGGTGCCGACGATGACGGCGACCCGGCCCGGCCCGTAGCGCTCCCGCGCCGCTTCCACCGCGGCGGCAAATCCGTCGGTGCGCAGCGCCAGGTCGGCGAGGCGGTTGTTACGGCAGTCGAACCGGGCCAGCTTGTCCGGCAGCCCATGCGAGGCCACGGCTGGCACCGCGCCGACATAGGCCGGCCAGGGTGGTGGAGGCCCCAGTTCCGGTAGGTCCAGCGGGGTCAGCCCGCTGCGCTGCTGACGCAACGCCGTCATGGTCGCCGCGGTCCCCCGGCCAAGCGCCGAAACGATTGTTGTTGCCGTGACTGCGAGCGGAGCCATGCCGGCAGTAGTTGCACAGGAAGGGTTCGACTGAACAGGTCCATGCGGGTGGGGAGATGCGAACCCGT
>JAFEFW010000274.1 GCA_018240405.1 Pseudomonadota bacterium
TGTAGCCGCACTGCGCGACGGCGTCGCCGGACCGCAGCGCGGAGGCGGCCGTTTCGCTTTCGGGTTGGCGGCCGTTCAGCATCACATTGCAGCCCGCGCCAAGCAGCGCCTGGGCGATGCCCAACCCGATGCCGCGGGTCGATCCCGTGACAAGCGCAACGCGTCCTTGCAGAGGCAAGCCGGCCGGCGCATCCGGCTTTGTCGCCATTCCGAAGACACCGACATTATCGTCCCGCATGGCGCGCCTCCGCGTGTGTTATATTGAACGAAACGTTACGGCTATCGACGCACCCGCACGGCCACCACCTGCGGCGCGGCGCCCCCGTTGCGTTGCAGCGCACAGAACAGGCGCCGTGTCGCCGCCGGCAGCATGAAGATCGGGAAGACCGCCATCGCGAGGAACAGCTCGACGCCGGGCTGATCGACCAGGAACGGTGCGGCAGCGGACCAGATGAGCGTGATGTTGCGGTTGCCGCTGACCAGGCCGACGGTCAGCGCCCGTGTGCGGCCAATGGCACTGAACAGCAGCGCGCCGATCGCCTGGAAACCGGCATTCACCGCGAAGGCGAGGGTCAGCAGGAGCCCCGCCCGTCCGGGCTGCGACAGCACCTGTGCGCGCATGCCATGCATGGCGCCCAGGCCAACGAGCAAGAGCCCCAGCACGGCGATGCCGGTCATCGCGTTCGGATTCGCCGTCACCCAACGGCCGGCAAAGCGGCGCAGCAGCCAGGATGCCAGGGCGGCGCCCCCGACGATCGCGCCCAGGCGGAGCGACAGCGCCACCGGATTGATCGCCAGGGACGCGTCCGCCAGCAGGGCCGCGAGCGGCGGCAGGTAAAACGGCGCCGCCAGCGTCGGCACAACGGTGGCGAGCAGTGCAAGCGGCGCACTGAGTTCCAGCATCGCGGCAATCGCCGCCGCGCTGCCGACCGGCGGCGCAAGCGTGCACAGCAGCAGCCCCGTCGCCAACTCCGGGTCAGGCGGCATGATCCGCACCAACGCGCAGGCCAGCAGCGGCACGCCGAACGCTGCCCAGGCCAGGATCGCCACGATCGTCCGCCAATCCGCTGCCTCGGCTTTGAACGCGGCGGCGTCCACTTTCAGGAAGGCGCCCAAAGTAAAGACGAAGACGGCAACGCCCATGAGCGGATAGGCGAAGTCGGCCAGCAGCGGCGCCACCAGACCCACCAGAACGCCGAACAGCAGCAGCAGGGGGCCGTTGCGGCCAGCGAAGGCCAAAGGCCGGTCGAGCAGGGCCATCATTCGGCACCTGCGCGCGCGATGGCTCCGGGGGCCGGTTGACGGGATAATACTGGTGCAAAGTAAACTGTCGGAGGATGACACAATATTTCAATATATGCTTCCGTGTTATTCAACGCTGCCTCCCGGAAGGCGGGCCTGACGCAAGGAATCAGGGCCCGGTATTCCAGAAGTGTGGCGCAGGGCCGGCAACCGGCGGCGTCAAAACCGGGTCAAAGCCGCACCCCGAACGTTTGACGCCGCCTCCGGCGCTTGTCGCCGCAAGGCTTCGGGGCCATTTCGTCTTTGTGATAACGGTCCGCTGCGATGAGGCGATACGTTGCATGAGGAACGGTAGCATCCAGACCGGCCGCCGGTCCGTGGGCGAGATGGGAGCGCCATCGGCGGATCGCAGTACGCAGCACACACGCTACGCAGCACGAACGGATGCGCGGTCGCTGCCGGACAGCAAGTCGAGTGGGAGGGAATGAACGGCGAACGCGAATCCAGGCCAGCCGGCCCGGCCTTCATCCGCATCCGCTTCCTTGGCGCCTTTGAGGCCGTTCGGGCGGATGGCGTTCCGGTCCCGCCGCTGGGACGGCGGACGCTGGCGCTGCTGACCTGTCTTGCCGTTGCGGAGCAGCCCTGGCTACGCGACGATCTGGCGAGCCTGCTCTGGCCCGGCCGCAGCACGGAACAGAAACGAGGCAGTCTACGCCAGGAAGTGCTCCGCCTGCGCCGCGCGATCGGGTGGCGGCCCGACAGCGGCGGCTCCCCATCGCCGCGAATGCAACTTCCGTCCGGCTTCGCTGACATCGACGTCGTTTCATTCCGCCGGGCCGCCGCCGATCCCACGCGCGCGGCCGAGGCGGTGGGACTTTATCGCGGCACGTTGCTGCAGAGTGTCGACATCCTGCCCGGCGATCCCTACGGCGCCTGGCTGGCGCAGCAGCGCGCGGCTCTGCACACCACGGCCCTCGACCTGATGCTGGGCCTGTTGCGGGGCGGCCAGGCCGCGCCGGCCCTGGCCCGTCGCATCGTGGTGCTCGATCCGGCCTGTGAGGAAGCCCACCAGGTGCTGATGCGGGACAGCCTGCAGCAGCGTGATCTGGCCGGCGTGCTGGTGCAGTTCCGAGCCTGCGCCGACGCCCTGCGAACTCAATGCGGGTCAGAACCGTCCGCGGCAACGCGGGCGCTGCTCGATGAAGCAACGATCGCCCTCGGCACCCGCCCAGCCGCCCCGTTCAGCCACGCCGGAACCGCAACGGCCGCCGGGGTGGAGTGGCTGCGCAAGGCGCCGGATCGCGCGCCTTTGCCATGGCCGCCCGAGGCGCGACCCATGCCGGTGGTGGAGGACCGGCCGTCGCTGGCGGTGCTGCCGTTCGCCGATTTCTCGCTCGATCCGTTGGCCAGCAGCGTGCTGGCCGACGGTATGACAGAGGAAATCACCAACGCCCTCGCCCGCATCCCCGGGTTCTTCGTTACCGCCCGCCAGTCGGCTCTCGCGTATCGCGGCCTCGCGCTCGATGCTCGGCAGATCGCGTCGGAACTCGGCGTCCGTTACCTGATCGAGGGCAGCGTCGAGCAGGACGGGCGCCGCATGCGGTCCAACCTGCGCCTGATTGACGGCCGCACCGGCATGCATCTCTGGGCTGAGTCCTATACCGGGCAGATGCACGACGTGATCGGCGTGCGGGACTCGGCGGTGCATCGCCTGGCCAGCCGCCTGCAGCCGCGCCTGATCATGGAGGAGATCGCCAGGGCGGTGCGTACGGTGCCGCATGACATGGACGCCTGGACCTGGCTGCAGCGGGCAAACGGCGTGCTGCTGCGCGGCCGTCACACGAGCGCTCTGGAGCAGGTGATGGAGCCGCTGCAACGGGCGATTCAGGCCGATCCGGATTATGCGATGGCAAATGCGCTGATGGCGGCGGTGCATGCCTGGCGGGCCGTGTCGCAGAGCTTTCCCGATCCCGCAGCCGAAAAGGACCTGGCACGTCGCCGCGCCGACGCCGCCCTGACGGCGGACCCCGAGAACCCCTTTGTGCTCGTGCATTGCGCCGAGGCCGCAATCTATTGCAACGCCGACATCGACAGCGCCCTGGCTATGCTGGAGACCGCAGCCTCGCGCGATCCGAATGACGCAAACGGCCAGGCGCTGCTGGCCCATATGCGCCGCACTGCCGGCGAAGCGCCGCAAGGCAGCCTGCAGCTCATTGACAACGCGACGCGGCTGAGCCCGCGCGATCCGCGGACCTTCCTCTGGCATCATTACGCCAGCTGGTGCCACTATCGGCTGGGTGCGCTCGAGGGGATGGAGGCTGCTTCGCGCCGATCCGTTGAGCTGTATGGTCGTTACCCGCTGAGCTGGATCGGGCTGACCTGCGCGCTTCAGTTGCAGGAGCGGCATGAAGAGGCTCGCGAGGCCGGAACGATCCTGCGGCGGATGCGTCCGAGCTTCACGGCGGAAGGGTTCTTTGAGATTGCGCGCAACTTCTATGCGCGGCGCTTTCCCGGGCAGGTGGAACGCGAGTATGGCGCGCTGCGCGATGCCTTGGCGCAGGCGTTGCCATAGGCGCAGTCGGCCATCCGCCCGCGGATGAAACGACCGCCCAAGCGGTCTCGGTCTGGAGCCGGAGCGGGCGCAGGCCAAGACCGCTTGGACGATTCCGTCGGTATTCAGGCGGTCTTAGCTTTCAGCGCCTGAAGCTCCTGCCTGGCCCCGGCGATCATGCAGGACAGGTCGGAGGTCAGCATGACCATGTCGAAGCCGCGCTTCACCGCGCCCGCCGCGAACTCTGCCCCGGCACAGTGCATGACGCATTTGATGCCGGCCTTGTGCGCGGCGTCGCGGATCTTGTCGCAGGTCGCCATGTGCAGCGGGTCGGGATTGTCGGCGCGCGGCGCCATGCCCAACGCGAAGGACAGGTCGGCCGGCCCAATATAAACCGCGTCGAGGCCCGGCGTGGCGCAGATCGCCTCGAGGTTTTCGATGCCCTGCTTCGTTTCGATCATTGCCATGACGACGATCTCGTCGTTGGCATTGGCGACGTAGTCCGCACCGCCGTAATGCATCGCGCGCACCGGCCCGTTCGAGCGGAAGCCGACCGGCGGATAGCGGCAGGCGGCGACGGCCTGCGCCGCTTCCTCGGCGGTGTTCACCAGCGGCACGATGATGGCGTAGGCGCCGAGGTCCAAGGCCTTCATGATCGCCGCCGGGTCGTTCCAGGCCACGCGCACCACCGGCACCGTATCGGTCTGCGAGATCGCCTGCAGCATGGGGCCGACATCCTTCATCTCTGCCGTGCCGTGCTGCAGGTCGACGCACAGCGCGTCGAAGCCCTGGCGTGCCATGACCTCGGCGGTGAAGCCGTGCGACACGGACAGCCAGCCCAGCGTCACGCATTTCCCGTCACGCCACATCTGCTTGATCTTGTTCGGCCGCATCGTCCGTTTCCCCTGGTGTTGTTGGGCGACCCCGCGATCGGGTCGGCGCCATGAAACGCGAGCCCGCTGACAGGGGCAAGGGCCTGCCCTGTTCGGTGACAGGGTTGCTACGGGATTGACCTCGACAAGATGGCAGACGCCGCAGGCATTGTATTCGGTACTGTCGGCACGCGCGAACCCGAGGCTCGCAAGTGGCATTACCGAGGCCGCGCAATGTGTATAAAAGCGGCGCTATAATACACATTGGGGTCCGGCATGAGAACCAACATCGATCTGGACGACGCGCTGATCGAGCGCGCCATGGCCGTGACGGGACAGCGGACAAAGA
>JAFEFW010000275.1 GCA_018240405.1 Pseudomonadota bacterium
AGGCGAATGGGACGTTCCATGAATTTAATGATTCTATCGCAGGGCTCGGTCGCATTTTTTATTATGACGGACTTTCCATGCCGAACTGGCACGAAAAGCCGTTCGACCAAGCCGACGGGCTAAGCAATAAAGAGATAGGAATTCGGGACATTTTGGCTCGTATGCCGGGGCTATCGCGCGAGTTCTCTCGGACGTTCGGGGAACCAGGTAAGACCATGCCAATCTCGCTAGAATTTCAACTAACTGGCTCCTGCAAACTACGAATTGATAGTCCTACTCTGTTTACTGACCAGGGGCATTTGATTGCCGTAATTCAACGACTTCGCACCGAGTATCCGTTCCTGGAGAAGTGGCGCTTTACTGAAGCCTTACAAGCGTGGGGTAATTCGATCATTTTTTTGACAATACTGAATTGAACGCGATCGATGATCTGACCGAGGAGAATTTTGTCCAAACACCTAATGGTTTTGCAAGACCAAATTCCCTTGTGGGCGGTGCAAGGCGCGTAGTTCCGGCAGCCGAGATTTTGCCGCCACTGTCCGGCGGATACGTGGAGTCGGCATTAATGTGCGCGATGCAACCCATCAATGGCGTCCAACTGAACGAGTATGCTTTGCAATTTCTTGGCGGCTTCCTACTAAGTTCATTAGTGCGATATCGCCCCCAGATTTGGCAGCACGCAATCTCGCGATCCATCACAGAGCAAAGCCCCGCTGACGATCGTTCATTACCGCTTATAGAGAAATTTCTGAACAGAACGCTGAGTGACTACCCCAACATGGTTGTACGGGTGATCGATTTTCGGCGCACTCAGTAACCCACTTTTTCGGCAACAGAAGATGCTTTGATGATGCGAACCGGCATAAAGCTTTTCGTAACCGTAGTGACCTCACCAATTATAACTGCGAGTTGCTGGATGGTTCCTCATCCCTGCCGTCCCGCGTTGACAGGATACAGGTTCGGGAACCACCGCTCCGCTACGTCCGCCGGAAAGGCCAGCCGCAGCGGCGCGCGGTGCGATGGCGCCGTCAGCATCCCCCTCTCGACAAGCGCCGCGGTCACACTTCGTGCACCGCGTTCCGCGTGGCCGGTCAGCGACGGGACCTTGGACCGTTCGATCTCGCCCGCGATGACCGCCTCCCGAAGGACAGCAAAACTGCCGCGTGGCAGGCGCTTCGCGCGCACCTCCTCCTCGATATGAATCTCAATGCGCCGAAGCAGCGTTTCCGGCTCCAGGAGTCCGCTCATGAAGCGTATCTGGTCGATCGACTGGTCGAGAAAGAACTTGCAGAACGCGACCAAGCCCCGCTGGGTCAGCGCACCCCGCCCGTCGCGATCGCCCTCACGCGGCCCATCCGCCCGCTCCAGCAGCGCCTTGTAGAGCGTGTCCTGCCGCGCAAGCCCGCGCGCGACAGACCAAAGGCTCGTGCCAATGCCGAGGCGCTTGAACAGCGCGTGCGACATCAGCCGCGCCACGCGGCCATTGCCGTCAAGAAAGGGATGAATCCACAGGAACCGATGATGCACCGCGCCAACGGTCTGTATCTTTCGCAGAGTGCTGAGCGAGGGCGACTGATAAGCCTGATCGAACCGCGTCATGAAGCGCGGCAGGTCGCCATGAGCAGGTGGCACGTGGCGACCCACCTCGACGTCCTGCCTGCGCCACTCGCCTGGGACAACCGGCCGCTTCTCGCCAGTCCGCTTGTTGGTGACCCACAGCATCTCGGGCGGAAGCCGGGAGCAGAACGCCTCATGCAGCCATGACGCATAGGCGGCCGAGGCGGGCCACGCGTCAGGGCCCCGGCCGGTGTCGATCATCCGTTGGACATGGATGTGGGCAACTGCCTCCTTCTGCAGTTCCCGTTTCTTCGGCTCCAAGGAAAAGTCATTGGCCAGCGCGCGGTCGATATCACGCGGATGCGTGTCGTGACCTTCGATGAGGTTGGAGTAGTAGCAGTTCATCGACCGCACGAGATCGCCGATCGACTCGCGCAGGACGGGGTGGATGCGGCCGGCAAGCTGATTGGACTCGGCAATCAGGGCCACCGCCTCATCGTCGAGTGCCCGCACGCTCTCCGAGGGAACCATCGGTTCCATGCTGGCGATGTCCATATGCAGATTCCTACCGGATATTTTGCCGGTTCGGTAGCGCGAAAAATCGTTTTCCCAAAAGGGAGTAGGATGCTGGCGCCGGAATTCCGTGCCGGATAAAGTGCCAGTTACCTTGCCGGTTCCGCCCTTTCCCTGGGTGCATCACCGCCCCGCCCCAGCCCGCACCCCCTCCTCAATCCGCCCCATCATGTAATCAAAGAATGGATTCCACGTCAGCCGCACCAGCGAGTCCACGCTGACCACCAGCACGCCCACCTCGCCGTGCGGCGCCACCGCGCCCAGCCGGATGCCGAAATCATCCGCCGGGTCGGGCGCCGCGCCATACAGCCCGTCGGTCCGCGGGAACGGCAGCGCCACATGCGACAGCGAGTAGACCTCGGCCGGATACGCTGCATCCAGAAGCCGCCGCGTCTCGCTGCCCTGCCCCGCCGGCACAGAGCGCTCCGTCACCGCCGGGTCCGCTTCGGTGTTGCCCAGCACCGTCAGCCGCCAGGGCCGCGGGGCAGCCGGCGCCAGCGCCTCGGCCGGAAGCGCGAATGGCCCGCGCAGCAGCAGCCCCAGCTTCGCCGCCCGGTTCACGTCGAACAGCACCAGTTCACTGCCATTGTCGGGCAGCAACGAATAGAAATCGGAGATGATCGCCCGCGTGCTGACGGTGAAATCCATACTGGACTGAAACGTCAGCACCGGCGCCAGTCCGGCCAGCCGCCCGGCCCGCGCCAGGCGCTGCGTCTGGTCCTGCAGCGCCACCGTCAGCCCATAGGCCTGCCGCGCGGCGTTCACCGGAAACGAATTATACTTGAATGGATTGAACTCCGGCAGGATCGACAGCCACGCCGCCTTGGCAAACGCCGGCAGCACGGCCGGCAACCCGGCCAGGCCGGCAAAGCGGGCAAAGGCGCTGATGCCGACCATGGGTGAGATCAGCACGATCCGGTCCGGCCGCGGCAGCGCCGGATCGTCCAGCGCATCCATGGCGTATTTCGCCGCCACCGCCCCACCGGTTGAGTAGCCCACAAGGTGCAGCGGCGCCCCCGGACCGGCGCGCCGCCGAGCCTCACGGACCGCCAGGATTGCCGCGGCCTCCCAGTCCGGCCAGGTGACGGCGGTCAGCGCGGCCGGCACCGTGCCGTGGCCGGGCAGGCGCACGCCGACCGCGACATAGCCCAGGTCGCGGTAGCGCAATGCGACGTGCCGCAGGCTGTAGGGCGAGTCCGTCAGCCCGTGCAGCAGCACCACTGCGCCGACCGGCGGACCAGAGGGCTCCAGGATGAAGGAGCGGTTCCAGTCCGTCGCAAACCGGCCGGGATAGACCGGACTGCCGGCCACATAGCGTGCGTCGGCCCGTCGGTCCTGCGGCGGGATCCGGTCGGTCACCTCGCGGCGCACGGCCTCGAACGCCATGGCCTCGGCGGCGAGGTAGCCGGTCCAGTCCAGCCCCGCGATCGCGGCGGCACGCGGTTCCGGCGGCACGAACTCGTGCCATGGTTCCAGGTCCGGTCCTCGCTCCGTCTGCACCACGCGGCCGACCAGGAACATCAGCAGGCCGACCGCAACCAGTATCGCGACGCGGCGGAGCAGGCGCACCGTTCTGGCCATCATCGCGCGTGTCCCCTTACGCCTGCTACGCCACCGTTACGCTCACGCGGGGGTAGCTGACTTCCGGCCTGTGAACCATGGGAGAGTGCCAGCCGGACAGGCGGCAGCGTCCCAGACCGCTGCGCTGCATCCCAAACAGGCCGACGCCCCGGCCGCAAGGAGGCCGGGCTGGCCTCCCCGCACGCGGATGCGCCATATTGGCCCCATGGCGTGGCGCCGCGCTAACGGAGTCCGGTCGATGTCCTTCCGCTGGTCCCTGCTCGCCCTCCTGCTGCTGCTGGCAGGCTGCGCTGAATACTGGGCCAAGCCCGGCGGCACGCCGGTCGGCTTCCGCGCCGCGCGCGAGGCTTGCACGCGGCAGGCCAGCGCCGATTACCCACCGGACATGGAGCCGGTGCAGGTCACCCAGGGCACGCCGTCGCCGATGGTGACGACCTGCGCGCCGGCTGGTGGCAGTATGGCCTGCACCACCAGCGGCATTGGCTTCCAGCCGCCGACCTACACCACGCTGGACCGCAACACCGGGCCGCGCGAGCGGGCGTTCCGCGCCTGCCTGGAAGCCGCGGGCTGGCAGGCGGTGCGCAGCCAGCAGCAGGCCGACGCGATCACCAACAGCACGCCGTAGCTACGCCCGCTCCAGCAGGCAGGCGTCGCCGTAGGAGTGGAACCGGTAGCCGGCCGCGATCGCGTGCCGGTACGCCGCCAGCATCCGCTCCCGCCCCGAGAATGCCGACACCAGCATCAGCAGCGTCGAGCGCGGCAGGTGGAAGTTGGTCAGCAGCCTGTCGACCGCCTTGAACCGGTAGCCGGGTAGGATGAACAGGTCCGTCTCACCCAGGAACGGCGCGACAGAGCCGTCGTCCGCAGCGGCGCTTTCCAGCACGCGCAGGCTGGTGGTGCCAACCGCTACCACCCGGCCACCGGCGGCGCGGGTGGCATTGATGGCGGCGGCCGCCTCGGGCGGGACCTCGCCGCGTTCGGCATGCATACGGTGCTCCGTCACGCGCTCGACACGCACCGGCAGGAAGGTGCCGATGCCGACATGCAGCGTCACCGTCACCCGCCGGATTCCCGCCGCCTCCAGTTCCGCTAACAGGCGCGGGGTGAAGTGCAGCCCAGCCGTTGGTGCCGCCACCGCGCCCTCGCGCCGGGCAAACATCGTCTGGTAGTCCTCGGCGTCGCTGGGCAGCGGCCCGGAGGGGCGGTCAATATAGGGCGGCAAGGCCAGCGCGCCGGCGGCGTGGAAGGCGTCCATCAGCGCCTCGCCGTTCAGGCTGAAGCGCAGGAAGA
>JAFEFW010000276.1 GCA_018240405.1 Pseudomonadota bacterium
TGGCGGAAAGCGAGGCACTGCTCCGCCTGCTGGACAAATACATCGCGAACGCTGTTACCTTTGGCGGGTTAGCGCCTCCCGAGAATCACCTCTATCCACTGCCTCGTCCGTTGCAGGCTGAGAGTTTATCGACGCCGGATCAGCAAGGTGCCGATCAACACGCCGCAGAAGAGCGCGGCTCTCCAGGATCAACCCCGTCGAGGTTGCGATGAGTTCGTTGCATTCCAAAATGAATGTCCTGGCTTCAGCGCAATAGACATTCTGCGCATTCCGCGCGTCGTGGCGCACAACCGGCATGGGTTGCTCCCGTTGGAACAAGGGCGGGAGCGCTGGCCTCTCTCAGCCGCCGGCGCCCAGGGATAGGCCCTCTGCCAACGATGCCATCCACGTGGGGAACATACGCACCGGCGCAATGCCGGTCGGCATCAAGCAATTGGCACATGGGCGAGCTACCACGGGTCAACTTGCCAAAATTCGGGATTATTCAGTGTCACCGCCGGCAGCTAAGGTGCGGTGTGGACCAGGCACAGCACGCGCGTGATCTGGCAATGGTCGAGGCTGCTCGGCGGACAGCAGGGTGCGGGCGGGCATCGCGGGGCTCCGATTGACAGGGTGCGCCCGCTCAATTTTGGATAAGCCGGCAGGTGATCCCGCAACGCCTCGAAAAGAAGGATAACGCGCGTGGAGCAAATACTTGGGTCTGTCCTACCTCTGTTTGCTATCATCGGACTCGGAAAGCTGGCGACCAGCTTCGGGTTCCTCGATGCCGCAGGTTCGGTCGTGTTGAGCCGATTCGCGTTCTTCTTGCTGATCCCAGCCTTATTGTTTGGCCTGATCGCCACAGGTCCCGCGAGTGATGTGTTCGGACCGGGCGGCGTTTATTTCTTGGGATGCCTGTTTGTCTATTGTTTGGCTCTTTGCGTGGGCCGGTGGCTGAACGGGCCATCCTGGCCCGCCGGAGCCGTATTCGCGCTTGATACGACTTTCGGCAATATCGTCTTCCTTGGCGCGCCGCTTGTCCTCTCCCTCTATGGCGAGGAGGGGCTGAGGGTATTGGTCGGAACAATCATTTTCACCACGCTCCTGCTCCCGTTGTCGTCGATCCTGATGCAGGTCGGGGGATCATCTCGCGAGGCGGCGACGGTCGCGGCATTCCGTAAGCTTACCGTCGATCTGCTGAAGAATCCCGCCATCAACTCCGTCATCGTGGGCTTTCTCTGGCGAGCCACGGGCTGGCCGTTGCCAACGCCCATGCATACTTTTGTGGATTTGCTGGCCAAGGCCGCGGCGCCAATCGCGTTGTTCTGCATCGGCGCGACGCTGCCGGCGATAAGCTGGGGCGTCATGAAGGAAGCATTGTCCGCTACTTTCATGAAGCTCATCGTCACGCCCACGGTGGTTGGCTTCCTGTGTTTCTGGGCTGGGTTCACGGGTGACTCTTTGGCGGTTCCCGTGGTAGCCGCAGCGTTGCCAACCGGGGCTAACGCTTTCCTGCTGGCACGAAGCGCGACGGCGCACAGTGCCGCTGTTTCCGCCACGACAGTGGTAATGGCAACCGCGCTGTCTATTATTACGTTATCGGCCCTACTCTATTGGTTGAGTTCGATGCCATAGCTCGGTGAAACGCTGGCAGGCAGGCGCACCCGGGTAATCACACCGGATGCCAGCCAAGCTTAGCGTACGTGTGTGGACGGCGCCCGCCTGGCAAGAACTTTCTGACGATCCGGGTCCGGTCGGGTTGCAGTCGTGTGTCCGGCCTGTCAGCGCGGCACCACGGCCGCTGGCCCTGATGGAATCCGCGAGCTTGGTCCCCAACAATTTTCCGCACTCGAAGTGCTGCACGCTAATCGGGCTCTCCAAGCTCCGGTCTCAACCGTTGCCATCACGTCATCGCTTCCTGCCAACTCGTCGCGTGTCCGCTTCCTTCCTTCTGGTTGCCCTTCTTCTTTTCGGCTTTCAGGCAGCAGCAGCTACGTTATTGCGGTAGCCTTCCGCGCGGCTCAGCACCGCCCAGGCAATGCGCGCCAGCTTGTTTGCCACCGCGACCGTCACTACGCGCGCCGGTCGGCGATCCAGCAAGGCGGCGATCCACGGTAGCCTGGCCGGCTCGATCCGGGCCCGGTGCACCAAGCTGGTTGCACCAAGGACCAAAAGCCGACGGAGATTGCGGTCACCCGCTTTCGAGATCCGGCCGAGCTGCACCTTGCCGCCCGTGCCACTCAATTTGGGGGTCAACCCAAGCCAGGCCGCGAATTGCCGCGCCGATTGGAACACCCCGATATCCGTCACGAACGCGGCGATCGCCGTTGCCGTGATCACGCCGATGCCGGGGATTGTCTCCAGACGACGCGACGCCTCGTTCCGGCGATGCCAGCCCTGGATCGAGCGCTCGACCGCGCTGACCCGTTCCGCCAACGCTTCCAGCTGAACAACGATTAGTTCGATGCACTCTCGGGCCATTTCTGGTAATTGCGACGCTGGCGTTGTGCGCGCCATCGCCACCAGTTCCTCCAGCCGCCAGAATCCTTTCGCACCGACCACGCCGAACTCGGCGAGATGCCCGCGCAACGCATTGGCCAGCATCGTGCGCTGGCGCACCAGCAGATCACGCGTTCGGTGCAGCATGACGATCGCCTGCTGATCAATGCTCTTGGTTGGCACAAAACGCATGGTTGGACGCGTGACCGCCTCACAGATGGCTTCGGCATCGATCGCGTCGCTCTTGCCACGCTTGGCGTAAGCTTTCACGTACGTCGCCGGCATCAGGCGGACCGTATGGCCCAGCTGCTGCAGTTCCCGAGCCCAGAAATGCGCACTGGCGCACGCTTCCATCCCAACCAAGCAAGGCGGCTGTTTGGCAAAGAACTCCCGGACCTCGGAGCGGCGAAGCTTGCGCCGGACAAGCACCTTTCCATCCGCGGCAACGGCATGAACCAGGAAGACGTGCTTGGCGAGGTCGAGACCGATCGTCGTTGGCTGCATGGGGATGGCTCCGTGTTCGCGTTTGACCGTCGCCAGTTTCGCGTGTTCCCCCAGTCGGGTCAGCGGGCGCCGTCCACCCCATCAATTTTGAACAAATCGGCAGGTGACCCCATGAAGGCGCTGCTGCCGCGTGTTGCGGTTCTCGCCCGGCGGCACCGTACGCTGGCCGAGAGCACAAGGCAGGCTTAACGCGCGCGCCTGGAGCGCGATCTGACGGTGATCATGGTCCTGGCGCCGCCACAGCGCGATGGCCGCTGATTGCGCCAGCGATACGGCAAGCTGCGCGAGCACCTCTTCACCTTCCTGACCCATCCGGAGGCCGCCGATGGCTGTGACAATGAAATTCGCTAGCAGAGCCGCGCCGACAACAACAGCAGCGAACGTGAGCCTCGGCCAATGGCAACCTACCGGAAGGTCACCGATGGTTCCGCTTCGCCTGGGGGCTGATCTCTACGCAGCCGTCCGATACGTCGTCGGCACCGCAAAAAGCCGCGGCGTCGATGACTATGCCGCAATACGCCAAACGGTACAGGGGCAGGCAGCCCTCGCACCAGGTTGAGCAGTTACAGACAGATTTGTGCAATGGCTCAACGATGCGATACGTGTCAGTGGGCATACAAAGATGGGTGACTGAGCCAGATGTTCCGAGTTTTGCAACGCTTCTCAGCTAATAGAGGGAAAAGCCCAATGCCAGACGAAACATTGCCGCTCCAGCAGCAAAAGGCAGAATTGGAGGTGCGTAAGCTAAAGCAGGATGTTGGCTGGAGGAGTTTAGCGGTCCCCTTAGCCTCCATGGTTTTCGGAGCCGCAACCATATTCTTCAGCATTATGACATACAGAGCAGCCCAGGAAAAGTCAGCTCAGGATCATGTGATCGCTTGTACCAATTCAGCAATAAGTGTTTCTAAAGTAATTGACGAAGCGAGATCACAAATAGATAGAATGTCGACCATGAAAGATAAAGTGAACCGTGCTGACGAAATTATGGGTACGTTTCCTCCTCAAGCGGCTATGATAATGGGCCTTAGTTTGTTTAATCACTTGGGCGATCAGAGTGCAGATGCTTTGATGTTGCGACAAAAGATAAAAGATATAGTTTCCAAATATCCTGAGGTGTTAGCTTGCCGGCCATTAATGCTACTCGATGATAAAAAGGATTGACTGTTTAAACCGAAGTTTTTACTTTGCAGTCCGACAACCTACTGACATCACACGCGAATCGCGCCGAACGGCTTTTCCTCTACTGGACACGTGTGGGTTCGAGGTCGAGCAGCCGGAAGGCAGCCTCCTGGATTGGTGTGGGTGAAGCGAACTGTGTGAAGCAGTGAAGACCCTGCAGCGATACCCGCATGGTGTTGCGCGTCAGCGTGCCGAGATGCTCCATCAGATCAGCAAAGCGCATGACCCGCAGCCCATCGGCGTTCCGCTTGGTGGCCTTCTTCCTCTTGGCCACGGTCGACGGTTCGGTCGACACCACCGGCGAGGGACGTTGTGCCTGCGCCGTGGCAAGGTCAGTGTCATGGAACAGCAGCGGCGCCAGCGCCTGCCGCAGATGCCACTCGACATGATAGGCCAGCATGCACAGGAAGACGTGCGCGCGCACCCGATCGGTGGTCCAGTGGTGGATCGGACGGATGTCCAGGTCGACCGTCTTGAGGCAGCGGAAGGCACGCTCGACCCGGGCGAGGTCCTTGTAGGCTTGCACGGTCTGCTCGGCCGCGAGTTGATCGGCCGGCACCGAGGTGCGGATCACGTAGAAGCCATCGAGACGGGCTTCTTCCGCGATCTTCCCCGCATCACGGCGGAAGCCGAAGTGGCGATCGGCGATGTCGAGGACGAAGTGCTTGGCCACCTTGCGCCGGTTCAGCACTGCACCGACCGCCAGACCGATCTCGGCCGCCGTGCGCAGCGCGGTGCCCGGACGCGCCACGCGTGCCTGGATGCGCGCCAGCTCCTGCTCCGTGGCCACCAGCAGATCCTCGCGCTTGCGGGCCCGCTCGGCGGC
>JAFEFW010000277.1 GCA_018240405.1 Pseudomonadota bacterium
CACAGGTTCATGGCTTCGTCGGTCAATCAGGCGGCTGGGTGGAACTCAGCAGCACGCCGGGACACGGCACGACGATCTCGATGTTCTTGCCACGCGCCGGGGACCGCGAAGAGGGCTGGCCTGAGGATCGTGTTGTTCGTGCGATACAGCCCGAGCCATCAGCCGGCGGCGTGAGCGAGGCGGACAGTCGTGCCGAGAGCGAGCAGGCCTATCGTGAATTGCGCCAGCGCTCCGATATGAGGGGGACGCGGGCTCTACCTCTACAATCCAGGCGCCAGGATAGTGCGCCGGTCGTAGCGCGAATCCCCGTCCAAGACCTGGAAAACACGATCCAGACTTCCGTTCGGATTGCCGTGGCACCGTTGCGGGCAATCGGTTCTGATGCTGACCGTGATATCGCGGTTGGATTTGCTGAAGAACTGACAGCGGCACTATCACGCTTCCGCTGGATCTCTTGTGTCGCGCCGCTATCCGTATCCGCCTTGTCTGATAACTCACCGGCTGGCGCCGCCAACTGGCGTGCTCTTGAGCTGGACTACCTCATCAACGGAAGTCTCTATCGCACCGACGATAAGGTGCGGATCACCATTCGATTGATCAGCCAGCGTCAGCGCGGTGAGATCGCCTGGACCAAAGACTATGCCAGCGACCTGATCGACATCCTCAGGCTGCAGGATGATATCGCGGCCGAGACGGCGGCGCAGGTGGGTCCTGAACTGCTGATTTGGGAGGGCGAAAGGGCGGCAGCCCGCGCGCAAGTCGACCCGTCATCGTACGCATTGGTGCTGCGCGCAATCCCAGCCGTCTACCGGCTCGATGAGGCCGGTTTCCGCGCGGCAGGGCAGTTGCTGAACGAGGCGGTAACAGCCGATCCCTCTAGCGCGGCGGCCCATTCCTGGTTGGCGCACTGGTACCTGCTGTTGATCGGTCAGGGTTGGTCTAAGGACATCCCGCGCACAGCCGCGATTGCGCACGAGCATGCGGTTTGCGCAATAAAGCTGGATCCGGGCGATGCGCGCGGCCTGACTGTAGCCGGTCACGTGGAGGCATTTCTGTACAAGAGGCCGATGCAGGCGCTGCGCCTCCACGACCTGGCGCTCAATCGCAACCCCAATTTGGCTCTTGCTTGGTGTTATGCAGGCCTCGCCAACAGCTATGTCGGCCGCCATGCCGAAGCAATCGAGCACATCCGGCGCGCACAGCGTCTGTCGCCGCATGATCCGCACCGGTTTTTCTTTGACACCTGCATGGTCATGCCGCTCCTCCTCACCGGCGATTATGACAATGCAGCACGCATTGGCCGTCGTGCGGTGGCAGCCAATCCGGCGCTGTCTTCGGCTCATAAAGGGCTGATCTCGACGCTGGGACTGATGGGTCGCGTCGCGGAGGCCCAGGAGTTTCGGGAGCAGTTGGAAGCACTTGAACCCCGGTTTTCCGTGGAGGACGCTATTAGCCGGTCTCCGCTGACCCAGCCAGTGGACCTGCAGCGCTATGCCGAAGGTCTTCGACGCGCCGGCTGCAGGGAGCGGCTCCGGCGCATCCCCTTCCAGCGCCAGCTGAAGCCGATTGGATGGCGTACTAGGCCGCCCGACGCCAGGGCTGATGCAAGTTGAAATCTCAGGTTGTCCTGAAGGCTGCTGACGCGAGCCTCGTCGGAGCCGTTGTGGTGGCAAGCCGGACAATCAGGCAGAGGCTTATACAATTCCAAAAGGCCGGTGGCGCCCATGAGGAAGAACCTACCGCGCTCTGGGGTGCTACTTGTCGTCATGTCCATCCTGGTGCCGGCAGCCATGTGGGGAGCGGCTCGCATGCTGCTCAAGTGGACGCGCGAGAAGCTGTCCGAGGCGAGCAGTATCGATGTCCGGACTATCGCGAACATTGAGCTTGGCGACACGGTCCCTCCCGACTCAACCGCTGTGAAATTGCGAGGTGCCATGGAGGCAGCCAGGGTAGAATTTCAATCCGGCGAGATTAGCGCGGGCGTGCGGCTGAGACCGCGCTGAGCGACCGGGTTGGACACCCGTCACGTGCAGCCATCATTTGCCGTCCATAGGCTGCAGATCGTCTAACCAGTAGTGTCGGATAACCTGCCAGCTCAAATGCGCGACCTGGGGTGCAAGCAATTGCCAATCACGGTTCGCCGCCTTTTCGGCTCAATCGACGGGATGCTAATGGTGAGTGATACGCATCTAACCATTTATTAGCAGCAAGCGCACGCACCGTTGCTGCGGTTCATCGGCGAAGTCCGGCGGCGTGATCAAATGCAGATCCACTTCAGTGTCAGCGAGTGATCGAGCCAGTTCGCGGAGGCATAGCCGTATCGCGGGGGCGGCGCTGACAGCCAGTCAGCCACGGTTATGCTTGCCAAGGAAGGTCCCCTGTCCGGTGTGCCTGACTCTATCGACTAGGACCATACCAAGTAACTGTCGGTCCGATTAAGGGTTTCGACAATCAGACTAAGCAGTCGCTCGAAGCTGAATGGCTTGTGCAGAATTGGTGGTAGATTGCTCCCAGGCGACCGGCTCTCCGGGTAATAGCCTGTTATCAAGATCGCAGGCAGCCTTGGATAATGCTGCCGCATCCACTGAGCCAGACCGAACCCATCCATACTAGAGGTCATAGCGTCGGTTGCTAGACAAACAACGCTAAGGGTGAACAATCCCGGAACCGTCTGTGTCCACGAAAAAGGACGGCCATTTGTGGACGGCTGGCAATTGGGGGACGCATTCTGTGGACGGGGAATTGGGGGCTGGATGCACTCCGGCGGACGTGTCCACAGAACGAACAGTTGTGGGACGATCAAGTCTCCAACGGCATCGTTCGCATTCGTTCTGGCTTAGCGTTGTTTATCTAACAACCGACGCTATGACCTCTACCAGGGGCATCGGCGGCAGGCTGATCATCACCAAGGCCGTGGCCAGCCTGCCCTATGCCGAGCTGAACGAGATCCTGCTGGCAGTGCGAAGCTTCGACGCCTTCACCCCCGACAACGACCCGTGGGGTGAACACGACTGCGCCGTGCTCACCCCGGCCTGACGGCAGGTCATGTTCAAGATCGACTACTACGACCGCACCATGACGCGCGGCTCCTCCGATGCATCAGACCTGCGCCTGACCATACGTGTGCTGACCATCATGCTCGCCAGCGAATACTGAGCGGCGATCGCCGGCCGCCTCAGCTGGCGGTCGGCCATGAACGGCGTGGCGCTGCCACAGCGGCCCTTCCAGGCGCGCGGCAGCGCCGCCCTTTCCCCACAATCAGAGGAGACCAAGGTCATGCCCGGTCGGCAGGCCAAGACCATCAGTGCGGCCACGTTGCGCCGCATGCTCATCTACGCGCGCCGCACGGCACTGCCCGTGCGCAATCGCACCACCATCCTGCTCTCGGTCAAGGCGGGACTGCGGGCCGCCGAGATCGCCAAGCTCACCTGGCCCATGGTGCTCGATGCCAAGGGGGCAGGTCGGCGACACGTTGTGTATCGAGGATGCGATCGCCAAGCGTCGGTCAGGCCGGCGCGTGCCGCTGCACCCTGACTTGCGCACCAGCCTGGTCAAGCTGCGGCGGAGCGCGGATCCGACCGGGCCGGTAATCGCCTCGGCCCGTGGTGGTCGCCTGCGCTCCAACAGCATCGTCAACTGGTTCGTCGCCATGTTCGACGAGCTCGGCCTCGAGGGCTGCTCGTCGCACTCGGGCCGGCGCACCTTTATCACAACGGCCGCGCGCAACGTGCACCGCGCCGGCTGCAGTTTGCGCGACGTGCAGCTGCTGGCCGGCCACCGCTCGATCGAAACCACGCAGCGCTACATCGACGGCGACAGCCAGGGCCAGCGTCGGCTCGTGGCGCTGCTGTAGCGACGCACCTTCGTCTCTCATCATTGCAACGGAGATTATCGCCATGACCGAACCTGATCAGCCCCAACCGGCTGAACGATCATCGGAACAACCGGCACTGACAGAATCAACCGCAACAACCAACCCAGCGGTGTCCATGACCGAAGAGCGCCCGCAGCGCTTTGCCAATGCCCTGCTGATTGTTGACCCCGGCGCAAGCAACCCGAGCGGCATCGCCCATGCCATCATCGCGGCCTGTCAGGAGGCCCGCGACGAAGGCGTCTCAACCAGGGAGGATTCCGCGATACGGCTGATGGTCACGCAGCTGGCCTGGGTGTGCCGGGCCGACAGCGACACCGGCGATGACGCTGCGCTGCTGGCGGAATGTCGGCGGCGCGCGGCAAACTGACGAGCGGTGCTGCGCGGCTCGCCTATGGCCAAAATCCGATAGTGTATTTTTCGCCATCTACACTGTTGCGCACCGCGCCCTGATCATCCCACGTGCCCGCGTCAACCGTTCGGAATATCTGAGTGCCGGCGCTTCCGAGACTTAGTTGGCGGCGGCTCGACCGCTATGGGTGGTAAGTTGCTTGTCTGCTTCCGGCACGGCTCGCTGGAAGGCGGCTGCTGCGCAGATCACCGTGCCTGATCGACAGCCGAAAGCAGGTCCCAGTTGATGTCGCTGAAGTAGCTGAAATTCATGTATCTACTTAGGCTTTGGCGGGTCGTTCTACCCTAAATCCGGTTCCTTTGGGGTCGTCGTCATCCACAAGGACCTTGCATTTCTCCCATGATGTATAGTGACGGAATAGGAGATCGGCCTCGACCTGCTTGCGGACGACAGCACCATCGATAGCGGGCGTTTTGGGACAAAGTCGATACGAGACACGGGGGCTAAGATTTCCACCAATCCGGAACACCCAATAGCCATCCGCACCAAACCAGCCTCTCCGAAAATGGGCTGGGTTATCCTCATCCCCGTCGATGCGTTGAACATGAGCCGAAATTCGCTTGACAAATGAACACAGCTCCCGAAAGCTGGTTTGGCTCCATATACGAACGTTCCGCTCGTTTATCTGGGCCGTGTGGTCTGTGTCAAAGGGAAATCCCC
>JAFEFW010000278.1 GCA_018240405.1 Pseudomonadota bacterium
CGAGGATCACAGCGATCGACAGGGTCAGCACCGCCTCCACGGCGATGATCAGCGGCTTGGCGATCGCCTCGGGATACGACAGGAACCCGCCCGGCAACGCAAAACCCGCCAGCCCGACCGCAACGAACGCCGCCGGGCCAGCAGTGACGCAAAACCGCAGGCCCCGGTTGCTGATCGCCGGTGCGTCGCGCAGGCCAGCCAGCATGACCAGCAACCACATCGCCGTCAGGATTGCGCCGCCTTGGAACGCGCCACCGGGATCGGTGGCGCCAATCCACAGGACATAGATCGCGACAACGATCCCGACCGGTGGCAGCAGCCTCGCCAGCAGCAGCAGCGACCCATCCTGCTGCGAGAGCGCCGCCGAAAACGGGCGCCCTCCCCAGAGCCGGTCGCGGGTCAAAGACCAGACGCCGGCCAGGGCCAGCAGCAGCACGATTTTCTCCAGCAGCGTGTCCAGTGCGCGGTAGCCGATCAATACGCCGGTGACGGCGTTGCTCATGCCGAACGCCGACAGATGCGCAACCGCCGCCTCGGCCTGGCTCGGTGCCGGCTGGGTTGTCCACAGCACCAATGCCGCCAGCGCCACCGTTACCGCGCCCGAGGCCAGCAGCGCCACCAGCCGCTGCGGCAGCCTGGGTGTCTCGGTGGTTTCCGCCAGTCGCAAACGGTTTGCGGCGGCCACCAGCACGGCGCCGGTGACGCCGCTGCCAACCGCGGCCTCGGTCAGCGCCACGTCGCCCGCCATCAGCCGCATCCACGCCAGCGCCAACAGCAAGCCGAACGCAACGTAACCGACAACGGCGGGAAAGGCGTCGCGCGCGGCGTTCACCCAAAACGCGAGGCCGAGAAGCAGCAGGACGAGGGCGCCATCGGCAATCAGTGCGAAGCTCACGGCCGTCGCTCCGCACGCCAGATCGCCCGTGCGACAAGCTGCGTCACCGTCGCACCGGCGAACTGCGTCAGCAGCCACACAGTCGCCAGCTTGAGTGCGGCCGCGAGGGAGGTCACTTGCGGCAGCAGCCCCAGCACGATGAGCCCGAGGCCGAGATTGTCCGCCTTGGTCAGCGCATGCAGCCGGGTCATCGAGTCAGGGAAGCGCAGCAGTCCCAGGGTACCGGCAATAAAGAAGACGACGCCGGCGCTGACCAGAATGACGGTGGCAAGATCCGCAATCATCGTCATGCGGAGGCCTTGTCCTCTGAGTCTCCAGAACTCTGCGGACTCTGTGTAGAAATCAAGCGGCCGCGGGCGGCACGAGCCGCAGGTCGACCGGCATGGTCGGGACCGAGCGCCGTTGACGCACCGCCGAAGCAAAACACCCGCGGCAGATGTGCCGTTCCGGCTCGGCATTCAACACAGGGCCCACTGAGTTCCGGAGGCGCAGAGGAATATGAAGCCGCCTCGCATTCCAAACCTGCCAGTCCGACACGCCACGACTCACAGCGCCTCGAAGCAGCAGCGTTTGGCCAGATTTGCACCATCATGGCGACCGGCCGCTCTGCACGAAGATCACCGCCGCGAACGCCGCCAGCAGCGCCAGCACCAGCGCGACATCGACGGCGCCGGGCAGCCCCGTTGCGGTACCCAGCAGCAGCAGCGCGGCGATGCCGCCGGTGCCAAGCAACTGCACGGCCATCATGCGATCCACATCCGACGGCCCGCGCAGCACCCGCACCAGGCCGACGGCCACCAGCAGCAGCACGAAAGCCCCGGCGGCCACCAGGAAATCAGCCATAGGCGCCGCCCAACGCGCGGATGAAGCGTGCCTCCTCCGCCGCCATCTGTTCCGCGACAGGCTGCGCGGCGTCGAGACAGTGGATCACAATCCGCGAACCGTCGGCCGCGACAACCGGCACAGTACCCGGCAGGGTGCTGGCATAGACGAGGAACGCGTCGCGCGCTGCTCCGGGCGGCAGGCGCGGCGTGTAGACAACTGTGTCGACCCGTAATGGCAGACCCGGTGCGAACACAAGCCGCGCGACATCGATTCCGGCCAGCAGCGACTGCCACGGATAGCGCACCATCAGGGCTATCAGCCCCGGCAGCGACAACAGCCCTCCGGTCGAGGGTGAGAGACGGAAGCTGACCCAGGTCGCCGCAACCACCGCGGCAACCGCGGCCGGCAGATCCGCCGCATGCACGCCCGCCAGCACCACCCACAGCGCCAGGAACGCTGACGCGCGCAGGATCGCCGGCGGCAATGCCATGTTCAGGCCCCCTCCGCCACGCGTGGTTCCCGGATACGGAACCACGCCACATACAGCGCCGGCAGGAAGATCAGCGTCACGATGGTGCCGACCAAAAATCCGCCCATCACGGCAAAGGCCATCGGTCCCCAGAAGATCGTCGCCGCGATCGGAATCAAGCCCAGCACCGTGGAGACCGCCGTCAGCATGATCGGACGAAACCGCGAGACAGTGGCGTCAATCACCGCCTCCCACGGTGCCTTGCCCACCGAGCGCTCCGCTTCGATCTGCTCGACCAGAATGACTGCGTTGCGCGCGATCATGCCGATCAGCGACAGGATGCCCAGGATGGCGACGAAGCCCAGCGGCTGCTGGAAGATCAGCAGCGCGGCGACGACGCCGGTCATCGCCATCGGGACCACCAGCAGGCACAGCGCCAGCATGCTGAAACTCTGCAACTGCATCATCAGGAAGGTGATCATCAGCAGCAGCATCAGCGGCACCACCGCGATCACCGAGGCCTGCGAGTTGGCGCTTTCCTCCACCGTGCCGCCGACCGCGATGCGGTACGGCGTCGGCAGCGACGCGTTCAGCGCCGCGACCTGCGGCGCCAGCTTCGCCACCACCGCCTCGGGCAGTTGCCCCGGCGCGACATCCGCCTGCACGGTTAGCGTCGGCACCCGGTCGCGGCGCCAGATCAGCGGGTATTCCTGGTCGAAGTCGAAGCTGGCCAGTTGGCTCAGCGGTACGGTGCGGCCGTTCGGCAGCGGTAGTTGCACATTACGCAGCGTCGCCAGCGAGACACGCTGTTCATCCGTCGCGCGCGCCACGACATCCACCAGATAGATGCCGTCGCGCAGTTGCGTCACCGTCGTGCCGGAAACCACCGACTGCAGCACCTGCGCCAGTGCTGCGGAGCTCAGGCCCAGCAGCCGGGCCTGGTCCTGGTCGATGTTGATGCGCACACGGCGGGCAGGCTCCATCCAGTCATAGTTGACATGCGTGGCATCGCGATCGGATGCGACGATGGCGGCGAGCCGCAGCGCGATGTCGCGCACCTGCGCGATATCGGGACCGCTGACCCGGTATTGGATCGGCCAACCGACCGGCGGACCGAGCCCGAGCGGCGAGACGCGGGAGATGGCGGATGGGAATTGCTCCGCCAGCACGTTCTCCAGATGCACCTGCAGGCGCTTCCGGGCGGCGATATCCTTGGCAACGACCACGGCCTGCGTGAAGAAATCGTTCGGCAATTCGACCGCCAGCGGCAGGTAGAAGCGGATGGCACCGCGGCCGACATAGGTGCTCCAGCTCGCCACGTCCGGGTCCTTGGCTAACACCGCAGACAGCCGCTCCGCCAAATCATCCGTGGCAAAGATCGAGGCGTTCTGCGGCAGCCGCATGTCCACCAACAGCTCCGGCCGGTCCGAGGGCGGGAAGAACTGCCGCGGGATCAGCGGCGACAGCAGCATCGCGAGGACGAAGCACCCGGCGGTGACGCCGATGGTGATCCACTTCGCCCGCATCGCCCCGACCACCATTGCTCGGAATGCCCCCAAGATCCGGCTTGGCTTGTCGGACGGTTTCGGTGCCTTCAGCAGCCAGACGCCCAGCAGCGGCGCGAACAGCACCGCGACGATCCAGGACAGAATTAGCGACAGCCCGACGACGACGAAGATCGAGAACGTGTATTCGCCGGCCGAACTCTTGGCAAAGCCGATCGGCACGAATCCGGCGGCGGTCACGAAGGAGCCAGTGAGCATGGCAATGGCGACGGATTTATAAGCGAAGCTCGCCGCGTCCTCTTTGCTGTCGCCGGCCGCCAGGCGTGAGGTCATGACGTCGATCGTCGTCATTGCGTCATCCACCAGCAGACCCAATGCGATGATCAGCGCGCCCAGAGAGATGCGCTGCAGGTCGATGCCCAGAAGCTGCATGACCGGAAACACGATCGCCAGCGTCAGCGGGATTGAGATCGCCACTACCAGCCCCGCGCGTACGCCCAGGCTGACGAAGCTGACCGCCATGATGATGGCGATCGCCTGCCACAAGGACGTGGTGAAGTCGCTGATGGCGTGCTCCACCACATGCGGCTGATCGGCCACCAGGATCGGGTTGATGCCCAGCGGCAGGTCAACCGTGATGTCCTTGATCGCGGTCTCGACATTGCGTCCCAGTGCCAGCACATCCCCGCCTTCGCGCATGGATATCGCCAGGCCGATCGCTGGTTTGCCATTGACCCGGAACAGCGGCTGCGGCGGGTCGGCAAAGCCGCGGCGAATATCGGCGATATCGCGCAGCCGGATCATCCGTCCGCCCGCAACGAAGTTGATGTTGCGAAGGTCTTCCTCCGACTCGAAGGCGCCGGTCACGCGCAGCAGCAACTGCTCCGCACCGGTCTGGATCACGCCGGCGGGGCTGACCACGTTCTGCGCCTGCAACGCTGCGATGAGCGCAGATCGATCGATGCCGAGACCGGCCAGGCGCTGCATGGAAAACTCGACGAACACGCGTTCGTCCTGCGCGCCGAGCATCTCCACCTTGGTGACGTCGGGGACCAGCAGCAGCTTGGAGCGAATGTCGTCGACATAGTCGCGCAGTTCGCGGTGGGTGAAGCCGTCGGCAGTGAAGCCGTAGATGATGCCGAACGTGTCGCCAAACTCGTCATTGAAGCCAGGCCCGATGACGCCCTGCGGCAGGGTGTGGCGCATGTCGCCGATATTCTTGCGAACATGGTACCAGGC
>JAFEFW010000279.1 GCA_018240405.1 Pseudomonadota bacterium
GTCCGTTTCGCCATAGACGTCGATAAGCGCATTGCGGGCGGCGCCGAGGTGGGCGAGCACAAGACCTCCATGCTGCAGGACCTGGAACGCGGCCGTCCCATGGAGATTGATGCGCTGCTGGGCGCAGTGGTGGAGCTCGGCGAGGTTGTCGGGCAGCCGATGCCGCTCTGTGCCGCGGTGCTGGGCCTGGTGCGGGAGCGCGGCCGTCAGGCGGGGTGCTATTCAGGGCCATAGCGTCGCTCGGTCCGATCTCCGGCCAGGAGGCGCAGGACCGAAAGTGCGCAGGCGTTGCCTTCTCGTTAGCGGGCCTACCTGACCGTAGAGCAGACTGTGCCGGCGCACCGGACGACGGATTGCAGCCTATCTGAACGCAAATGCAGCCTGCGCCTGCCATAACGCTGATTATATCTACCTGGGCACGCCTTTACTCGTCGAATACTCGAAGTGCAGTGCCTCGCCAGGATGGATGATCGGGAAGATGGCGTGCGCCGCCACCGCCGCCTCCGAAAAACCCTGCAGGATCAGCTTCAGCTTCCCCGGATACGTCGCTACGTCGCCGATGGCGAAGACGCCGGGCAGGCTGGTCTGGCAGGTCGCCGGATCGACGGTCACGTGGTGCATCTTCTGCGCCATTCCCCATGCCGCAATCGGGCCCAGGTCCATCGAAAGGCCGAAGAATGGCAGCAGCACGTCGGCGGGAAGTTTCCGCGTCTCACCCTCCAGCGTCGCCACCTCCACCGAGGAGAGCGTGCCGCCTTCGCCGTGCAGGGCGTGCAACTGATAGGGAATGACCATTTCGATCTCGCCGGCCTTGGCGGCAGCGTCGAGTTGCGCCGCCGACTCCGGCGCGGCGCGGAACTTCGCCCGGCGGTGTACAACCGAGACACGCGCCACATCCTTGAGTGCCAACGCCCAGTCCACGGCTGAGTCGCCGCCGCCCGCGATGACGACACGCTTGCCGCGAAAATCCTCCCGCCGGCGGACATAGTATTGGACCGCACCAGAGGCCTCGTAGGCCGGCAGCCCGTCGAGCGGTGGGCGGTTTGGTCCGAATGCACCCGCGCCGGCCGCGACGACCACCGCCTTGGCCTGAATCGTGTCGCCGTGGTCGGTGCCAAGGGTAAACGCGCCAGGCGCGCCGGACAGGCTGCTGACCTGGCGGCCGAGCAGCCGGGGTGCGGCAAATGGGGCGATCTGCTCCTCAAGGCGGGTGATCAGAGCACCAGCCTCGATCGCCGGGTGGGCCGGGATGTCGTAGATCGGCTTCTCGGGATAGAGCGCGGTGCACTGGCCGCCGATTTCGGCCAGCGCGTCGATCAGCACGCTGCGGATTTTCAGCATACCGAGTTCGAAGACGGCAAAGAGGCCGACCGGGCCGGCCCCGACGATGGCAACGTCGGTTTCCAGGTGCTGTGTCATAGTCGCGGGGTATAGGGCGGTTTGGTGCAGGGAGACAGAGGGATCAATGGCGCGGTGAGCGGAGCAGTAGGTGGAATGCTCAATGTCCAGCGAGGAGATCAATCGCCGCGTTGACAGGTGCGGACCGTTTTGCCAGCGTTCGCGCCGAGGGGTTGACCGCGATCGCCCCGTGAGGCTTCGGCCAAAGCATCGCGTCTCCAAACCTCGGAAGAGGGAGGGACGCTTATGGCTACGCCCGATACAATCAATGTGTCTCAGCTTGGCCGCCTGATCGGAACGCCCGACGCGCCAGTGATCATCGATGTTCGCAGCGACACCGATCACGCGTCAGACTCCCGGATTCTGCCGGCAAGTATCAGGCACGATCACCGCGCCGCGGCGTCCTGGGCAGGCGACTATGTGGGACGATTTGTTGTCGTGGTCTGCCAGCGCGGGCAAAAGCTTTCGCAGGGCGCGGCCGCCTGGCTGCGCCACGCCGGGGCACGCGCAGAAACACTCGAAGGTGGGTTCGAGGCGTGGGTGCAAGCGAAGGGCTTGCTGGTTCGGCCGGATCAGGTGCCGGCGCGCAACCAACAGGGACGCACGGTGTGGGTGACCCGTGCTCGGCCAAAGATCGACCGTATTGCGTGTCCCTGGCTCATTCGCCGGTTCATTGATCCATCTGCCGTCTTCCTGTTCGTGTCTCCGGCCGAGGTCCTGGATGTTGCGGATCGGTTTCAGGCAACGCCATTCGACATTGACGGCGGTGGTGTCTGGAGCCACCGCGGCGCGTTGTGCACGTTCGACGTGATGATCGAGGAATTCGGGCTGCACTGCCAGGCGCTCGACCGCCTCGCGCTCATTGTGCGGGCGGCGGACACGGCGCGCCTCGACCTTGCTCCGCAAGCTGCCGGCCTGCTTGCCACGTCGCTTGGCTTGTCCCGGATGCACCGGGACGATCTCGCTCAACTCGATGCGACTTTCCCGGTTTATGACGCCCTATACCGCTGGGCGCGGGATGCGACGGCCGAGGAGCATCACTGGCCGACGCCGTCCGGAGGCCGGTCATGAGCGTGACCACCAAGCCGACGCCTGACGCCGTTCCACAACTGGCAATCGGTGCCGCGCAATGAGCGGTTCGACGGGCAAAATCGCCGTGCTGTGGCGCGGTGATCAGGAGGCGCGGCGCAATGCTACGCCTCAGAACAACCGATTTCACCGCGTGTTCGAGGAACTGGCAGCAGCTGGGATCGACGCCGAACCCGCCGTGTACGACGAGGCGTTCAGCGACGAAGTCCGGGATCAGCTGCTGCGGGCACAGGGAGTCCTCGTCTGGGTCGATCCGATCCATCAGGGGAAGACAAGACAGGCGCTCGATCCATTGCTGCGGGATGTTGCCGCGCAAGGACCCTGGGTCAGCGCGCACCCGGACGTCATTCTCAAGATGGGCGTGAAGGAGGTATTGCATCGAACCAGGCACCTCGGCTGGGGCACTGATACGCACCTGTATCGTACAGCGGCGGCGTTCCGTTCGCAGTTTCCAGCGCGGTTGAGGCAGGAAGGGCCCCGCGTTCTCAAGCAGAACCGCGGCAACGGCGGCCAAGGCGTCTGGAAGGTGGAAGCGGTATCATCATCCTCGGGCAATGCCATGCCCGTGCACGTTCTGCATGCGCAGCGCGGCAGCGTCGTCAAGGAGACGACGTTGGATGACTTCATGCACCAGTGCGAGCTGTATTTTGATGATGGCGGCTGCATCATCGATCAGCCGTTCCAGCCACGTCTGCCCGAAGGCATGATCCGTTGTTACGTAGGTGTCGATAAAGTCGTGGGATTTGGGCACCAGTTGATCAAGGCGTTGATCCCTCCGCCTCCTGGGGGACCGGATTCTCCAGAAGCCCAGCCTGGGCCGCGTATCATGCACGGTGCCGATGCCGCGCCGTTTCAGCCTCTGCGCATTCGGATGGAAACCGCATGGATACCGCAGATGATGCAAGTCCTCGACATCGGCCGGAGTGAACTGCCGATCATCTGGGACGCCGACTTCCTTTACGGACCGCGCACCCCTGACGGCGAGGACAGCTACGTCCTCTGCGAGATCAATGTCAGTTCGGTCTTCGCTATACCCGATCAGGCGCCGGCTGCCATTGCGCGGCTGGTGCGGGAAAGGCTTCGCACGAAAGCGAAGTGACGCCGGCGCACAAGAGTAGAGTGTCTCGCGCTTCTCTGAATGTCAGGAGGAAATCGATGACTTCGGCAGCAACGAACCACCATTTGATGAGCATGATGCGTCCCGTCCACGCCGCTGCGGTGGCAGGTCTGCTCTTCATGATCGCCCCTGCGGTCAATGCCGCCGAACCCGATTGGAACGGGATCGCGAGCGCACTCGGCAAGTCTGGTTCCGAGATGCCCGGCGGTGTCTACCGGGTCGGGCTGCCACGCACCGACCTCCATGTCACACTCGACGGAGTCGAGCTGAAGCCGACCTTCGCACTCGGCTCGTGGCTTGCCTTCCAGCGGGACGGTGATGCAGCCATGGTGATGGGCGATCTTGTACTGACTGAAACCGAGATCGCGCCGGTGATGACGAAACTCGCGGAAGCCGGCATCGCCATCACGGCCCTGCACAATCACCTGCTGCGCGCGCAGCCGGCCACGTTCTACATGCACGTGCTCGGACACGGTGATCCGGTCAAGCTGGCGGGGGCGCTGCACGACGGGTTGGCGTTGAGCAAGACGCCGCTGGTCAACCCACAGCCAGCGGCGGGAGGATCGGCGCCGCCGCGGATCGATCTGGATACAGCGATGCTCGATCAGATCCTCGGCGCCAAGGGACAGATTGCCGGCGGCGTCTACCAGGCGAGTATCCGACGGGCCGAGACCGTTACGGATAACGGCATGACGGTTCCGGTGGCAATGGGTTCGGCGGAGGCCATCAATTTCCAGCCGACCGGCAACGGCAAAGCCGCAATTACCGGTGACTTTGTACTCACCGCCGCCGAGGTCAATCCGGTGCTGCGGATACTGCGCCAGAACGGGATCGAGGTGACGGCCCTCCACAATCACATGCTGAACGATGTGCCGCGGCTCTTCTTCATGCATTTCTGGGCGAATGACGATGCGCAGGCACTCGCTAAGGCCCTGCGTGCGGCGCTCGACAAGATCAACGTTACGCGCCACTCATGATTGGCAGCCGCGCCCTACGCCGCGCATCTGCGGCCGGCTTGGCCGCTGTTCTAGGGGTGGCGACGGCTGGCGCAGGCAGCGTCGCGGAGCCGTCGGCGCCGCTCGTGCTTGAGCAGAGCATAGCGCTGCCGGGTGTCAGCGGCCGCATCGACCATTTCTCGGTTGATCTCAAGCGCAGGCGGCTGTTCGTTGCAGAACTTGGCAACAATACGGTTGATGTGATCGACCTTGCCAGCGCCAGTGTGGTCTATCGCATCGCTGGGCTCAAGGAGCCTCAGGGTCTCGGCTTCGCGCCGGCGGCGGATGTGCTGGCGGTAGCGAACGCCGGTGATGGG
>JAFEFW010000027.1 GCA_018240405.1 Pseudomonadota bacterium
TGACTGTGCCATCCGGGCAAGATCGTGCGGGTTGGGGCGCATCAAGCGGACGCGGAGGTACGCGAAGAGGAACACGTCGCCGATATCGATCGGCCGCTGCGTTCTACTTGAACGGGACGTCTCAATTCGAGCGTGGAAGCATGTTGAGGCAGTCCGCACGGTAGGATGGCCGCCAGCACCACACCGCCCTTAGGACACGGACCGAGCGGGGCCACGCCACCTGCCGCGCATAGGCTTTCTGGCACAACACATGGACGATTCAATTTGGTTTGAAACCGGATCATCCCGTCCCCCTGCCGCGCTGTCTCCGCGTTCGGCTCCGCGCATCCTCCGCGCCACTCCGCGTCCGCTTGATCTCCATACCGCGAAAGATGAGTGCCACGGCAGCACGCAGAACGACGGCCGCAACGGGCCGCTTCCAGTTCCGGCAGCCAATGCAGACCAGCCCTCCCCCGACCATGCTGGTCGCGAGCGCAACAGGATGGTCTACTTCCCTGGGATAAGGGGAAACGCCGGCTTGAGCGGACATGTGGACAACCCGCTGCGCGGGATCGGGCTGAATATGCTTGCCTCGATCGTCTTCTGCACGGGCGATACCATCGCCAAGCAACTCTCCGGCGAGGTTGCGGTCGTGCAGATCGTCTGGACCCGCTACGTCGTCTTTGCGCTGATGGCTTTGCTGATCACGATGCAGATCCGTGGCCGGTCGTTCTTCGTCCACCGCCCACTGCTGCAGATCGCACGCGGTATCTGCCTGGTCGGCTCGTCGCTGTTTTTTATCCTTGGTATCCGCGACATCGGCTTGGCCGAGGCAACCACGATCGGCTTCATCGGCCCCATTCTGGTCACTCTGCTGTCGATCCCTCTGCTCGGCGAGAAAGTGGACGCGCAGCGCTGGGCCGCGCTTGGAGCCGGCATGTTGGGCGTCCTGATCGTGCTCCGCCCCGGCGCTGGGACGTTCCAGGCGGAGGGTCTATATCGCGTTGTCTCCGCCGCCTTCTGGGCGATCGGCGTCATTCTGACCCGGCGCATGACCGCGACGGAGCGGGCCGAAACCACCATGTTCTGGTCGGCCATCAGTGGACTTGTCGTGCTGACGCTGATCGTGCCGTTCCATTTTGTGCTGCCGACGCCGCGGCAACTAACAATGCAAGTGGCGCAGGGCATTCTGTCGTCGGTCGGACAGTGGTTCGTGATCCTGTCGCTGCGCATGGCGCCGGCATCGACACTGGCACCGTTCTCCTATTTGTCGCTGCTGTGGATGACGATCGCCGGATTTCTGGCCTTTGGCGTTCTGCCTGACCAGTGGACGATCGTCGGCGCGGCGATCATCGTTTCCAGCGGACTGTATACGGCGAACCGTGAACGCAAGCGGGCGATGATGTCGACCGCCGTGCCGGTGCCGGTTGCCGTGACGTCTGGGCGGCGGCCGGATCGCTGAATGCGGATTCCGCGCAGGGCGAACGTGTTAAGCCTGCGTGGTTATATCGCGCGACGGTCGGTCGAGAGTAATCCTGCGCCTCTTCCGGCCGTGTTGCACAGACTATTGCGCCGGCAGGATGCGCAGGCTGCTGACCATGGCGCGCTGCTTGTCCGTCTTGTGCGGGATGCCGCCCATTTCGACGATCGTGTCCGGCACCAGCGCGTCAGCTTTGATACCCAGCTTACCGAGCTCTGCCCGCCGGGGCAGGATCGCGCAATTCTCCTCGTCCAGCACGCGGATCACCAGCAGCGTGTGATCCGGCTTGAAGTCCACGCGCCGGATCGGGCCGCCGAAGGACAGGTTACGGTCCTGGTCATACGCGGTGATGACTTCAACCGTTTCGTCCGTGCAAACCTTGATCTGGCTTGGATCCATGCCGAAGGTCTGATTGGCGAACTTCCAGCCGCCGCCTTCCTTCTGGAACTCCAGCGTGATCTCCGCCTTGACCACGCTGCCGGGCTTCGGCCCGTCCTTGATCTTCAGGTTCGCCGGTACGGTCTTGCTGCCGAGGGTGACGATCGTGGCGGTCTTGCCGTCATTGGACAGGCTCCCGCGCAAGGGTTCCACCGTCTCCGGCGTCATGTCGCGTGCCATCGCCAGCAGGTTGGCCTGTGCCTTGGGAGACCTCTTCAGCTCCGCCTGAAATTGCGCCTGCGTCGCGGCCGTGCGCAGCGCCATCGCCTCCTTCATATTTCCGGCGCTGATGGCCTTGTTGTAGCGGTCGTACAGCACCAGCAACTGCGACTGCAGTGCGGGATCGAGTGCCGCAGCGGCCGCCGGCCCAGCCAAAAATACCAGGCTCGCACACGCAAGCAGAAAAAGACGCATGAGACGCCTCTAAACATTTTCGTAATTGATACGATTGTTCGGGGCGTGATGCCAGTGCGTGATGCGCTTACGTCGCGGCAACCTGGCGCATGATCGAAACCGCCTCTTCGATCTGGGCGGCGCTGACATCCAGATGGGTGCAGGCGCGCCCGCGATACGTCCCGGACACCGAGATGGTGACGCCGTGCGGCCGCAGCTTGCCGGCAAACTGGGCCGCCGTCATCCCGGTGCCGGTGGTGTCGAAGAACACCAGGTTGGTTTCCGGCGTCTCTACTGTGATGCCGGGAATCTGCGCCATGCCACGCGCCAGGGCGGCGGCGTTGGTGTGGTCCTCGGCAAGCCGGTCCACATTGTGGTCCAGCGCATAGATGCAGGCGGCGGCATTCATGCCGCCCTGCCGCATCGAGCCACCGAGCCGCTGCTTCCACCGCCACGCCGCACCGATGAAATCTGTTGGCCCCGCCAGTACGGCGCCCAATGGCGCGCCGAGGCCCTTGGTAAAGTCGAGCCACACGGTATCCGCCTCGGCGGCGATATCGCTGGCGGCGACACCGAGGGCGACGGCGGCGTTGAGCAGGCGAGCGCCGTCCATGTGCACCTGCATGCCGTGCTCATGCGCGACTTCGGCCACCTCGTGCAACTGCCGTACGCTCCAGCAGGCGCCGCCGCCCTTGTTGGCGGTCTGCTCCACCTCCACCAGCTTCTGCGGCGGCGAATAGCGCGACACCGGCCGGATCGCCTCCCGCACGGAGGCAGCCGTGAAGATGCCGCGGGGGCCCTGCAAGCCGCGGATCATGACGCCACTGATCGCGCCGGGGCCGCCGGCCTCGCTGCCCTGGATGTGCGCATCCTCATGCGCCAGGATCTCGTCACCCGGCCGGCAATGAGTGGCGATGGCGACCTGGTTGCACATCGTGCCGGACGGCATGAACACCGCCGCCTCCTTGCCCAGCAGCGCGGCCACCTTGTCGCACAACGCCCAGACCGTGGGATCGGAGCCACCCTGCTCGTCGCCCATCTCCGCCTGCAGCATCGCTTCCTTCATTGCTCGCGAGGGGCGCGTGTGCGTGTCGGAGTAAAGGTCGATGCGGACGGGCACCGAGAAATCGGCGCGCTGTGGCTCAAAGCTCATGTCGCTGGCTCCTGGCTGTGCCGGTTGCGTACACCAGGGCTGGCGTTGGAACAACGGCCGTGCCGTCTGGCCGGAAGCACCGGCCTCGGGTGGCGATTACCGCCGACGCGTGTACGCTTTGGCGACGTGACGCGCGCGCTGGGGCATCGAGAACCGGCTGCACTGGCCGCTCGATGTCAGCATGAACGAGGAGCAGGCCCGCAACAGGATAGGCCACGGACCACAGAACCTTACGATGCTGCGCCACTCAGACATCAAGGCTACAGGAAGAAATGCGCTTGCCCTGGCCCTAATGCGCCTCTGCCCAAGTCCGTCCGACCCCCGTTTCGACCACCAGCGGCACCGACAGCACGGCCGCGCTCTCCATCACCTGCCGGGCCAGCGCCGACAGCGTCTCCGCCTCCTCCTCCAGCGCCTCGAACAGCAACTCGTCGTGCACCTGCAGCAGCAACCTGGCCTTCAGCCCAGCCTCTGCCAGCGCGCTGGGGAGCCGCACCATCGCCCGCTTGATGATATCCGCCGCGCCCCCTTGCAGCGGCGCATTGATCGCCTGCCGCTCTGCATAAGCTCGCCGAGCGGCATTCTTGTCGGCGATGCCGGGCATCCAGCAGCGCCGTCCGAAGGGAGAAACGACAAAGCCACGGATGCGCGCTTCCTCCTTCGTGCGTTCCATGTACTGCCTGATACCAGGATAACGCTCAAAGTAACGATCGATGTAGCCGCGCGCTTCGCCGGGCGTGATGCCCAACTGCCGCGCCAGGCCGAACCCCGAAATCCCGTAGATAATCCCGAAGTTGATCGCCTTCGCCCGCCGCCGCGTCATCGGGTCCATGCCCGCCATCGGTACGCCGAACACCTCGGACGCCGTACGCGCATGGATATCCTCGCCCTTCGCGAAACTTTCCTTCAGTTGCGGGATATCCGCGACATGCGCCAGCAGCCGCAGCTCGATCTGCGAGTAGTCGGCGCTGACCAGCACATTTCCTGGCTCCGCAATGAAGGCATGGCGGATGCGACTGCCTTCCTCGGTGCGGATGGGGATATTCTGCAGATTCGGATCGGTCGACGACAGCCGTCCGGTCGAGGCGATTGCCATCGCGAACGAGGTGTGCACCCGCCCGGTCTCCGGGTTGATCTGCTCGACCAGCGCATCGGCGTATGTGCTCTTCAGCTTCTGCAACTGCCGCCAGTCCAACACCTTCTGTGGCAGTTCGTGTCCCTGTTCCGCCAGAGACTGCAGAACCGAAGAGTCCGTCCCCCAGGCGCCGGTCTTCATCCGCTTGCCGCCCGGCAACTTCTGCTCGTCGAACAGAACCTCGCCAAGCTGCTTCGGGCTGCCAACATTGAAGGCACGACCCGCCAAACGGTGGCAGTCCTGCTCGATCACCGCCATGCGCGCCTCAAAATCCACCGACATGAGGCGCAGGTCATGGGCGTCCACCTTCACGCCGACGCGTTCCATCTCCAGCAGGATCGGCAGCAGGCGGCGCTCTACCTGCTCATATAAAGCCAGTGAGTCATTCAGCCGCAGCCGCGGCCGCAGCGCCTCCCACAGCCGCAGCGCGATATCCGCATCCTCGGCGGCGTAGGCGGTAGCGCGGTCGATCGGCACCTGCGCGAAGCTGATGCGGTTGCGGCCGGTGCCGGTGACCTCGTCGTAGCTGATTGGCGTGTGGCCGAGGTGAAGCTGCGACAACTCGTCCAGCCCGTGGCCGTGCAGCCCGGCCTCCTGCGCGTAGGAGATCAGCATGCTATCATCCACCGGCGCCGGCAGCGGGAACCCGGCCCTGTGCAGCACCAGCATGTCGAACTTGGCGTTCTGGAAGACTTTCAGCACGCCGGGGTCGGTCAGCAGCGGCCCCAGAATCTCGATCGCATCCGCCAGCCGGAGCTGCTCGCCCAGCACCTCATGCCCGACCGGCACGTAGCAGGCGCGGCCCGGCCCGGTGGCCATGGAGAAACCGACCAGCCGAGCCTTCATGGCGTCCAGACCGTCGGTCTCGGTATCCATGCCGACAACGCCGCGCGCGGTGGACTCCGCCACCCAGGCGCGCAGGGCGTCGGCGGTCACGACGCTTTCATACGGCCCGAAGCCGGCTGTCACCGGCGGCGGCGTCAGGCCGAGGTCGGGCTGCAGCACCGGCTTCGGTGGCGCATCGGCGCCGCCCTCCGCCGGCTTTGCTGCGGCTCCGGCCGCGCCGTCCAGCTGCAAACGGGCGACGATACTGCGGAACCCCTGGAACTTCAGCCAGGTGGCCAGCTTCTCCGGCTGCATGTCGCGCTGGGTCAGCTGCTCCAGCGGCAATGGCAGCGGCGTGTCGGCGCGGAGCTGCACGAGCACGCGGGAGATGCGGGCTTTCTCGGCATGCTCGATTAGCATCTCGCGGCGCTTGGACGGCTTCATCGACGGCGCCGCGGCCAGCACCGCCTCGACGTCGCCGTATTCGTTGATTAGCTGCGCCGCGCCTTTCGGGCCTATGCCCGGCACGCCCGGCACGTTGTCCACGCTGTCGCCGATCAGCGCCTGCACCTCGACCATCTTGTCGGGGGTGACGCCGAACTTCTCCATTACCTCCTCGGGCCCGATCGGCTTCTGCTTGATCGGGTCGAGCATCTCCACGCCCGGCCGGATCAGCTGCATCAGGTCCTTGTCGGAGGAGACGATCGTGACCTGGCCGCCAGCGTCGGTCGCGGCCTGGGCATAGCCGGCAATCAGGTCGTCGGCCTCCCAGTCATCCAGTTCGATGGCGGGGACGTTGAAGGCTTCCGTCGCCTCCCGAACCAGAGCGAATTGCGGGATCAGTTCCTCGGGCGGCGGCGGGCGCTGTGCCTTGTAGGCTTCATACAGCCGGTTGCGGAAGGTAATCCGGCCGGCGTCGAAGATGACGGCGATATGGGTGCCGACATGCTCCTTCAGCAGCTTCGCCAGCATATTGGTGAAGCCGAACACGGCGTTCACCGGCGTCCCGTCCGGCCGCGTCATCGGCGGCAGGGCGTGGAAAGCGCGGAAGATGAACCCCGATCCGTCGATCAGGACGAGACGGAGGGGTTTGCTCTCCACGCTATTTTCAATGTCCGCTGGCGTGGCCGGCTCCCGGGTTCAGGACATACAAGCGTGAGCAATAGGGGCACATGACCTCTTCACCCACAATGCGCAGGTAAACACGAGGATGGCCTAGATTGCCGCCGCCGCCATCGCAGGCGACGGTGCGTTCGTTGACCTGCATGACCTCCGTCGGTGCAATACCGGTACTGGGTGCGGCGGCGGCATCAGGCATGGTGGTCCTCAGTCTGCTTGGAAAGTGGCGGGATGATACCGATGCGCCGGACGCTTTCAATGATGATTCCCCGGCCCGCAGAGCCTCAAATCCAAATTCACTTGACCTGTTCGCGCAGCAGCCGACCGAGATAGTCAGGCGTCCAGGCTGCGAGCGTGCGGCGCAGCTTGATCATGCGCTTGTCCTTTGCCGTCCGCACCAGGTTGAGCGCGATGTGGCGAACGATAGCCATGTTGCGTGCGCCAAAGCCTTTGCGCAGCCGCGACTGGCCCTCGCTGAAGGTGACATCGAGAACCCGGTGCAGGCTGTTTTCGTTTGCCCAGGGCTGGTCGCCGCGTAGGCAGAAAACAGGCATAAAATAAAGCAATATCAACAACTAGCGCCAAGTTCCGACTAAGTGCGGCTAGCGAAAATTCCGCGTCGGTACTTTGATTTCCGGTGGTCGCCGGCCGCGCATATTGATGTCTCGCATGTCCGACGTCATGAGTGAGCGCGAGTCCGGAATAGTACCGTGTTTTGTTTCATCGGCACGCGCATGCTGCACGGGAAATGCCTCATCGCGAGCACCGACACTCCGTAGCAGCGCCGACAGATCGGTCAGGTGCTCCGCGATAACATGGATCACCTCGCCCTCACGCTGCAGTTTGCCGCGACAGGCAACCATGCTGGCCGACAGCACCAGGCGCCGCTGCGCTTCGAACACCGCGGGCCACAGGATCAGGTTGGCGTGGCCGGTCTCATCCTCGATGGTGACGAACAGAACTCCGCGGGCGCTGCCCGGCCTTTGCCGCACCAGGACGATGCCGGCAACCTCCACGCGCCTGCCATCCCGCAGCGTCGCCAGGTCGCTGCAGCGGACGATGCGTCGGGATGCGAGGTCGGTGCGCAGAAAGCTGACGGGGTGCTGGCGGAGCGACAGGCCGACAGCGCGATAATCTTCGACCACCTGCCGCCCAGCGGTCATGGGATCGAGTGGAACCGTCGGTTCCGGGTCGCGCTCGGCGGCCACGTGGTCAATCAGCGGCAACCGGCTAGCCGACAACCCACGGATGGCCCACAGCGCACTGCGACGATCGACACCAAGGCACTGGAACGCATCTGCTTGCGCCAGCCGTTCCAATGCGGTGATAGACAGCCGGGTGCGATGCCAGAGGTCCTCAATTGAGCGATACCCGTCACCCCGACGCGCGATGATCTCGTCAGCATCTGCTGCGGACAGTCCTTTCACCATACGGAAGCCAAGGCGGACGGGAAGGGGCTTTGCTGTCACGGAAGATAGGAGGTTGGCAGCGCTCGTGACCGCGGACACGGGTCGTTCCGCTATTATGGGACGTGGCAACGGCTTTGTGACATCAGCGGAAACAGGTGATTCCACTACCTTGAGGACACCAGGTGGCCGCGGTGTCGCCGCTTGCACAGGCTGGTCCGTCACTACGACTAATCGAGGCCGGTTAGCCGCTGCACTGGGTGCGGATTGCTCTGGTGCGACGAGAGAGGGGGACCCTTTTGATGGCCGTGCCCGTGACATCCGGCCCTTGATGCGAGCCGGCCTTGCAGCCGTCGGGGGCGGCGGCTGGTTCATGTCCGCCTCAACGGCTGGAACCGCATGCTCTTCATCCGTATCTCGGTAAAGCTGACCACCACCCTCTAAAGAACAATCCCAAGCCGACCCGTTGATAGATACCGGCCGCACCTCCACGCTATGCAGCCGTGCATCGCGTACGATTTGCGCCGGTGCGTAGAACCCCATTGGCTGGGCATTCAGCAGCGCGCAGCAGAACACGTCCGGATGGTGGCACTTCAGCCATGACGAGCCATACGCAATCAGTGCAAAGCTCGCCGCGTGGCTCTCGGGGAAGCCATAGCTGCCAAAACCTTCGATCCGGGCAAATGTCCTCTCGGCAAATTCCACCGAGTAGTTTCGTTCTACCATCCCCTCAATCAGCTTTTGCCGGAAATACGTCACACCGCCCGTAAAGCGGAACGTTGCCATGCTGCGCCGTAAAGCGTCCGCCTCGGAAGGCGTGAAACCAGCGCAAACGATAGCGACCTGCATTGCCTGCTCCTGGAACAGTGGCACACCGAATGTCTTTCCCAACACAGCCTCCAAGGCCGGTGCTGGATAATCGACGGGTTCCTGCCCCTCCCGCCGGCGGAGATAGGGATGCACCATATCGCCCTGGATCGGACCAGGGCGCACGATTGCCACCTGAACGACAAGGTCGTAAAATGTTCGTGGCTTCAGCCGCGGCAGCATCGACATTTGCGCCCGCGATTCGATCTGGAATGTGCCCAGCGTGTCCGCTTTCCGGATCATCGCATAAGTGGCAGGGTCCTCCGCGGGGATCGTTGCCAGATCCAGCCTTATGCCCTTCCGTTCTAACAAAAGGTCAAAGCCTCTCCGCATGCAGCCCAGCATGCCGAGACCAAGGACGTCGACTTTCATAAAGCGAAGTGCGTCGACATCGTCCTTGTCCCACTCGATAACCTGACGCCTGTCCATTGCCGCCGGCTCAATCGGCACGAGGTCGTCAAGCCGGTCCTCGGTCAGAACAAATCCTCCAGGATGCTGAGACATGTGGCGTGGATGGCCGATGAGGGCTCGTGCCAGGTCGAGCGCCAGCCGGAGGCGCCGGTCCTGCAGGTTGAAGTTCAGCGCTGTAGCATGCTCCTCGGCAACGCCTTCCTCGCTCCAGCTCCACACCTGGGAGGACAGCGCACCTACCTCATCTTCTGTCAGCCCCAGCGCCTTGCCAACGTTGCGCATGGCTCCGCGGCCTCGATAGCGAATAATCGTTGCGCAGAGTGCGGCCCGGTGGCGGCCATAGGTGGTGTAAATCCACTGGATTATGTCCTCCCGCCGCTCATGTTCAAAATCTACATCGATATCAGGTGGTTCCCTGCGGGCGTCGCTGACGAAACGTTCGAACAACAGTCCGCCGCGCGTAGGATCGATTGCTGTGATACCCAGCATAAAACACACGGCTGAATTGGCCGCTGACCCGCGTCCCTGGCATACGATTTCGCGTGACCGGGCATACCGTACGATGCTGTCCACAGTGAGGAAGTATGGTGCGTATTCCAGCCGTTCAATCAGCGCCAGTTCGTGCTGCAGCTGCTTTCGTATCGCATCGGGAATGCCATCCGGATAGCGCTGAGAGGCGCTCTCCCAGGTTCGCTGCTCCAGCGTCTGCTGCGCGCTCAGGCCGGGGGCATGTATTTCGTGCGGATACTGATAGCGCAGCTCATCCAAACTGAAGCGACAACGATCGGCGATCTCCTCTGTTCGGGCGATAGCGTCCGGGTGCCGCGCGAACAGGTGGGCAGCTTCCTCAGGTGGCTGCAACTGGCGGAGAACGGAACGCTCGCGGCGGTTCCCGAGTTTGTCGAGAGTGCAGCCTTCGCGGATGCTGGTCAGCACGTCCTGAAGGATACGCCGGCCTGGTGCGTGGTACAGCACATCTCCTGTTGCTACGGCCGGCACACCGATCGCACGCGCCCGCGTTTGGATCGTTTGTAGCCGCACCGCGTCATTGGGCTGGCGTGTTACGGTCAGCGCCACATAGGCACGCTTGCCGAATTCGGTTTTCAAACGCCGGAGGTTGTCGGCGGTTGGATTGGTGCAGAGGACACCGATCAGGCCGCTCGCAGCAGCCGCGACATCGGGCCAGTACAGTCTGCACCTCCCCTTGCCCGCTCGATCCTTACCCACCGTCAACAGCCGCGTCAGCCACGACCATGCGGTTCGATCTATCGGATAGACCAGCAGCGACGGCCCATCCGTCAGGTCCAGGCGGCAGCCGACAACCAGCCGCACGCCGGTCTCCTGCGCGCGCTGGTGTGCCAGCACCATGCCGGCAACGGAATTGCGATCAGTGACGCCGAGGGCAGGGAGGCGCAGCACCGCGGCTGTGGCGAACAGCTCCTCCACATGAGAGGCGCCGCGCAGGAAGGTGTAGTTCGTGGTGACCTGCAGCTCGTGATACATGCGCTGATGTTGCCGTTTTGTTCTTATTGGTGTCAAGCTTGCCGCGATCGCCGGAACAGGGCATGTCAAAGGGGAGGAGAGAGCGGCAATGGCAACACCACAGAAGGAAATCCGCTTGCTGTCCACCAGCGCGATCCTGGGCTACGGCTTTCCAGAGGCGTCTCTGCAAGCCGGTATGGCGCGCGAGCCGCACGTTATAGGCGTCGATGGTGGAAGCGTTGATCCGGGACCGCATTATCTGGGATCGGGAAAGCCATTCTGCTCCTCCATCGCTATCCGACGCGATTTGCGTCTGATGCTAAACGCCGCGGTGCGGGCGGGCATTCCCGTTGTTGTGGGCACCAGCGGTGGCGCCGGCGGAGCACCGCACCTGGCGCTGGTCGCGCAGATGGCACGCGAGATTGCCCGCGAAGATGGGCTGCACTTCAAGATGGCGCTGATTGAGGCGGAGCAGGACAAGGCGTCCGTAAAACGCCGTATCGCTGCCGGGCGGGTGAAGCCGCTGGTGCATCAACCGGCGCTGACAAATGCGGTCGTGGACCGGGCGGAGCGCATCGTCGGCATGATGGGGCCGGAGCCGTTCATCACGGCGTTGGACAATGGCGCGCAGGTCGTGCTGGCCGGGCGGGCGAGCGATCCGGCCTCCTGGGCCGCGGCCGCGACGCGCGCGCAACTGCCGCCGGCCCCTGCCTGGTATGCCGGCAAGATGCTGGAATGCGGTGCCACGCCGTCGATCCCCAAGGGCCATGATTGCCTATTCGTCACGGTGCGCGAGGATCATGTCGAATGTGAGCCTTTGAACCCCGCCCGTCGCTGCACGCCGCTGTCGATCGCCAACCACTCGCTGCATGAGAACAGCAGCCCGATCCACCACATCGAGCCGGGCGGGATGCTAGACACCTCCGATTGCCGTTTCGATGCCGTCAGCGACCGCGCGGTACGGATCTCCGGCATGCGCTGGACCCCAGCCGATCAGTACACGGTGAAGCTTGAGGGTGTGGAGCTTGCCGGCTATCGCGCAATCTGCGTCTGCGGCACGCGCGATCCGCTGCTGATCGGGCGGCTGGACAGCTTCATCGAAAGCGTCCGCGGTGAGGTCGCGACCAAGGCAGCCGCCTTTGGCGCCGATCCGGATACGTATCAGCTTGGCATCCGTATCTACGGCCGTGACGGTGTGATGGCGGAGCGTGAGCCGTCGCGCGGGCAACTGTCGCATGAACTCGGCTTTGTGATCGAGGTGGTGTCGAAGCAGAGCCAGGAAATGGCCTCTGCTGTGCTGGGCATGGCGCGCACCAACATGCTGCACACCGACTTTCCCGGCCGTTTGTGCCGTGAGGGCAATATGGCCTTCCCGTTTTCGCCGTCGGATATCGAGGTCGGGCCGGTTTACCGCTTCAGCATCTACCACGTTGCGGAACTGGACGATCCCTCCGAACCGTTCCCCATCAGCTACGAGACGGTGTGACATGGCGCTGCTGAAGAACGTCGCCAAAGTCTGCAAGAGCAAAAATGCCGGTCCGTTCGAACTGACGATCGACGTGGTGTTTGAGGACGCGGACACCTACCGCCGTGTCGCCGCCACCGGCGTCCTCGGGCCGACACTGTTCGCTCGGCTATACAACGTGCCGGAAGAGCACGTTCTGTTCACCCCCTACGACGCCGCCTTTGCCTTCAAGGCGACGCTGCCGCGCCTGGTAGCGGCGGGCGATTTCGGCGACACCGATGTCTATGGCTGCCAGCAGCACGCGCCGCTGCTGGACGTTGACCTTCCGATCTGAGAGCGAGACGACGCGATGAACCGCATGATGACGCTGGTGGCCTTCCTGCAGGCCCAGAACTGCTCGAACCTGCCGGGCTCATGGCGGCATCCGTCAACACAGCTCGATTTCCTGACGCCGGAATACTACCAGCGCATCGCCCGCACGCTGGAGGATGGCAAGATTCAGCTTGCCTTCTTCGACGATCGACTGGCGTTGCCCGATCTTTACACCGGCAACCATCACGAAATGATAGCCGGCGGCGTGCGTGCGGTAAAAATGGACCCGTCCACCATCCTGATGGCGATGGGCATGGCGACGTCGAAACTGGGTCTCGGCACGACGTATTCCACAACGTACTATGAGCCGTATCATGTGGCGCGCGTGTTCGCGACAATGGACCTGATGTTGAAGGGCCGCGTCGGCTGGAACATTGTCACCTCGCTGAACAGCGCTGAGGCGCTGAACTTCGGCCACGATGCGCATATGGAACATGACTCCCGTTACGACCGAGCGGACGAGTTCATGGAAGTCGTCATGGGTCACTGGAACACGTGGGAGGACGACGCGCTGATCCTGGACAAGGAAGGCGGGCGGTTTGCCGACCCCAACAAGGTGCATCGTCTGAACCATGTCGGCGCAAATTTCCGCTCGCGCGGACCGTTCAGCGTGCCTCGCTCGCCGCAGGGGCATCCGCTGCTGATTCAGGCCGGGCAGTCCGGTCGTGGCCAGGCCTTTGCCGCGCGCTGGGCGGAACTGGTATTCGTTATCCATCACAATCTGGAAGCCGGCAAGGTCAGCTACAAGAAGTTCAAGGAGATGGTCGCCGCCAATGGCCGCGACCCGAATTCCGTGTCGGTTGCGCCTGCCTGCTACGTGATCGTCGGCGAAACGGATGAAGTGGCCCAGGCCAAGCGCGCCGCCATCGAGGCTACGGCACGTCCGGTGGATGCGCTGGTGCTGATCTCCGAAGTGCTGAACTACGATTTCGGCAGCAAAGGCTATGACGAGCCGTTCAGCGATGAGGAACTGGCCGGCTTCTCCTGGCACGGCTTCCGCGAGCGCGTGGTGCAGTTCTCCGGCAAGAAGAACCCCACTGTGCGGGACTTTGTCGAGGTCTCCGGCCGCGGCACGATCGCCGAACACAAGGTGTTCTGCGGTTCACCGAAATCTGTCGCCGACCAGATGGAGGAGTGGTTTACCGCGCCGGCCTGCGACGGTTTCGTTCTGGCGGCGACGCATATGCCCGGCGCATACGAGGACGTGGTGCGCCTGCTGGTGCCGGAACTGCAACGGCGTGGCCTGTTCCAGAAGGAGTACCGGGGCAGCACTCTGCGCGAGAACCTCGGCCTGCCGATCCCGCGCGCAGCCGACTACCACGCCATGCGGCGAGCCGCCGAATGAGGAGCCTGCTGTTCGCCCCCGGAAACCACGCTCGCCGCGTCGAGAAGGCGCTGAGTCTGGAGGCGGACGGCGTCATCCTCGATCTGGAAGACGCCGTTGCCATCAGCGAAAAGGTCGCGACGCGGCCCACGGTGGTGGGAGCCTCCAGCAAACCGCGCACCGGCAAGCTGTATGTCCGCGTCAACGGCATGACCACCGACTGGTGCTTTGGCGATATCAGCGCCGTGGTGCAGCCGGGGCTGGACGGCATTATCCTGCCGAAGGTGGAAAGCGCGCAGGAGTTGCGCACTGCCGATTGGCTGATTGCCAACCTGGAACGGGAGCGGGAGCTGCCGATTGGCGGCATCGACCTGATGCCGATCATCGAGACTGCGCTGGGTATCTCCCGCCTGTCGCGCATCCTGCGGTCAGGCACGCGCGTGCGGCGGCTGGCCTTCGGCGCCGGCGACTTCACGTTGGATATGGGCATGATCTGGTCCCGCAGCGAGGCGGAGCTGCTGCCGTTCCGCTCCGCTTGCGTAATGGAATCGCGCGCGGCCGGGCTGGAGCCGCCGATGGACACGGTCTGGGCCGATCTGCGCGACCCGGACGGTTTCGCTACGTCTGCCAAGCACGCTGCCGCGATCGGCTTCCAGGGCAAGATGTGCATCCACCCCGACCAGATCGCGCCCTGCAACGCCGCCTTCACGCCGGATGAGGCGACGGTGGCGCAGGCCAGGCGCGTGGTTGCCGCGTTTGATAAAGCGGAAGCCGAAGGCCTGGCGTCGATTCAACTCGACGGCCAGTTCATCGACTACCCGATCGTCGAACGCGCCCGGCGTGTGCTGGCGCAAGGGGGGCACTGAATGCTGGATGTGCAGGCGCTGCAGGGCACCAAGGTCCTCGATATCGCGACGTTCCTCGCCGGTCCGTTCTGCGCGACACAGCTTGGGGAATTTGGCGCCGATGTCATCAAGATCGAGCTGCCGGGCGTCGGCGACGCCACCCGCCGTTTCGGCACCATGACGCATTGCGGCGACTCGCTGCCCTGGCTGTCGGAGTCCCGCAACAAACGCTGCATCACGTTGGATCTGCGCAAGCCCGACGGCGCCGCGCTGCTGAAGCGGCTGGTGGCGGATAGCGACGTCCTGGTGGAGAACTTTCAGACCGGCACGCTGGAGAAGTGGGGGCTGGGCTACGACGTGCTGTCGGCCGTGAACCCGCGGCTGATCATGGTGCGCATCACCGGCTACGGACAGACGGGGCCGTATAAGGACCGCCCGGGCTTTGGCCGCATCGGCAATGCGTTCGGCGGGCTGTCTTTCCTGGCTGGCTATCCGGACCGTGCGCCGGTGACGCCCGGTTCCGCAACGATTCCGGATTATATGGCGGGGCTCTATGGCGCCCTAGGCACATTGCTGGCGTTGCAGGCGCGGGAGAAGACTGGGAAGGGGCAGGTGGTCGATATCGGGCTGTATGAACCGATCTTCCGCATCCTGGACGAACTCGCGCCTGCCTTTGCCTACAAGAACTACGTCCGCCAGCGCATGGGGCCCGGTACGGTCAACGTCGTGCCGCACAGCCACTATCCGACGAAGGACGGCCGCTGGATCGCCATCGCCTGTACCAACGATAAGATCTTTGCGCGGCTTGCCGACGCGATGAACCGCCCCGACCTCGCTCGCGACTGGCAAACCCTGGCGGTGCGCGAGGAGAACCGCACGCTGGTGGACGAGACGGTCGCCGCCTGGACGGCAACGATGGACCGCGCGGCTCTGATGGCACTATGCGAGAAGATGCAGGTGCCCTGCGGACCCGTCTATTCCATCGATGAGATCTTTGAAGACCCGCATTACGCCGCGCGAGAAAACATACTCCGCGTAACTGATCCGCGCGCGGGCGACCTAGCGTTGCCCAACCTGGTGCCACGCTTGTCGGATACCCCCGGCAAGGTGGATTGGGTCGGCCAGTCGCTAGGCGCGCACAACGAGGAAATCTACCAAGGCCGCCTCGGTCTCAGCGACACCGAACTCAATCGGCTGCGCAGCCTTGGCGTGATCTAAGGACCTTCGGGCGCCGTTAGCGCAGACCAAAGAAGCTCAGCACGGCAATCACAACAACGACAAGACCCACGAGATAGATAATGCTGTTCATGATGATCTCCCTGTCATCCGATCAGGGAGAGAAACGGCAATGTCCCTTGTTCGTTGCTTCAACTCGCAGTGTCAGACGTGGAAGCTTTCACCGCAACCGCAGCGACCCTTCTCATTTGGATTAGTGAACGTGAAACCGGACGTGAGGTTTTTCACCTCGTAGTCCATCACCGTGCCGATCAGAAACAGGGACGCCTTGCGGTCAACCAATACGGTCAGACCTTTGTCCTTTACCACCTCATCGGTCAAGGCCGCTTTGTCGGTCCAGGTCATGTCATAAGACAGGCCGGAGCAGCCTTTGGTCTTCACACCGATCCGTAACAGCTTGCCCTGCTCACCCTTCGCATAGAGCGAGCGAAGTCGGTCCGCCGCCGCATCTGTCAGTGTCATCAGCGGGGGCAGCTCGCGGGTCCGCCGCGGTGCGGTTGTTGTTGTGCTCATGCTCAACCCTATCTCGATACCGATCAGAACATGTTCAACTGCAGCCGAGCTTCCTCGGTCATGCGAGACGGATCCCATGGCGGATCCCATACCGTTTCGACGTCACACTTGGTGACTCCTGCTACGCCTAGCACCGCCTGCTGTACTTGCTCCGGCAGTTCCTGAGCACTCGGACAGGCTGGCGCGGTCAGGGTCATTTCCACCTTCACAGCACCGTCATCGGCTATCTCGATCGCGTAAATAAGGCCAAGTTCGTAGATATTCACTGGGATTTCCGGGTCATGCACCGTGGAAATCGCTTCGATCAACGCATCTTCGCTCGGCAGTCCGGATTCGAGATCAACCGGCTTTTCGCCATCGGGCGTCCAGACGGTCGGCGGCGTAGTATCATTCACTGGTTGCCTCCTTGACTCCGTCCAGAGCGGCGATCAGCGCGTGCCACGGCAGGGTGGCGCATTTCACGCGAGATGGATATTCGTGCACCCCCGACAGCGGCGCCAGGCGTTCCAGCGGCGCTTCCAGTTCGGCGGCGCAATGGCGGCAGGAACCGGTGCGCGCCATGTCACGAAACGCCTCAAACAGCGCCTTGGTGTCGGCGGGATCGCGGCCCTGTACGGCTTCGACCATCAGGTCCGCCGACGCGACACTGATGGCACAGCCGCGCGCCTCGAACCCGACGGCGCCGATCGTGCCGTTGTCGAGCTTGACCCAGACCTGCACGCGGTCGCCGCACATCGGGTTGTCGCCCTTGGCGGTGACGTCGAAGGCTTCCAGCCGCTTGCCATGCCGCGGATGGCGGCCGTGGTCGAGGATCACTTCCTGGTATAGATCGGCAAAGTCGTCAGTCTGCTTCATTTGAAGAAGCTCCGCACCCGTTCCAGACCGGTCGCCAGCGCATCGACTTCCTCATGCGTCGTATAGACGCCGAAGCTGGCGCGCGCGGTGCTGTCCAGGTTCAACCGCTGCATCAATGGTTCCGCGCAATGATGGCCCGCCCGCACCGCAATGCCCTGGCGATCGAGCAGCGTCGCCACGTCGTGCGCGTGGGCTCCGTCCATGGCAAAAGAGATGACGCCGCCGCGATCCTGCGCCTGACCAATAATGGTGAGGCCCTTGATGGTCGATAACCGCGCCAGGGCGTGTTCAGTCAGCGCCGCTTCATGCGCGGCCAGGGCGTCGTAGCCAATGCCCTGCACATAATCGATCGCCGCCTTCAGGCCGATGCCTTCCAGGATGGCCGGCGTGCCAGCCTCAAACTTGTGCGGCACTTGCGCCCACGTGGATTTCTCGTAGGTCACGGAGGAAATCATGTCGCCACCACCCATGAAAGGCGGCATCTGCTCTAGCAGTTCCTTGCGACCCCACAGGACGCCAATGCCAGTCGGACCGTACAGCTTGTGACCGGTCCAGGCATAAAAATCGCAGTCCAGTGCCTGGACGTCCACTTTGCGATGCACGATTGCCTGAGCTCCGTCGAACATCACCTTGGCGCCATACTTGTGGGCGACGCGCACGATTCGTTCTGCCGGTGTGACGGTACCCAGCACGTTCGACATATGCGTTATCGAGACCAGGCCGACCTTCCCATCCCTCAGCAGATCCTCAAACGCTTCCATGTCGAGTTCGCCGTAATTGGTAATCGGCACAACGCGCAGCTCAATCGCATGGGAGTCGCGCAGCAACTGCCAGGGAACGATGTTGGAGTGATGCTCCATGCCGGATATCACGACCGCCTGCCCAGGCTTGAGAATGCCGCGGCCGTAGCTGTGCGCCATCAGATTGATCGAGCCGGTGATGTTGTTGGTAAAGACGATCTCCGACCGGTCGCGCGCATTCATCAGCGTTGCCACTGCATCGCGGCAGGCTTCGTAAGCCTCGGTCGTGCGTTCGCTCATCCAGTGCAAGCCGCGATGGACGTTGGCATATTGGGTTTCCATCGCGCCGACCATTGCATCGATCACCGCACGCGGCTTCTGTGCTGAAGCGGCGCTGTCCAGGAACACCATGGGCCTGCCGCGAATGGTTTGCGACAGGATCGGAAAATCCTGGCGGATACGATTGACGTCGAAGGAGGTGGTAATGCTCATGCCTTGTTTCTCTGCCACCAGGACTCGACAGCGCGCTCCAGGCTTCCGCGGACTGCCTCATCCGTAACGGCATCCAGTGCCTCGGACAGGAAGGCTCGCACCAGAATGGAACGTGCCTCCGCGTCCGGGACGCCTCGGCTCCGGAGGTAGAAGATCTGTTCCGCGTCGAGTTCGCCAACCGTGGCGCCGTGGCTGCACTTCACGTCATCAGCAAAGATCTCTAGCTCTGGCTTCGAATCGATCTCCGCGTCCGGCGACAGCAGCAATGCCTGGTTCATCTGGTAGCCGTCAGTCTTCTGTGCTGCGCGCGCGACTTCGATGCGGCCCTGGAATACGCCGCGAGACCGGCCCGACAAGACGTTCTTCACCGTCTGACGTGACGTGCCGTGTGGCGCGAGATGGCCGACGACGGAGGTGAAGTCAGCGTGCTGCGCGCCCATCAACAACTGCACAGCGTTCAGATGCGCCGTCGCGTGCTCACCAGCGAGGGTGGCGTGCACCTCAGTACGACACAATCGAGCGCCGATGTTCAGCGTAAAGCTGTCGTATGTTGCGGTTGCGGCAACTTCGGCGTAGGTCGTCGAAATGTGGAATGCCGTCAGTGACTCATCCTGCAGACGAATATGGGTGAGATGCGCGCCGTCCGCGACGTGGATCTCCGCTACGGTGTTCAGGAAATAGACCCCTTCGCCAGCGGACATCTCGATCAACGTCAGCTTGGCGCCGGCATCGAGACGAATAGTGTGGCGGGGGTGAAGATCAGCATCCGTCGTGGCAACGCTGATCAATTGGATCGTGCCGCAGTCGTGGTTAGCCGGGATATGCAGCGACACGCCGTCCTCAGCGAGCATGGTGTTCAGCGCCACCATTGGCTCGCGGTCTGGCCATGTCAGTGTCCCGAAATCGGGTTGATCGGCAAAACGGGCGATCTTGAGGGAGCCAGGCGACGATAGCGGGGCTTCAGCCGATTTGGCGGTACCATCGCCGTCGTTCGCTATATGGACGCTTAGCCGATCGCTGAATTCGCCGTCCACGAACACCAGCCGCGGGACATCCAGCAACGGCAGGCGTGCCAGGATCGTCTCCGCTTCATGTTTCGGTTCGCCAGATCGAAACCGTGTTTCCGCCAATGAACGAAGGCTGGTGTATTTCCAGGCCTCGCTGGGCCGCCCCCGGGTCGCACCTGGCAGGCCGGCACTGCGGAATGCATCGGACGCAGCCGCACGCAGGGCAGAGTCGCCCGGCAGCTTTCCCAGCAGCGTTTCGTATCGCTCAAGGAAAGTCACGCCGCCTCCGCAATCAAGCTGGCGTAGCCGCTCTGTTCCAGTTCCTTCGCCAGTTCCGGTCCGCCGGAGCGGATGATCCGGCCCTGCGACAGGACATGGACGCGATGTGGCACCAGGTGATCCAGCAGACGCTGATGGTGCGTAATGACCAGCGCCGAGAACTCCGCACTCCGCAGCGCATTCACGCCGTCGGCAACGATCTTCAGCGCGTCTATATCCAGGCCGCTGTCCGTCTCGTCCAGGATTGCCAGCTTCGGGCGCAGCAAAGCCATCTGCAGCACCTCGTTGCGCTTCTTCTCGCCACCCGAAAAGCCGACATTGACATTGCGCTTCAGCATGTCGTCGCGCATGTGCAGGCGCTTCGTTTCCGCGCGTGCCAGCTTCAGGAACTGCACAGCGTCCAGTTCCGCCTCACCTCGCGCGCGACGGACTGCGTTCAGCGCCGTGCGGAGGAAATTGGCATTGTTGACGCCCGGCAGCTCGATCGGCGCCTGGAAGGCCAGGAACACGCCCGCGATGGCGCGTGCCTCCGGTTCCATCTCCAGCAGGTTGGCGCCATTAAAAGTTACGGTCCCGCCGGTGACGGTATAGTCTTCGCGTCCCGACAGTACGTAGCCGAGCGTGGACTTGCCGGAGCCGTTCGGCCCCATGATGGCGTGGATCTCACCCTGCGGCACCGTGAGGTCAATGCCCTTCAGGATCTCCTTGTCACCGATACAGGCGGACAGGCCACGAATTTCCAACATCAGCCGACCGATCCTTCTAAAGAAACGGCAAGCAGCTTCTGCGCTTCGACGGCAAACTCCATCGGCAATTCCTTTAACACATCCTTACAGAAGCCGTTGACGATCAGCCCAACAGCGTCTTCCTCTGACAGGCCGCGCTGGCGGCAGTAAAACAACTGGTCCTCGGCGATCTTCGATGTTGTTGCCTCATGCTCAACCTTAGCTGTCAGGTTGCGGCTTTCAATATAGGGCACAGTGTGGGCGCCGCACCTGTCGCCGATCAACAGCGAGTCGCACTGGGTAAAATTGCGCGCATTCTTTGCTGTTGGCGCCATCCGGACCAGGCCACGATAGGTATTGTTGGAGTGACCGGCGCTAATGCCCTTCGATACGATCGTGCTGCGGGAACCCCTGCCGACGTGGATCATTTTCGTTCCGGTATCGGCCTGTTGGTGGTTGTTGGTCACCGCCACCGAGTAGAATTCGCCCACACTGTCCTCACCTAGTAGGACGCAGGACGGATATTTCCAGGTGATGGCGGAGCCGGTTTCGACCTGAGTCCAGGAAATCTTGGAACGGGCACCACGGCACGCGCCGCGCTTGGTGACAAAGTTATAGATGCCGCCTTTGCCGTGCTCGTCACCGGGGTACCAGTTCTGCACGGTGGAATACTTGATCTGCGCGTCGTCCATCGTGACGAGTTCAACCACTGCAGCATGCAACTGGTTCTCGTCGCGCTGCGGCGCGGTGCAGCCTTCCAGGTAACTGACGTAGCTGCCTTCCTCGGCAATGATCAGCGTCCGCTCAAACTGACCTGTGTTACGGGCATTGATGCGGAAGTAGGTCGACAGCTCCATTGGACAGCGTACGCCCTTGGGGATGTACACAAAGCTGCCATCGGTAAAGACCGCGCTGTTGAGGGCGGCAAAAAAATTATCACCCACCGGGACGACTGTGCCGAGGTACTGCTTCACCAGGTCGGGATACTCGCGAATTGCCTCGCTGATCGGGCAGAAGATCACGCCGGCTTTGCTGAGTGTTTCCTTAAAGGTCGTCGCTACAGAGACGCTGTCGAACACCGCGTCGACTGCAATCTGACGACTGCCGCCTTCAGCGGCGTCCGGATCGACACCAGCCAGGATCGCACGCTCTTTCAGCGGGATGCCTAGCTTTTCATACATCGCCAGGAGTTCGGGATCGACCTCATCGAGTGACTTCGGCCCGGCTTTTTTCTTCGGCGCGGCGTAGTAATGAAGGTCCTGATAGTCGATCGGCGGGTGCTCGACGCGGGCCCACTGGGGCTCCTCCATCTTCTGCCAGGCAGCAAACGCCTTCAGCCGCCAGTCCAGCATCCAGGCCGGTTCCTGTTTACGGGCTGAAATCAGGCGGATGATGTCTTCGTTCAGGCCCTTGGGCGCGAACTCCATCTCGACATTGGTTTCGAAGCCCCACTTGTAACCCGACTGCGTCAGGGCCTGGACGGTCTCGAGCGTTTCGGTCTCGACAGCCATGCGTGAATCCTATTCTGCGGCCCGCAACGGGCTCTGTACTGGGACGTGCGGAGCCTCGGCTGGCATCCGGAATGCCAGCGGGATGGTAGAAGGCTGCATGTCCGCCAGGGAAATTGATGTCAGCGCAGACTGGATCGCCGCGTTGACCGGATCCCAGCGGCCGCGCATCGGGCACATGCATAGGGATTCACATTCCGAGGCGGAGCCATCAACGCAGGCGGTCAGGGCAATTGGTCCGTCGATCGCGGTGATTACGTCGGCGACGGGAATATCGGCCAGCACGCGGTTCAGCCGGTAACCGCCGCGCGCGCCGCGCTGGGAACTGACCAGATCGCTGCCCGCCAGGATTTTCAGCACCTTGGCGACCGTCGGTTCGGGAATGCCGGTCGCCGCGGCAATGCCGGGCGAAGTTTGCACGCCGTCCATGCTGGAGAGGCGCACGAGCACCACGACGGCGTAGTCAGTGAGCTTCGAGAGCCTCAACATGCTGTCCGACCTGAATCCCTGCTTCGGTGTTAACCGTACTCACTCAGTCCGGATTGCAGATGGCGTACGGCGTCGGGAGCGTCAAGGGTTTGGGTCGCGTTGCGCGAGCCAAATCGTGTGGCCGCCGCAGGTGGGATACTGGGCCACGTACGCTCGTATGGAAAACCCGGCCTTTGCCAGGCGTGACCGGGATTCCGCCGGATCGAGGCTGGCGTGATACAGGGCTTCACCGTACAGCGTGCCGAGCGCGACGCCGTAGGCCGGTCCGGTCGTGAACATCAGCGCGGCGCTCGGTTCGGCATGCCGCGCGAAGACGGCGAACATGTTTCGTTGGTCGCGATGGCACAGATGGAAGAAGCTGTTCCAGGCCAGCATCCTGTTGAAGCACCGGCGCAGGTCCAGCGTCCGCATGTCCGCCCCAGCCACTCGGCCGCCGGAGCCATCGCTCGACGCGGGCCCGGCAGCGGCGGCAGCGTATCGGCGCCGGTGAGACCGCAACCGTGTGCAACAAGATAGCGAGCCATCGGCTGACCGGAGCCACAGCCAAGGTCAAAAATCCGCCGGCCGCCTGTATCAGCGCAAGAAGGCACTCCGGCCAAGCCTGTTCCCGCTGCCGGTCGCCGCGACTGGCGAACCACGCCAGTCCGTGGCGCTGCTACAGGCCGATGGCGGCGTCCGCCGCGTCACCTTCGTCCGCCATTGCGCGGTCCCTACCGGCGGGTTCACAACCGTGACGGACCCGTCTACTAGCATGCCCGCCATCCCGAACAGGAGGAAACCATGGCAGGCATGATGGAAGGCAAGGTCGCGGTCGTCACCGGCGCAGGCGGCGGTATCGGACGCGAGATTGCGCTGATGATGGCGGCGGCAGGCGCCAAGGTCATTGTCGCCGACATCGGCGCCTCGCTGTCCGGCGAGGGCGGATCTACCAGCCCGGCGGAGCAGACCAAGGCGATGATTGTGCAGAAGGGCGGTGCGGCAGAGATCTGCACGGAATCTGTAGCCACCTGGGGGTCGGCGCAGAAGATCGTGCAGGCCGCGCTGGACCATTTCGGCCGCATCGATGCCGTGGTGAACAACGCCGGCATTCTGCGCGACGTGATCTTCCACAAGATGACCGAAGACGACTGGCTGTCGGTCATCGCCGTGCACCTCAACGGTTCCTTCTTCGTCTCCCGCGCGGCAGCGGAGCATTACCGCAAGCAGGAGAGCGGCACCTTCGTGCACATGAGCAGCACGTCCGGCCTGATCGGCAATTTCGGCCAAGCCAACTATGCGGCGGCGAAGCTCGGCATGACCGCGCTGTCGAAGTCAATTGCCCTCGATATGGCACGCTACAATGTCCGCTCCAACTGCATCGCGCCCTTCGCTTGGAGCCGGATGACCTCCTCGATCCCGGCGACGACGCCGGAGCAGCAGGCGCGGGTGGCGAAGATTCAGCAGATGACGCCGGACAAGAACGCGCCGATGGCAGTGTTCCTGTCGTCCGATGCGTCCAAGGGCGTCACCGGGCAGGTGTTCGGCTGCCGGATGAATGAGATGATCCTGTTCTCTTCCCCGCGGCCGGTCCGCATCGTGCACCGCGC
>JAFEFW010000280.1 GCA_018240405.1 Pseudomonadota bacterium
CGGCAGCGTGCTGCTGATCCGGTAGGTCCGGAGCGGCAACGTCCCCGCCGCCCAAGCCGCCTGTGGACCGAGCCCGGGCTACCGCGCCACGGCCTCGTTAACATCGCGGTAGCTGATGCCGGCCATCGCCTCCTGTGAAATGGCCGCACGATAGATGGCGATGGCGAGGCGCGGTTCGTCAAGGGCCTGGGCGCTCGGCGCCTCCCATTTCGAACGCGCGCTCGTGGTCATGGCCTCGGCAAGGAGGCTCGGACCGACCGGAACCAGCACGCCGCAGGTGATCCAGAACCCACCAACCGGCATCATCCGCAGGGCAAGATACAGGCCCGGTTTGGCGACCTCCGCAAGAGCCTCATCGACCAGCCATATGTCTTCGTGCCGACCCAAATCGCGCAGCATGACACCCGCGACTTCGTGGCGGCCAATGACGCTCACCAGGGCGAAGCGCGCCTTCCGCATGCCGTCGACCACCTCGGCCTCTTCACCTTCGGCGTTGGGCAGCGCGGTCTGCACATGGCGATCGACGGCACGAGAGCGTCCCGCCGGTGCTGTGTACAGCGCCAGATCGTACGCCATCGGATATTCCGACTCGTTACCGACAATGAGGGTCCGTCCCTTCGCCATGCCAATATGCCGCGCCCGCTCCAGCATCGTATCAACCGACACGCGCGCCAGCGCCTGGCTATGGTGCTTGATGCTGAGTTCGCGGTAACGGCGGTAGCGGCTGAGGATTTCGTCAGCGTCCATCACGGGGTTTCCGATCGCGGTGTTGCGTCCTGGCAGTTAACGGCCCAGGTCGAGTCTCGGCAAACCGGCTTCAGGCGTCCAGTCCTCGCAGCGCAGGCCGGGAACGCGGCTGAATTCGCGCGGGTTGCCGGCGATCACGATAAGCGCCTGGCGACAGGCATGGCCGGTTGTTCCCGCTCGCCCAGATCGACGCCGGGGCTGGCAAAGAAGTCGTCCCACAGCATCTCCGTGGGGACAAGCATCCGCCGCGGACCGTCGCGCAGGATCGTCACCTCCTGCACGTCAGAGGGGCACGCGACGTCTGCCGGCAGGTTGACGGCTTGGTTGCCGTGGTTGGTGAACAGCTTGCTGCGGATCATGGTGTCCTCATCGGATCGTCATCATATAGCAGATCGTCCGCAACGCTGCGTTTGACTTCGCGCGCTCCCATCGCCATAACGCGCGCCATCCGGGTCATGCAGTCGCCCGGTCCCCGCCGCGCGCGGGGGCTACGCCGCTCCGCGAGGGTTCGCGCAGCGGCGCGTAACCGTTTGGAGCTATAGCACCGTGTTCGAAGCCCTTTCGGACAAGCTTTCCGGCGTCTTCGACCGCCTCCGCACCCGCGGACGGCTGAGCGAGGAAGACGTCTCCGAGGCGCTGCGGGAAGTCCGCCTGGCGCTGCTCGACGCCGACGTCGCCCTGCCGGTGGTGCGCGATTTCATCGCCAAGGTGCGGGAACGCGCCATTGGCGCCGAGGTGCTGGACTCGGTCACGCCCGGCCAGCAGGTGGTCAAGATCGTCAACGACGTGATGATCGACTCCCTCGGCGGCGCCGGCGCCGTGCCGATCAACCTGAATGCCGCCGCGCCGGTGCCGATCCTGATGGTCGGCCTGCAGGGCTCCGGCAAGACCACCACCGCCGGCAAGATCGCCCGCCGGCTGAAGGAGCGGGAGCGGAAGAAGATCCTGCTCGCCAGCCTCGACACCCAGCGCCCGGCCGCGCAGTTGCAGTTGCAACAGCTTGCCGAACAGGCGGGCGTGCCGAGCCTGCCGATCGTGATGGGGCAGACGCCGGTGCAGATCGCCCAGCGGGCGATGGATACCGGCCGCCGCGAAGGCTACGACGTGGTGATCCTCGACACCGCCGGCCGCCTGTCGATCGACCTGGAATTGATGCAGGAGGTGACGCAGGTTCGCGCCGCTACCAGCCCGGCGGAAACGCTGCTGGTGGTGGATGCGATGACCGGCCAGGACGCCGTCAACACCGCCAAGGCGTTCAATGACGCGCTGACCATCACCGGCGTCGTGCTGACGCGCATGGACGGTGACGCGCGCGGCGGCGCTGCGCTGTCGATGCGCGCGGTCACCGGCGCGCCGATCAAGCTGATCGGCGTTGGCGAAAAGCAGGACGCGCTAGAGGATTTCCATCCGGAACGTGTCGCCGGCCGCATCCTGGGCATGGGCGACATCGTTGGCCTGGTGGAACGCGCGACCGAGAATATCGACCAGGAAGAGGCCGAAAAACTCGCCCAGAAGATGATGAAGGGCAAGTTCGACCTGGACGACTATGCCCAGCAGCTGAAGCAGATCGGCAAGATGGGCAGTATTTCGTCCATCCTGGGCATGCTGCCTGGCGCCGCCAAGATGGCGCAGCAGCTCGAGGGCAAGGACCTCGACACCAAGATCTTCAAGCGCCAGGCGGCGATCATTTCCTCAATGACGATGAAGGAGCGCCGCAACCCCGACATCATTAAGGCGAACCGCAAGAAGCGCATCGCCGCCGGTTCGGGGACCAGCGTGCAGGATGTCAACAAGCTGCTGAAGCAGTTTGAGGACATTTCGACGATGATGAAAAAGATGGGCAAGCTCGGACAGAAAGGCCTGATGCGACATGGCCTGAGCGCCCTGATGCCGAAGGGGATGATGCCCCAGAACCGCAGACCCTTTTGAACCTCTCACGTATCGACACACAGGAGTACACACGTTGGGCCTGAAGATTCGTCTCGCTCGTGCCGGCGCCAAGAAGCGCCCCTACTACCACATCGTCGTTGCCGACAGCCGCAGCCCGCGTGACGGCCGCTTCATTGAGCGTGTCGGCAGCTACAACCCGATGCTGCCGGCGGAGCATGCCGACCGCGTCCGGCTCCATGAGGAGCGGCTGGTGCACTGGCTGGCGCACGGTGCGGTTGCAACCGACCGGGTGGCAAAGTTCCTGGGCAAGGCGGGCATGATGCCGATGCCGGAGTGGAATGAGCAGCCGAAGCAGTCGGCGCCGAAGAAGAAGGCGCAGGAGCGCGCCAAGGCCGCCGAGGCCGCCGCGGCCTGAGACTGACCGGTGCCTGGCAGCCCAATCCAGCTTGGGGTGATCGGACGGCCGCATGGCGTGCGGGGACTGGTGCGCGTCACCAGCCATACCGCTGACCCGGCCGCCCTCACCGCGTACGGCCCGCTCTCCGACGGGGGGAAGCGGCAGTTCGTGCTGCGCTGGAAGGGGGAGGGCATCGCCGAGGTTGCCGAACTGGTGGACGGTGTGCCGGTTAAAATCGCCGACCGCACCGCAGCGGAAAAGCTGACCAATATCCGGCTGTTCATCGACCGCGCCGCGCTGCCGCCGCCCGAAGAAGCGGACGAGTTCTATCTCGCCGACCTGATCGGGCTGCCGACCTATGACGAGTCCGGCGCAATCGTCGGGTCGGTTGGCACGGTGCACGACTACGGTGCCGGCGTGTCGCTGGAGATCGTGCGTCCGGCCGGCGCCCCGCTGGTCGTTCCGTTCACACAGGCCTGCGTGCCGGTCGTGGACATCCAGGGCGGCCGCATCGTCGTGGCGCCGCCGGACGAGATCGAAGTGTCACCCGACGAGGGTGCTCGCGGCATCGAGGACGCGCTGGCATCATGACCTGGCGCGCCTCCGTACTGACGCTGTTCCCGGGGATGTTCCCCGGTCCGCTGGGCCAGTCGCTGGCCGGGCGGGCGCTGGAGACCAGCGTCTGGTCGCTTGATGCGATCAACATCCGCGACTTCGCGCATGACCGGCACCGCACGGTGGACGACACCCCATTCGGCGGCGGCGCCGGCATGGTGTTGCGGCCGGACATCGTCGATGCGGCGGTTGCCTCGGTCGACGATAGCCGGCCCATCATTTGCCTGACGCCGCGGGGACGCCGCTTCAGCCAGGACGATGCCCGCCGGTTCGCCGCCGGACCGGGCCTCATCCTGCTCTGTGGCCGTTACGAAGGCATCGACCAGCGCGTCATCGACGCTCGGCAGATGCAGGAGATCAGCATCGGCGACTACGTGCTGTCGGGCGGTGAACTCGCCGCACTGGTGCTGCTGGACGCCACCGTCCGGCTGCTGCCCGGCGTCATGGGGGCTGCCGATAGCGCCGTTGAGGAAAGCTTCAGTCACGGCCTGCTGGAATATCCGCACTACACGCGCCCGGCCGAGTGGCAGGGGCGCGCGGTGCCGGAGGTTCTGCTGTCCGGTCACCACGCCGCCGTCGCCGCCTGGCGCCAGGCGGAAGCGGAACGAATCACCCGCGAGCGCCGCCCCGATCTGTGGGCCGAAGCCGCGTCACGCCAACACGCGGCCTCCGCCGCATCCTGAGATCAAGAAAGGGCAAGGACCATGAACATTATCCAGCAGTATGAGGCGGCGGAAATCGCCCGTCTGAGCGGCGTCCGCGCTGTGCCGGAGTTCCAGCCCGGCGACACGCTGCGCGTCTCGGTGAAGGTCGTCGAAGGCGAGCGCACCCGCACCCAGGCCTTTGAAGGCGTCTGCATTGCCCGGTCCAACAAGGGGCTGAACAGCAACTTCACCGTCCGCAAGATCAGCTATGGCGAGGGCGTGGAGCGCGTGTTTCCGCTGTATTCGCCGACCATCGCCGAGATCAGCGTGGTGCGTCGCGGTGATGTCCGCCGTGCCAAGCTGTATTACCTGCGCGGCCGCAGCGGCAAGTCGGCGCGTATCGCGGAGCGGGCGCGCACTGTCACCAGCGCCGCGCCGGCGGCCGAGCCGGCTGCAGCCGAGGCGGCTTCGGAGTAAGACCAGGCACACTGGCCCTGCCGCGCGCTACGCCGCTCCCAGCGTGGCGGGCGGCGGCCCATTGGCGTTGAGGTTGGTCAATCCCGGCGCCCGTTGCTTTCTCGTCATGGCGGGCGAAGGCCCGCCATCCACGCCTTGCG
>JAFEFW010000281.1 GCA_018240405.1 Pseudomonadota bacterium
GGCCATGTCGAAGCGCCGGTCGGCGTTCAGGTCCGTGGTACGGGGCACCGTCACCCACCCGGCGGCCGCTGCCAGGACGGCAAACGGTACCGTTACCCAAAACACCCAGCGCCAGCCCAACTCGCCAAGCAGCAGGCCGCCAACGAGCGGGCCGACGCTGATGCCGACTGCCTGCGCCGCGGCGAAGATGCCCATGGCGTGCCCCTGCCGTTCGGGTCCCACGGCCTTCACCATGATGACGACGCTGTTGGCCCCCAGCGCAGCGCCAGACAGGCCCATCAGGACGCGGAACAGGATCAACTGCCACAGCGTCTCGGCCATGCCGCACAGCAGCGAGAACAGGCCGAACAGGGCGAAGCCTGCCAGGAAAAACAGCTTGCGGCCGCGGATTTCCGCCAGCCGAGCATACACTGGTAGGATGGCGGCGAAGGCGAGCTGGTAGCCGATGGCAACCCAGCTCACGACATGCAGCTTGGCGTGGAACTTGGTCTCCAGCGCTGGCAGTGCCAGTTGGACGATGCTGGCATCAAGCTGGCCAATGAACGCGCCCGTGCAGCAGACGGCGACGACGAGCCAGGGATAGTATGACTGCCGCACCAGCACCGCAGCAGGTGGCGGCTCCGGCAAGCCTCGGGGGGCAGCCGCGGCAGGTGGATAGATCATACAGCCTCTGCACATGACTTGTGGATGTCAGGCCATATGAGCAGAAGCCGTTGCAATAGCCGAGCGAAATGTGCGTGCCCGTATTATCAAGGTGCGCAACGCCTGATTCTTGTGTCTGACCGGGCCTTCGCGAACTGGCTGTAGGCTGAGTCCATGCCGATCCGACCGTTTGCACAGGAGTTAAGCAATCGACCAGCCGATCGAGATCATCCGCACCGGGTTATCGGAGCCGGCGTTGCGCGCTCCGGCTGGAACGTCTGGCGACGGTACCGTGATTCGGCGCCTTCCGGCGATTGCCTTCATCCCGAAAGGTCGATGTCGCACGGAGGCGGCCCCGCGGAGCAGAATGACGCGGCAGACGCCGGGTGACGGCGTGCATTGCCGCATCGCCAAAGGCAGGGACGGCCTGCGGTTGCGGATTACCGACCAATGGTCGGTGACGGTGCAAACAGGCCATGGGTTGCTGGTTATGGGGGTTGAAGGATGGCGCGGTTGCCATCGCGTCCGTATCACCCGAAGAAGGATCCTGAGACTGAGGCCACTCTTGGATCCACTTCGGCATCCCCGCGAACGCGACGTTGATCGTCACGACCGCAAGCATGCCGTTTGAAGTCGGGTTTCAGGATCAAGCGAGAGCGGGTCAGCAGGGATTGCAGGAATACATCTGGGCACTGGTCGGCTCGCGCCCTTGCCGGTGCACGGTAACCGCCACGATTCGGTGCATCTACTTGGCGCCCTGTTCCCCGCGCGCGCCGCCGGGGCCCGCCATCATCATGCCGGCTGCCAACAAAGAAGCGATGAGCAAATACCTGAACGACATCGTCACCCAGGTCGCCCCTGGGGCCCCTGCCGCGCTGGTGTGCCATGGCGCCGGCTGGTACCAGCACGGCAAGAAGTATTGCAAGGCCGTTCTTGACGTCGACCATTTGCTCGTCCGCGTGGGCGTGAAGTAAGGCGCAAATCGGCTCTGGATTACGGCCAGCTATTGCCAAGCCGCCGCGGGGCTAATTGCCCGATCGCCCCCATCGATCTTCCTCAAATATCAGCAGCTTTGTAGCGTAGGAGTGGAGCCTTCTCATGGTGCAGAGAATGTCCCTGGCCTGCGGCAGCAATGGATGGTTGGTAGACTCCAGCAGCAAAACAAGTCGCTCCTGCTCGTTAATCTGTCCAATGCATTCTTGCACAAGGTCATTTGCGGCTTCCAGCGGGTCATCCACGGCAAGTCAATCCTTTGGACTCGTTTCCTCACAGACAGACACCGTTTGTTTATCAAACGTTATATTTATAGTTGTAGCCGCCCGGTTGGCTACAATCCGGATTGTGGAGCGTGATGACAGAGTCAGGGCGGAATATAACGGACGTGCATTATTCGGAATCTACAATGGCATCGCTCGTTGGCATGTCCGGTATGGCGCTCAGCCACGGCCCGGCACCTTCCGATTAGCACGAAGCCGAACCGATGAAGCAGCTGGCGGACCGTGATCGAAAGCCAGCAGCGCCATCGCATTTATTATCCACTTCGTGGCGCAGGTAACAGCTGCAGCATTCGGGTGAGCGGGGCAACGTGCCTTCAACGTAACGGACACTAGACACGCCACGCCCGCGCAGTGAATCTGCAGTCCATGCTCATGTACATTTATTGAAGAAGTCTGCTGGATCAAGACAGTCGATGCCCGGCGTCCGACGTGTTGCTTACGGACCCGGTCGCCGCCCGGCGGCAACGTGCGCCAGATTGACCGCGCGTCCGAAACTGCATTGAAGCGTTCGACCACGCCGTCGGCGTGGCGCGCCTGTTCCCGAAGATTCCAAGCGCCTCCATTTTGGTTCCATGGGACAAAGGCACGCGACACGATAGCTATAGCGAGCCTAAGCGGGAAGGTTGGGCCAGTTCCAATAAAGTGCCAGTTCATGAGTCGCAGCAGCCCATTCAAATACGTCATCAAGTGCAAGCCGAAGCGATCACGAACCCGATCCTCCCGGTCGTCGTCCGCTCGCCCGCGATGCTTGTCCGTAACCTTATGGCCTCAGTTAATTCGGTTTTAATCAACCATGCAATATCTGGTTTCATACGAAACCTTACGGTCCGTTTGCAAATTCGAACGTTGGCTTTCTCTGCCGCAATTGACGTAGATTTGCTCGCACCAAAGGAGCAGCGTCTTGCGCCGCAAGACCGCGGTTCAATTCCGCCGTCCGGTTGCTCCAATGCCGGGAGCGACTAAACTCGGATCATAGTTAGAGAGGATCAAGCAGGCATGACAACACCGCTGCCCACCGCTCGCCCCGAGGAAGTCGGTCTCAGCCAGGCTGCGCTCGACCGCCTGTCAGCCGCGCTGAATGAGCGCACGATCAGCGGCCACCTGCCTGGCGCGGTGGCGCTGGTCGCTCGGCACGGCAAGGTGGCGTATTGCAACACCTTCGGCATGCAGGACCCGGTATCGGGCGCGCCGATGAAGGCCGACTCGATCTTCCGCGTCTACTCGATGACCAAACCGATCGTCTCGGTGGCGGTGATGATGCTGTGGGAGGAAGGACGTGTGCTGCTGTCCGACCCGATCAGCAAATTCATCCCGGCATTTTCCGACACGCGCGTCGCAGCGATCCAGGGGGATAGCTTCACCACGACCGCGGCGGACCGGCCAATCACGGTGCAGGACCTGCTGCGTCATACCTCCGGCCTGACCTATGAGTTCCGCGGCAATGGCCCGGTCCACAAGGAATACGCCAAGGCCCGCATCGCCCGCCTGAAGCAGACGAATGAAGAGCAGGCAAACGGCCTGGCGGCCCTGCCGCTGCTGCACCAGCCTGGCACGGTCTGGGAATACTCCCGCTCCACCGACGTGCTCGGACGCCTGGTGGAGGTGATATCCGGCCAGACTTTGGGCACCTTCCTGAACGCGCGCATCCTCGGCCCGCTGGGCATGACGGATACCGCGTTCAGCGTGCCGGAGAAGCAGCAGCACCGCATCGCGGAGGCCTTCGCCAAGGACCCGGAGAACCACACCGACGTATCGCTGCTGGACATCCGCCGGCCGGCGATCTTTGAGTCCGGCGGCGGCGGCCTGGCTGCCACGACGATGGACTACGCCCGCTTCTGCGCCATGCTGATGGGCAACGGCCGCCTCGGCGAGACCCGCCTGCTCGGCCGCAAGACGCTGGAACTGATGACATCGGATCACCTCGGCAGCGTCAGCGGGCCGCCCGACCTGCTGCCGCCGGGCCACGGCTTCGGCTTGGGCTTCGCCGTGCGCACCAGCGCCGGGATGGCGCCCTTCCCTGGTTCCGTCGGCAATTACTATTGGAGCGGTGCGGCCGGCACTTCGTTCTGGATCGACCCGGTCGAGCGGCTGTTCGCCGTGCTGATGATCCAGGCGCCGGTCCAGCGCGAGTATTATCGTGTGCTGTTCCGCGACATGGTCTACGCTGCCGTCACCGATTGACCTCGCACACCGTGCTTCCGCCAGAATGTCCCAGGACGTTAACCCGTTGCTAACCGGTTTCGGCTGAAGCTTCGGCCGATGCAACACGGGTCTACGCTCTGGGATCTGGCCGATGCGGGTCTGCGCCACGCCCAATTCTTGTTGCCGCTCCTGGCGTTGCTCGTGGCCGGTCTCGCGCTGCGGACGGCGCGGCTGCACGCGAAGCGTGCCGCGCTGCAGGAGCACCGGCTGCAAGCCCTGACCGACGCTGCGTTCGACGCGCTGCTCATCGTGCGGGCGGGCCAGATCGTGGCGGCCAATCCGGCAATCGTCCGCCTGATGGGTATCGGTCCGGCATGGTTCGATCAGCGGCGGGTCGATACGTTGCTGGACAGCCCCACGTCTCATCCCGGTCCCAGCCGGGAACATTCCTTGATCCTGCCCGACGGCAGCCGTCATCCGGTGGAGGTGGTGACGCGCCCAATTGAAGGCACGGCTGAGCATGTCGTGGCGATCCGAGACCTCGGCCCGCAGCAGATGACGCTGGCGCAGATCGAGCGCCTGAGCCACTCCGATCTGCTGACCGGCGTCGGCAACCGCCAGGCGCTGGAGCGCTCGCTCAACAAGATGATATCGATGTCAGACCGTTCCGGCGCGCCGTTTGCCTTGCTGTGCATCGATCTGGATCGCTTCAGGAGCATCAATGAGTCGCTGGGTCCGGACGCCGGCGACCAGGTCCTGATTCAGAGTGCCGGCCGGCTGATCGCAACGGTGCGGGAACTCGATACCGTTGCACGGGTCGGCAGCGACGAATTCGCCATTCTGCAGCC
>JAFEFW010000282.1 GCA_018240405.1 Pseudomonadota bacterium
CCATGTTGAATGAACGCAAGCGCCACAATGATGCCGAGCGCGGAGGCCAGGCACGCCGAGGCCAGGCGGCCCGTTGTCGTTTCAAAGGTGACGGAAAAGAGCGCCATTCCGGCAAGGACAATGCTGATCGCGGTCCATGGCTGCATGGCCACGAAGTTTGGCATCAAGCTCTTGAGCGGATGAATCTCAAAGACCCAGCCAGCGAGGACCAGAGCGCCAATTGCTGTTACCGTGCCTGCCATAATGCGCGCGACCGACCCGGCGGAGAGGGTCAGGTTCCCGTCCTGCCGATGTGGAGTCGATTCGGCACAACGTCGCTCGGGTGTCGGCAATGAATGGCCCCGTCATCCAGGAAAGTCGGTGAGCAAAGTTAGCAATGACTGGGCGCCGGCGCTGAAGCGATTTGGTTCCATTACGAACTTTCGCCGCGCATCCTTACGGTTGTGCTGTCCCTGTCCTTATCTCCTCATAGCTGTCTCCGTGAGGGCTCGCAATACGAAAGCGGCCTTTCAAGTGGACAATCGGCTGAGCAAGCAGCGGACTGGCCGTTCTGCATGGTGATGAAGCGATAGTACCAAATAAAACCAGCCTGCATTCAGCCGATACGCGCAGATTTTGGGAGGTTTTTAGTAAAATAGCGTGCAGTCGACCGCGCGGCGCCTGTTCCGGCAGGCGGAGGCTCACACGTGCCGCTGGCGGTGGCGTTCATCACCGATGTTTCTGGCAGCGAATGGCCGGGACGCAGGGCCGGATGGTGCAGGCCGGTGCCATTGAAAAATCCTGCGCGGCCCAACGTCTCTACTGTTCTCCGCATTAAACCAAAGCAGGTTACGCCAGCACGGGCGCCATCAGAGGCAGTTACGGTCAGACCCGGCAGCGCCGTTCCATCCGTATCCCCACGGCCGATAGGCCTGTTCGGGTCGGCGGAAGTGGCACGACGCTCGCTATGGTCCGCACCTCCGGAGCGAAACCACCTCAGCGCCTGACGGAGTTGAATCGTGTCTTTCGGTAAAATGTTGCGGTACCGCCGTTCCCGCCGAAGCGGCTGCGTGCAACGGGTATCAAGCGGCGCTGCGATGCGCGCCAGGTTCATCACCAGGCGTCAGGCTATCACGCAAAATGAGGCGCAGCGTCCAATCGAGCGAGAGCGCCGCTACGATCTTTGCACGGCCCAAGCGTCCAGATTTTGCACGACCTGCTCAACCACGGTGTCCCAATCGCCCGGATGCGGCTGGCGGAACAGCCGCATCGACGGATACCATGGCGAATCTTCCCGATCGCGCAGCCAATACCAGCTTGCATGGTGCGCCAGCATGACCCAGGCGGGCACACCCAGCGCGCCGGCCAGGTGCGCCTCCAGCGCGTCCACGGCGATAATCAGGTCCATTTCGGCGATTAGCCCGGCGGCCTGATTTGCATCGGTCAGCGCCAGCGAGTGGTCCGTCAGATTCCCGGTATCCGCGGCCTCGTCGCCGTCGGCAGGCATCATGCGCTGCAACGCATGGCATTCAACGTCTTCGCGGCGAAGCAACGGCGCCAGCGCGACGAGCGGAACCGACGAGGACCGCACACCGTTAGATCCCCGCCAGGCGATGCCGACCCGCATCCGCTTCCAAGGTTTCAGCACATGGCGCCATTCGGCCCGCACAAAGTCGTTGGCCGCGATATACGGAATCTCCGCCGGTATGCTGCGCACCGTCGTGCCGAAGATCGCCGGCAGGCTCAGCAGCGGGCAGTGCAGGTCGAAATCAGGCAGCGGGTCGCCGTCCTCCACCACCTGATCGACGCCGGACACCGTCGCGCAGATTCGCCCCAGCCCCCGCTGGACCCGTAGCAGGATTCGCGCACCGGTTTTCGCCACCAGCGGCGCGTAACGGACGAACTGGACGGTTTCCGATGGCCCCATATCGGCGTGCAGCAGGAGACTGCGCCGCTTGATCCGCTTCTCCCCGCGCCAGAGCGGCTGCGCGAACCCGCCATCGCCGGCGACGTCCAGCCGCGCCTCAAAATCCGTCCAGGCGCCGGGCATGTCACCTTGCTCCACCCGGACCAGGCCGCGGCCGTAGCGTGAGCGGCTTTCCTCCGGCCGCAGCGCCAGCGCCTTGTCATAGGCGGCGATCGCCTCGGTTGGACGCCCTTGCCGCGCCAGCACGTCGCCCATCAGGCCGTGTGCCTCGGGACGCTCCGGATGCGCGGCCAACGCCGTGCGGGCCCAGTGCAGTGCGTCCGCGCCCTGATCCAGCGCCGTCAGCGCGGCGGCGAGGGCGAATGGCGGTCCGCTCAACGTCGGGTTCAGTTCGAACGCCTTCTGCAGGTGCGGCACAGCGTCGCTCGGCCGCCCCGCCAGACGCAGCGTCTCGCCAAGTTCGGCATGCGCCCACGCATGCTCCGGTGCAATGGCCAGCGCCTGTTGCAGCAGCCATTCGGCGCTGGCGGAGTCGCCGAGACGCCGCGAAGCCTGGCCGAGCAGGGCGACCGCATCCGCCTCGTGCGGGCCGCAGCGGCCGATGATCAGCCGCAGTACGGCAGCCGCTTCGGCCACCTGGCCGGAGTCGGAGGCTTGAACGGCAACCTGCAACAACGCATCAGCATACTGCGGCATGTACAACAACCTGCGCCTTCCACTGGACAAGAGCGGCCAGTCCTGACCGGGAGTGCGCTCACATAGGTCATCCTAGCTGTCGCGCCAGGGCGCGGCCAGCGACCGCAAATAGTGCCCTGGCCAAACCGGATCCTGCGGCCCACATAGGCTGCATGCCGCATCCCGAGACCTGGCTGAAGGTGCTGCCGCAGGGCCTGTACTGCGAACCTGGCGGGTTTTTTATCGATCCAGTGCGGCCGGTGGACCGCGCCGTCGTCACCCACGGCCATTCCGACCATGCCCGCGCCGGCCATCGCGCGGTGCTCGCCACCGCGGAGACGCTGGCGATCATGCGCGCCCGCCTGGGCGACGGCGCCGGAGAATCGCAGCAGGCGCTGCCCTGGCATGAGCCGCTAACGGTCGGCGATGTGCGGGTCTGGCTCAGCCCGGCTGGGCATGTGCTGGGCAGCGCGCAGGTGGCAATGGAGTATCAGGGCACTCGCGCGGTTGTGAGCGGTGACTACAAGCGGACGCCGGACCCGACCTGCGCCGGCTTTGAACCGATCCGATGTGACGTCTTCGTCACTGAGGCGACGTTTGCCCTGCCGGTCTTCGTCCATCCGCCGCCAGCGCATGAGATCGCCCGCCTGCTGGACAGCGTCGCGCTGTTCCCCGAACGGACGCATGTGGTCGGCTGCTACGCGCTGGGAAAATGCCAGCGCCTGATCGCCCTGCTGCGCCAGGCCGGATGGGACAAGCCGATCTGGCTGCATGGCGCGCTGGCGTCGATGTGCGATGTCTACCGGCACTGCGGCGTGGACCTGGGTGACCTCCGTCCCGCAACCGTCGCCGCCAAGGGTTCGCTGGTTGGTGCCGTCGTTCTCGCGCCCCCCTCCGCCATCACCGACCGCTGGGCGCGGCGGCTGGAGGATCCGGTGGCGGGACTGGCCTCGGGCTGGATGCGGGTGCGCCAGCGCGCCAAGTCGCGCGGCGTCGAGTTGCCGCTGGTGATTTCCGACCATGCCGATTGGAACGAACTGATCGCGACGCTTGCCGACGTCGGCGCCCCCGAGGTCTGGGTGACGCACGGGCGCGAGGAGGCGTTGATCCACGCCGCTGCCTCGATGGGCATCCGCGGCCGCGCGCTGCGCCTGCTGGGCTACGGCGAGGAGGAGGAGGCCGAGGCGCCTGCGTAACCAGCGATCACCGGCACTCATATCCCTGCTGGCCTTTCGCGCTGTTGGCGAACGGCGTTGTCAATGTATCCGTATAGACGCCGGCCAGCAGCCGGTGCCGTGCCAGCAGATGGGCGCGGATGAAGCTGCTGATCCCGACGAGTTTCCATCCCCAGGGTGTCAGCCGGACGCAGCCGTCGACGATTTCCACAGTTCCTGACTGCGTCTGCTCGGTCAGGCGCACATCGACCAGGCGGAACTCCGGCAGGTATTCCTCCTTAAACACCATCGGGAAGGCGTCCGCCCTGATGCCGCCGCCGCGCTGCGCCAGTTTTTCCAGTATGTAGAACGACAAGGAACGGTCCAGCACGGTGGGTCCGGAGATCGCGAAGGCGTAGCCGCCGAGCAGCCAGATGGTCAGGAGCAGGACAGACTCGAAGCCGGTGAAGGGCAGGCGCCGGCGCAGCGCGAGCAGGATGGTAGCCGTCGCTACCGCGGCGACCACGCCATCGAGGATCGCACTGTAGAAGATCACGCGGACTGGCAGGAACCAGACGTGGATAAGGTAGACAACCGCCAGCAGGGCGGTGAACAGCAGGCTGAACAGCAGGGCCCAGAGGAATTTCATGGACGTGTCGCCGCCCCGGTACGCGGGGTGGCGCCTTTGGACGAACCCGCCAGCGTCATGCGTCGAACACCAGGTAGCGATTGCCGAAATAGCTGCCGACGACCTGCACCACCAAGGCGATGCCGAAGCCCAGCGTGTAGTCGAGTCCGCACAGATCGGTCCAGACAAACAGAATGAGCGCATGCACGCAGGCAATCGCGGCATAGAGCGCGCCGAACCGGGCCGCCTGCCGCAGGATCGGCGCGTCGGCGCGGCGGAAAACGTAGTAGCGGCTGCCGGCAAAGGAGACCGTGATACCGAAAATCGCGGCAATGAAGTTGGCCAGGCCGGCGGAGGGCAGGTGCAACACTTCCAGCCCGGCGCGCAGCACGCCGTAGTGCACCAGCGTGGCAACGACTCCGTTGACGATGTAACGGACCAGTTGCCACAGCGTCTCGGCGCGGTCAGACGCGCTCGCGGACATCGGCCTTCAGGACGGCGT
>JAFEFW010000283.1 GCA_018240405.1 Pseudomonadota bacterium
CGTGCGGCGACGTCGTCGGCATGGTCAATTACCACGTACGGCAGTCGGCACACGGCCGGTTGGCTATCGGTTGGATCGTCGTTCCATCCTGGCGCCGGAACGGTATCCCCCTCGAGGCGGCAGGCGTGCTGATCCGCCGTTGCTTTACGGTTCTTGCGAGCAATCGGATTGAATCGCGCATTGCCCCCGACAATCAGGCGTCTCTGCAATTGGCGGAGCGGGTGGGGTTTCACCGTGAGGGGCTGATGCGGGAATGGGCAATGGTCGACGGCACACCGCGCGATATGCTGCTGTTTGCGCTATTGCGGTCTGGCTGGAGCGGGTGAAGGGAATCGAACCCTCGTATGCAGCTTGGGAAGCTGCCGTTCTACCATTGAACTACACCCGCGCTGCCGCCCTTCTATCCAACTCCCCGCACCGATGCAAACACGCACGCCGGGATCGTGGCGCAGAACAGAGGTTGACGAAGCCCGGCCGCCGCCCTATGACGCCCGCCGCCGGCTCGCCCGGTCCTCGTGATTTGTCCGGCCGGATTGCGGCGAGGTGAAACAAACGCGCTAAAGAGGCCAGCAAAGGGCGCCGGAATCCGGCCCCGCGCTGCTCCACGGTCGGGTCATTGCGTGCAAGGACCCTGACACATGCCCCTCGATCCAAAAAAGCTCCGCCCCGCCAGCCGCCTCGTCCATGGCGGTGTCCAGCGCACTCCGTATGGCGAAACCGCCGAGGCGCTGTTCCTGACCTCCGGCTACGTTTACGACGACGCCGAACAGGCCGAGGCGACCTTCACCGGCACCGTCGAGCACTACCAGTATTCCCGCTTCGGCAACCCGACCATCACCATGCTGGAGCAGCGGCTCTGCTTGCTGGAAGGCGCCGAAGACTGCCGGACCACGGCGACCGGCATGGCCGCGGTGAACGCCGCGCTGCTGTCCCATCTGAAGGCGGGCGACCGCGTCGTCGCCTCGCGGGCCCTGTTTGGATCGTGCCACTGGATCGTCTCCACCCTGCTGCCAAAATTCGGCATTGAGTCGGTCTTCGTCGATGGGGGCGACCTCGATCAATGGCGCGAGGCGCTGGCGAAGCCGACGCAACTCGTGCTGCTGGAAACGCCATCCAATCCGATGCTCGAACTGGTCGACCTTCCGGCGGTGGCGGAACTGGCGCACCGGGCGGGCGCCATCGTCGTGGTCGACAACGTGTTCGCCACGCCGCTGCTGCAGCAGCCTCTGCAACTGGGCGCCGATGTCGTCGTCTATTCCTGTACCAAGCACATCGACGGGCAGGGACGCGTACTTGGCGGCGCGGTCCTCGGCTCAAAGAAGTGGATCACCGAGGTGCTGCAACCCTTCATCCGCAACACCGGCCCGGCGATTTCGCCGTTCAATGCCTGGTTGCTGCTGAAGGGCATCGAGACCCTGGCGCTGCGCGTCGACGCCGCCAGCCGCGCCGCCGCTGCGATCGCCGACTTCCTGGCAGAGCAACCGGGCGTAAGCCGTGTCTGGTACCCGACCCGGGAAGATCATCCGCAGCGGGCGCTGGCCGCGGCGCAGATGACCGGCGGCGGCACCGTCGTCACGTTCGAGGTCGCCGGCGGCAAGGACGCAGCCTTCCAGGTCATGAACGGATTCGAGCTGATCGCACTTTCAAATAACCTGGGGGATTCCAAGTCCCTGGCGACGCACCCAGCAACCACCACGCACATGCGTATCGGCGCCGAGGAGCGCGCCCGGCTCGGCATCACCGATGGTGTCATTCGCGTATCAATCGGCTTGGAGGATGCCGAGGACCTGAAGGACGATCTGTGTCGCGGCCTCAGGCGGCTCGCCGCCACCCATACCATTCTTGCCGCGAACTGACAGGCTCAGTGCCGCCGGAGCCCGGTGCACCGCAGGCGGAACGAATGAAACATATCGTTCCGCTCTGCTGTTTTTGTCGCCGCCAGCGCAGTTTGGCTTATGGCAGTTTACGCTCTCGCCAGCCGGCGCGGATGCTGGACAAGTTGCCGCGATTCGGTCTTGATCCTGAGCTACGGCGCGACGGAAGGATGATGGGTCATGTCGACTGAAGATCGCAGGGCTGGCCGCGGGGGCCGCGGCTCGGCGCCGCCGGCGGACACACAGCGGGAGAACCGGGCGGGTAGCGGGTCGCGCGGCGATTACTCGCGTACAACGCGCGATGTACGGGTCTCGGTGCGGTCCTTTTACCTGGCGGATCAGTCGCAACCAGAGGAGAACCATTTCGTCTGGGCCTACCGGGTGAAGATCGAGAACCAGGGCAGCCTGCCGGTGCAATTGCTGCGTCGCACCTGGCAGATCACCGATGCCCGCGGTCGCACGCAACACGTGCATGGCGCCGGTGTCATGGGCGAGCAGCCGCTGCTGGAGCCGGGGGAGACCTTCGAATACACCTCCGGCACACCGCTCGACACGCCGTCCGGCTTCATGGTCGGGCAATACCATATGGTGGTCCCGTCTTCGGGCGAGGCCTTCGACGTCGCCATCCCGGCATTCAGCCTGGACAGCCCGCACCAGAGCGGTAGGGTGCATTAGGACCCTTACGGTCCAGGGACTGACCCGGCGCGGGTTGCGGGATGCCGCTCCCGCCCCATATCCGGCCGGCGGCGAACGCCGCCCTAATTGCAACGAACCGGAGGAAGCCTCGCGGTGAATATCGTAACGCCTGCCACAGCCCTGGCGGAAGCCTCGGCGACACCGTCCCGGCCGACGCGGGAACAGGCAGAAGACGCCATCCGGACCTTGCTGCTGTGGGCCGGCGACGACCCGAACCGTGAGGGCCTGCGCGATACGCCGGCGCGGGTGGCGCGCGCCTATAAGGAGTTTTTTGTCGGCTACGGCACCGACCCGGTGGCAATGCTGGCGCGCACCTTCGAGGAAACCGACGGCTACGATGAGATCGTGCTGCTGCGCGATATCCGGCTGGAGAGCACGTGCGAGCACCACATGGCGCCGATCATCGGCCGTGTGCACGTTGCCTACCTGCCGCATCGGCGCGTCGTCGGCATCAGCAAGCTGGCGCGGGTTGTGGACGCCTATGCCAAGCGCCTGCAGATCCAGGAAAAGCTCACCGCGCAGATCGCCAATACGATCCAGGATGTACTGGAACCCCGTGGCGTGGCGGTCATTGTCGAGGCGGCGCATCAGTGCATGACGACGCGCGGCGTGCACAAGCCCGGCGTCACCATGGTCACCTCCCGCATGCTGGGGGCCTTCCGCGACAACGCGGCGACGCGGCGGGAATTGCTGGCGATGGTCAACAACAAGGGCGGCGCCGGCTACACCGAGTAGCGGCACAATCCCGTTCAAGGACGGGGCCGCCATGGCGCGGGTGCTGGCATTGACCGCGTCGACCGAGCCGCTGTCGCAGGAACAACCCGCGCGCGTGGCTATGCCGCCGGGCACGGGCAGGCGGTCATTGCAAGTCGGCGGCCTCTCGTCAGCCGTCTGGCATCCCGTGGGCCACGCAGGATAGTCCCTCCACCCGCCGGGACGTGAGACCGCGAAACACGCGGGGCACGCAAAGACCCGAACGTGCTTACACGGCAGCGCCGAGCCAGGCGATCGCATGGTGAGCGTCGGCGCGGTTGACCAGGCGGGTCACAATGCCTCCGCCGGATTCCTTGGCATGCTCCGCGTGCTCCGCAGTTTCACCGCCGTACGTAGCGCCACCCGTTCGAGCGGAAGACCCTCGTGCAGCGCCGCAGAGCGGAGGTCACGTTCAATAATCCGGCTCAACACTGGGAACCATGCTGCCCTGTCGCGCGTGAGATAGTGACCCCGGTTGCGCCCTGCGCCCGGGCCGTCAGCAAGGGGTTCATGGCCATGAAGTCGAAATGCATCAACGCGACGCCCAGGACCTACGTCCTCGTGCTCGATAAAGGCGACGAAGCGGTGACCAGCATCGAGGGGTTTGTACGGGACAACGGCATTGCCGCCGCCCAGATCACCGCCATCGGCGCCTTCAGCGACGCGACGCTTGGGTTCTTTGACTGGGAGACGAAGGACTACAAGAAGATTCCCGTCACCGAACAGGTTGAGGTCGTCTCCTTCCTTGGCGATGTTGCGCTCGGGCCGGATGACGCGCCGGCGCTTCACCCGCATGTCGTCATCAGTCGCGCCGACGGCTCAGCGATGGGCGGTCATTTGCTCGAAGCCCATGTCCGTCCGACCCTGGAGGTCATTGTAACCGAAGCGCCGGTACACCTTCGAAAGCGGAAGGACGCCGAGACCGGGCTGGCGCTGATTGTTACGGATTAGCTGGGGATTGCCGCGCTTGAACGGCAGCCCGCCGATGCAGGGCGCGTCCGGCGGGCCGCACTGTCAATGACGCAGGGGCGGCATAACCAGACGATCCGGCCTGTACACGAAAAGGGGTACTTGCCGGTCGGGCTGCTTCACGACACCGTGATAGTCATACTGGCAGCATAACAGATTTGTGGCTACAATGAAGCGGCCGGATTCGTTACGTGCGTATCGGGCTGGTAGCTCAGCGCCAGAGCGCACGCTTGATAAGCGTGAGGTCGGACGGTTCGAATCCTCCCCGGCCCACCATCTTCGAAATTGTGTGCCTGCTGGGATGCAGCGCAGCGCCGAGGCCCAGGGCGCCCGTGGCCACGCCTGCGCATCATAGACGCGCCCGTAGCATGGCGCCAACGTACTATGCCGGGTCAACCGCCCGCCTGCTGACATGGCCGTTCCGCGGCATGGGGCGTTGCTTGGGCTCGTCCGGATCGCCGGATCATTCCAGTGACGGCGCATACTCTCGGCAGAACGGCGGCTGCACGCTCCCGTGAGGTGGTGCACA
>JAFEFW010000284.1 GCA_018240405.1 Pseudomonadota bacterium
CGGAAAGCCGGCAACCATCAGCCCCAGATAGGTGCGCGGTCCGCCGGCCCATTCCTCGGCCAGCACCGGACCGTCCTTCACCCGCACATCGATCTCCCGCAGCGCGCCGGTCATGGCGTCGAAGCCAGTGGCAAAGACAATGGCGTCAAAGGGGCCGAAGGCGCGGTCGCGGGTGCGGATGCCGTCTTCGGTGATCTCCTGGATCGGGTCGTTCTTCACATCGACCAGTGAGACATTGTTCCGGTTGTAGGTCTCGTAATAGTTCGTATCCAGGACCAGCCGCTTGGTGCCGATCGGATGATCCTTTGGCGCCAGGATTTCGGCCGTCTCCGGGTTGTGCACGATGCTGCGGATCTTGTTGCGCACGAACTCGGACGCGGTGTCGTTCGACTCCTTGTTCACCAGCAGGTCCGTGTAGGCATAGAGGAAGCTGATGCTGCCGCCTTCGTTCCACTTCGCCTCATAGGCACGCTGGCGCTCCGCGTCGCTCACCTCCAGCGCCCCCTTGGTCGGCGGCGGATGCCCAGCGATGCCGAACGGCGTGTCCAGGGCGGCGATCCGGCGTTCGGTGTACTGCGCCTTGTGCCGCCGCTCCTTCTCGTGGTCCATGGGCGCATTGCGGGCAGGCAATGAGAAGTTGGCGGTGCGTTGGAACACGGTCAGATGATCCGCCTGCGCAGCGATGTGAGGAATCATCTGCACGCCGGATGACCCGGTGCCGATCACCGCGACGCGCAGGCCGGAGAAGTCAACGCCCTCGTGCGGCCACAGGCCGGTATGGTACCATTTGCCCCGGTAGTTCTGCAGCCCCTTGAAGTCCGGCACCCGCGGCGTCGACAGATTACCGCTGGCCATGATGCAGTACTGCGCGGTCACCACATCATCCTTGTCGGTGCGCACGATCCAGCGGTTGATCGCCGGATCGAATGTTGCCGCCGTTACGCGCGTATTCAGCTGGATGTCGCGGCGCAGGTCGAACCGGTCGGCCACATGGTTGATATAACGCAGGATTTCCGGCTGCGTGCCGTAGCGCTCGGGCCATTCCCAGTCCTGTTGCAGGCCGTCGTCGAAGGAGTAGGAATACTCCAGGCTCTCCACATCGCAGCGGCAGCCGGGGTAGCGGTTCCAGAACCAGGTGCCGCCAATGCCTGAGCCGGCCTCGAACACCTTCACAGTCAGGCCCATCTTCCGCAGCCGGTGCAGCGCGTACATGCCGCCGAGGCCGCCACCGACCACGACGACGTCGAACGCAGATGGCTGTTTCGGGGCGGCGGTTTGCTCCCGCTCGAGCGTGGCTGACATGGTGGACATTCCTTGGTGCTATTGTGCCGATGCGGGTTGGCTCCCGCCGGCCGGGAGCGTGGCAGATCACGGCCATGCGGAAAAGGGCGGCGGCGTTCGTGGCGCCTGCGAGCGTACACGGTTTGTTAACCCGTCCGCGATAGCAAGCTGGCAGCGCGATGTGACGCTCGAGGCGAGGTGCCGCCGTGCCGTTGACTACTCATACCTTCAAGGCGGTGCAGTTGTGCCGCGGCAACGGGCTGGAGATCGGCGCGCTGTCGCGTCCGGCGGAGCTCGACGCGCAGGTGATTTACGCCGATGTCTGCAACAACGCGACGATGACGGAGGTGTTGCACGGCCTGCGCGGCGGTCCCTATTACGACTGCGACAAGCTGGTCGAGCCGACGATCATCCTGCAGCCGCCGCACTACTACATTCCAATCGACAATGACCGGCTGGACTTCGTCTACACTTCGCACGTATTGGAGCATTCGCCCAACCCTGTCGCGGCGCTGTATGACCAGCTGCGGGTGGTGCGGAATGATGGCATTGTCTATCTGATCGTGCCCAATCGCCGCCGCACCTATGATTTCCGCCGGCCGGCGACATCCGTAACCAAGCTGATGCGAAAGTTCGAGTGCAACGACTTCAGCTTCGATCCGGCGGATGCGTCGGAACTGCTGTGGGGCACCACCGGCCACGCGCACTACCTGGACAAGACGCCGGAACGCCTGGTCGAAATCCAGGCGACGCCGGGTCCGCATCACTACACGGTGTTTACCCCGGCCTCGGTACTGAACCTGGTGACGGCACTCATGCCGCGCTTCAACTGCGAAATGGTCTACTTCAATGCCGAGGACATCCATATCCATGTGGCATTGCGCAAGCTGGGGCCAGCACCGTTGTAGACATGTCAATGACGCGGCCAGCGTGTAAACCCACGGTTGACATTTGCCGCATAGCGGATTACACGCAGCGATGATCCGGTCGTTTCGTAGCAAGCCGCTGCGGGTGTTTTGGCGGACTGGTGACGGGTCCCGGATCACACCGCATCTGCAGGACCGTGTCCTGCGACGATTGGATGCGCTGGATGCTGCGGAGAGCCCGGACGAGTTGAACATACCTGGATTCAATTTTCATCGGTTAAGCGGCACGCGGGCGGGCACATTCTCAATTCACGTCAATGGACCGTGGTGCATTACGTTCAGGTGGGATGGTACGGATGCAATCGACGTCGATCTTGAGAATTACCATTAGGCAGCGGCTATGACCGGGAAGAACGCTCGCCATGTGGAACGACCGCCGACCCATCCAGGCGTCATTTTGCGCGAAGAGGTGCTGCCGTCGCTCGAACTGAGCATCGCAGCCGCCGCCAACGCACTTGGCGTCTCGCGGCAGATGCTGCATCGCGTCCTCGCGGAACGTGCTGCCATATCGCCGGAGATGGCCGTGCGGGTCGGGAAGCTGTGCGGCAACGGTCCCCGGTTCTGGTTGGCCATGCAGCAAGCACACGATTTGTGGCATGCGGAGCGGGACCTGCGCGATGTCGTGGCGGCGATCCCGACGATGCGGGCGGCGTAGCGCTACGCGGCCGCCTCCACCCCCTGCAGACCCAGTTCCTCCGCCAGCAGGCAACGCACGGAATGACCGGGGGCTATCTCCCGCAGCACCGGCACTTCGGTGCGGCACCGATCCGTTGCGAAGCGGCAGCGCGGATGGAAATGGCAGCCCGAGGGCGGGTTGGACGGGTCCGCGACGTCGCCCTCCAGCACGATCCGCTTGGCTCTGTGCCGTGGATCGGGCACGGGCACCGCGGATAGCAGCGCCTCGGTATAGGGATGGCGCGGCCGGGAGAACAGGCTGTGCGTCGGCGCGATCTCGACGATGCGGCCGACATACATGACCGCGACGCGGTGGCTGACGTGTTTCACCACTGATAAATCGTGCGCGACGAACAGATAGGCCAGGCCCAGCCGGTCCTGCAGGTCCAGCATCAGGTTGACGATCTGTGCCTGCACCGAAACGTCCAGCGCCGACACCGGCTCGTCTGCCACGATCAGCGACGGATGTAGCGCCAGGGCACGTGCGATGCCGATGCGCTGGCGCTGCCCGCCGGAGAAGGCGTGCGGAAAGCGGTTCAAATAGGCCGCCGGCAGTTGCACCAGCTCCAGCAGTTCCGCCACGCGGCGGTTGCGCTCCTTGGTGTCGCTGACGCCGTTCACCAGCAGTGGCTCGCCGATGATTTCCGAGATCGTCATCCGCGGGTTCAGGGATGAAAATGGATCCTGGAAGATCATCTGCATCTGCCGTCGCAGCGGGCGCAGTTGTTTCGGACCCAGCGCTGCGACGTCGACGGTGCCGCCGTCCTGCGTCCGGAAGTGGATTTCGCCGCCGGTCGGCGTGATGGCGCGCAGGATGCAGCGCGAGGTGGTGGTCTTGCCGCAACCGGACTCGCCCACCAGCGACAGCGTCTCGCCGGCGTTGATGGAGAACGAGACGTCGTCCACCGCCCTCACATGACCGGCGACACGGCCGAGCACGCCGCGGCGGATGGGAAAGTGCTTGCGCAGGCCGCGCACCTCCAGCACCGGGTCGGTCATGCCGGCACCTTCGCCGCGTCTTCGGTCAGCAGGTGGCAGGCGGCGGCGTGACCGCCAGCGGCGCCGGTCTCCGCCGGCATCGTCGTTTCGCAGATGGCGCCGATCTTTTCGGCGCAACGCGGGTGGAACGGGCACCCGGCGGGGCGGGACAACGGGTGCGGGATCGATCCGGTGATCGTCGCCAGGCGTGAGCGCGGTTCGGCCAGCACGGACGGGATCGAGCGTAACAGCGATCGCGTATAGGGGTGCCGCGGCGCGTGAAAGATTGCGTCCACCGGTCCCTTTTCCACTTCCTTGCCGAGATACATGACGACGACGTCGTCCGCCATCTCGGCGATCACGCCCATGTCGTGGGTGATCAGGATCACCGCCAGATCACGTTCCTGCTGCAGGCGCTGGATCAGCGTCAGGATCTGCGCCTGCGTGGTAACGTCCAGCGCCGTGGTGGGCTCGTCGGCGATCAACACGCGCGGTTCAGCGGACAGCGCAAGCGCGATCATCACCCGCTGCCGCAAGCCCCCGGACAATTCGAACGAATAGGAATCGACCCGCTGGGAGGGGCGCGGAATACCGACCATCGCCAGCAGTTCGATAGCCCGCACCCGCGCCGCTTTCTTGCCGAGGTCGGAATGAAGCTGGATGGCCTCGATCAACTGGTTGCCGATGGTATGAAACGCCGACAGTGAACTCATGGGTTCCTGGAACACCAGGCCAACCTCGCCGCCGCGGATCGAGCGCATTTCGGCACCATCGGCAGGCAGCTTGGTCACGTCGACAATCTGCCCATCGTGGCGGCGTAGCAGAATCTCGCCGCTGACGATGCGGCCGGGGCGTTCGACAATGCGCAGGATCGACCGCGCGGTGACGCTTTTGCCGCAGCCGGACTCGCCGACGATGCCCAGGGTCTGGCCGGCGTA
>JAFEFW010000285.1 GCA_018240405.1 Pseudomonadota bacterium
TTTCACGAGAACGTCGACCGCCGCCTGCTGCTGGGCGCCTTTGCCATCCTGGCCGGCGCTATCCTGCTGTCCTGGCAGGGTTCGGCGTCCTTCCAGTGGAGCGGCCTGTTGATCGCCGCTGCCTGCCTGTGCTGGGGGATCGACAACAACCTGACGCGCAAGCTCTCCTCGGCGGATCCGGTGCAGATCGCCATGCTGAAAGGGCTGGTGGCAGGGGCCGTGAACACGCTGCTCGCCATGTCGCAGGGCGCGACGCTGCCACCCGCCGGCATCGTGGCCGCGGCGGCGATCATCGGCTTCCTGGGCTACGGCGTCAGCCTGGCGCTGTTCGTCCTGGCACTGCGCCACCTCGGCGCCGCCCGCACCGGCGCGTATTTCTCGCTGGCGCCCTTCGTCGGTGCGGTGCTGGCGATCGTGCTGCTGCATGAAACGCTGTCGCTGCAGCTTATGGCGGCCGGCGTGCTGATGGCCATCGGGCTATGGCTGCACCTGGCGGAGCACCATGAGCATGAGCATGCGCATGAGGCGATGGAGCATGAGCACCGCCACAGCCACGACTCGCACCACCAGCATGCGCACGGGCCGCAGGATCCGCCGGGCGAGCCGCACACCCATCGGCATCGCCACGCGCCGCTGGTGCACCGGCACCCGCACTACCCGGACACGCACCACCGCCACGGCCACGCACACTGACGTGGCAGCGGATCCCGGTCCCTGGCAGGCCGACCCGAGGAGCGCAGCAGGTGAACATCGCCGCTGGCTGCGTCGCGATTTCGCCCATCGCCCCCACCACGCGTCCGTGGCACGATACAGTCCTTGCCGCCGGGGAACGAGACTTTGCTGCTGCGACTGTTCGACGACTCGCCCGCTGCGCTGCGGGCAAAGGCCGGTGTCGTCTCCGCTGTGCTGGTGGCCGCGAACGCTGCCGCCTGGCTCTGGGCCTGGACGGCGTTCGCCGGCCGGCCGGCCCTGCTCGGCACCGCCTTCCTGGCCTGGCTGTTCGGCCTCCGCCACGCCTTCGATGCCGACCATATAGCGGCGATCGACAATGCCGTGCGCAAGTTGATGCAACAGGGTCAGGCGCCCTTCGCTGCCGGTTTCTTCTTTTCCCTCGGCCATTCGACCATCGTCGTGCTGGCGTCGCTGGCCATCGCCGCGACCGCGGTGGCGGCGCAAGGCTCGCTGGCAGCCATCCATGAATGGGGTGGCCTCATCGGCACCGCCATTTCGGCCGCGTTCCTGCTGCTGATCGGCGTCGCCAACCTGTTCGTGCTGCGCGCGATCTGGACAGCATTCCTGACGGTCCGGCGGGGGCGGCGTATGAGTGATGGCGACCTCGACGCCGTCCTGTCAGGCGGTGGCCTGTTCGCGCGGCTGTTCCGTCCGCTGTTCCGGGTGGTGACGCGATCCTGGCACCTCTATCCGATCGGCTTCCTGTTCGGCCTGGGGTTCGACACCGCGACCGAGATCGGTGTGCTGGGCATCTCCGCGATCCAGGCCGCGCAGGGGCTGTCGATCTGGTCCATCCTGGTCTTTCCGGCGCTGTTCACCGCCGGAATGTCGCTGCTCGACACCGCCGATTCCATGTTGATGGTGCGTGCCTACGGCTGGGCGTTCGTCCATCCGCTGCGCAAGCTGTGGTACAATCTGACAATTACCGCCGCCTCGGTGGTGGTGGCGCTGTTCATCGGCGGAATGGAGGCGCTCGGCCTGATCGCCGGCAGGTTGCAGCTGGAGGGCTGGTTCTGGGTCTCGGTGGAGGCGCTGAATGAGAACCTGACCAATTTCGGCTTTGTCGTGGTGGGGATTTTCGCCGTGAGCTGGATTGTTTCAAGCGTGGTCTACCGCGCCAAAGGTTACAACCGGCTGCAGGTTGAACGCCCGTAGCCAGGGGCCTGATGATCAGCGCTGCCAAACATACTGAACATCCGGCTCGTTCTCCTCATTCAGGCCGGCGGTCTGTCCAACGGCGCGGAAGTCATGAGCCTCATAGAACGCCCTGGCGGCGGTATTTCTTTGGAACGTATTGAGGCGGAGCCTGTCCGGGCTCAGCGCCCGAGCCTTGGCCAGTAGCCGGGAACCCACGCCTTGCCGCTGCCAATCCGGGCGAACATAGAGGTGGTCGATCAGCTCTCCTTCCAGCCGGAGGTAGCCTACGACCTGGTCATCGTGACGGGCCACCCACCAGCACTGTGGTGGCAGGCTAACAGTGGCGGCAAACCAGGCATGCGTAGCGGCATCGGAATGGACTTGTCGTAGATACGGCATGGCTGCGCGCCGCGCCTGGAGATGAATGGCCGCGATGGCCGGTGCGTCGTTAGCGCTGGCAGGACCGATGATCACGCGCGTGCGGCTGCTGATTGCAGGTCGACCTGGGGTTTACAGACCGTCAGCGATGCCGCGGCCCGATCGGCGCAGCCGATAACCCTTGCATTGTAGTTCTGCCCACCGCGTAACCTGTAGCTGTCCGGCGCCATGGAGCTCCTGCTTTTGGAATAAATACCTTGACAGCCGCAGCAAATAGACCTATCGAGCCAGCATTACAGCATCCGCCCAGGACCACATTCCATGCCCGCCTTTCCACCCAACATTTCCCACACCGTCGTCTACACCATCCTCGATCTCCTCCTCCCCCTCTTCCTCCGCTACGCCGGCACACGGAACGAGGCCGGCCTCGTCGTCCTCGACCTGCTGATCGAGCAGAAGCCGCAGACCAACGAAGAACTCGGTCTCATCGGCGAAGTCATCGGTTTTCGCTACAAGGCGCTCGGCCTGATCCGGGATTCGGAGCATCCGGACCTCCCAATAGCAACCGTCCTGCAGCTCACGAAAACCGCCAACGCGCTGCGGCGTAACGAAGCCGCCGCGCAGCGCAAGCTGGACGCTCTCCGGCGCGCCCGTCTCGCGGAGCAGGAGGCTGCGCCCGCCGCCGAAGCCGATCCCCCGCCGCCCGAGCCGGTACAGCCGCCGCAGGCCGGCGATCCCGCCGGGGCGCCGCCCGCTGCTGCTGCTGCCGCACCGGCGCGAACCACCGGCATCCATGCGCGCCTGCAAACCATGGTGGGCCAACTGACCAACCCCGGTGACCCGGCCCATGCGGCCGACATCAGCGATGGATTTGCAGCGCTGCGGCACGATCTGCTCGGCGCCACGCCTCACGCGTCGAACAGCATAGCCCGCCCGACGCTTCAGCCACACTGAAACCAGCGCTGCCCGGAGCCCGACGGACAATGCGGACGGGCGACGTGCGATAGGCGGATGCGGTATGGGTGCTGCCGGACACCGCCCATATCTGGCGATCCCTGCATATTGGACGAAACCACATTGTCCACCCCGCCGCCCGCCCTGCTGATTGCTGGCCCGACCGCCAGCGGCAAGTCCGCCCTGGCTCTGGCGGTGGCCGAGCGTGTCGGCGGCACGATCATCAACACGGACTCCATGCAGGTGTATCGCGAACTGCGCGTGCTGACGGCGCGGCCGACGCCGGACGAGGAGGAACGCGTGCCGCATCGCCTCTACGGCGTCCGCCCCGCCGCCGAGGCTGGCAGCGTCGCCTGGTGGCGCGGCGAGGCGCTGGCGTCCATTCAGGAAGCCCACAACCTCGGGCGTCTGCCGATCCTGACCGGCGGCAGCGGGATGTACTTTGCCGCCCTGACCGGCGGCATCGCCGATATTCCCGATCCCGGCCCCGAGGCACGCGCCGAAGCGCGTGCACTGCTGGCGGAACGCGGTCCGGCAGCCCTGCATGAGCGGCTGGCGTCCGTCGATCCTGTCACCGCGGCCCGCCTGCGTCCCGAAGACAGCCAGCGCATCGCCCGTGCCTGGGAAGTGTGGCGCGGCACTGGCACCGGGCTGGCCGTGTGGCAGTCCCGGCGCGGCGAGGCGGCGCCATGGGACTTCACCGCCATCCGCCTCGACCCGCCGCGCGACGCGCTGCGGGCGGCTATTGCCCACCGCTTCGACGCCATGCTGGCGGCTGGCGCGCTGGCCGAGGTGGAGGCCCTGCTGGCGCTGAACCTCGATCCGGCCCTGCCGGCGATGCGGGCGCACGGGGTGCCGGAACTGTCCGCCTACCTGCGTGGCACGCTGTCGCTACAGGACGCCAGACGGCGGGTGGAACTGGTCACCGGGCAGTACACCAAGCGCCAGGCGACGTGGTTCCGCCATCACGCACTTGCACAGCAGACCCGCACTTTTGCGATTCGTGCACGATTCACAGATCTTCAGCAATTTTCGGAAAGTTTTCAGCGCGATTTGTTCAATTTTATTCAAAATATTGGTTGACCGCCCCGTCCGCCCCGACTAAGCGTCCGCCCCTCATTCAGATAATGGAGGCCGGTGGTATGTCGGCAGAATTGACCCAGTCGGGAGCAGAAATCCTTCTTCGCGCGCTCAAGGACCAGGGCGTAGAGGTCATTTTCGGCTATCCCGGCGGCGCGGTACTGCCGATCTACGATGCGCTGTTCAACCAGAACTCCATTCGCCACATCCTGGTTCGCCAGGAAGGCGGCGCGGTGCATGCCGCCGAGGGTTACGCCCGGTCGACCGGCAAGGTCGGCGTGGTGCTGGTGACCTCGGGCCCCGGTGCGACCAATGCCGTGACCGGACTTGTGGACGCCCTGATGGACTCGGTGCCGGTGGTGTGCCTGACCGGCCAGGTGCCGACGCATCTGATCGGCAACGACGCCTTCCAGGAAGCCGACACCACGGGCATCACCCGTCCCGCGACCAAGCACAATTACCTGGTGAAGCGCTCGGAAGACCTGGCGCGCGTGGTGCATGAGGCGTTCTACGT
>JAFEFW010000286.1 GCA_018240405.1 Pseudomonadota bacterium
AGTCCCGCCCGCCGGGCTGGCCCGTCCGGCGCGAGATCTGAAACCATGGCGCCCGTCGGCTGCGCCAGCGCGTGGAAGCGGCGCACGCGCGTCGCAATCGGCACGGTTTGCACCGAAATGCCGAGGCGCGAGCGGCGCACCCTGCCCTCACGCATCAGCGTTGTCGCCACCCAGATCGCCGTGTCGATGCCGATCGCGAAGCAGATGCCCTGTGCCGGTGCGATCATCGCAGTGTTGATTCCAACCACGAGGCCGGCACCCGACACCAACGGGCCTCCGGAGTTGCCCGGATTCAGCGGAGCGTCCGTCTGGATGACGCTGTCCAGCAAGCCGCCCGACCGCGTGCGCAATGTGCGCCCGAGCGCGCTGACGATCCCGGCGGTGACGGTGCAGGTAAACCCAAGCGGGTTGCCGATGGCAGCAACGAGCTGACCGACCCGCAGATTGGCGGAGACGCCCAGCTCCGCGTGCGGTACCGCGCCGCCGGACAGGCGCAGCACCGCAAGATCCGTCGCCGGATCGTTGCCGATCAGTGCCGCCTCATGGGCCTGGCCGTCGCTCAGGCTCGCCTTCAGGCGCGTGGCTGAACCGACGACGTGGCTGTTGGTGATGACATAACCGTCGGGCGTGAAGATCACGCCCGATCCCTGGCCGACCGGCCGTTCCCGCTCATCGAATGCCGTCACGTGCACGACGGCGGGACCGACCCGATCAAACGCAGCGACGATTTGGGCGGAGTACGGATCGAGATCCTGATTGACCATATCGAGAGGCATGGCATTCGTCCTTTCGCACCCCAGATGGGCAACGAGCGACGGCGGCGGCACCCGGCCATCCGGCGGGGCCGCCGCCCGGTCATCCAGCCGATCACGCTTCCTGCGACGATCCGTCAGATTGGGGCCATGCAAGGAGGCAGCCCGACCATGGACATCATTGAACAGCTTTCCACCGCCCTCACCGCACGCCTCGCGGCCGCGGGATCGAGCGTCGTTGCCGTCATCGGCGCCCGGCGGCCGTGCAGCGGCATCCTCTGGCGCGAAGATGTCGTCCTGACGTCGGAGCAGTTGCTCGGCGAGCAGCCGGACCTGACGGTGAGTGCCGACGGACGGACTGCGGCCGCGACGCTGGCCGGCCGTGACGCCGGAACCAATGTCGCGGTGCTGAAACTTGATGCCGCGTTGCCGGCCGCCCCCATCGAGGCGGCGTCCGCTGCCAGCGCCGGTGCGCTCGCCCTGGTGATTGGCGCCGATGCGAGGGGTGCGGGGACCGGACGCCTGGCGATGGTGCACGCCGTCGGCGAGGCCTGGCACAGCATGGCCGGTGGCCGGATCGACGCCCTGATCCGGCTGGACTGCCGCCTCGGCGCCGATGAAGGCGGGCCAGTGTTGGCGGCCGACAATCGCTTGCTTGGCATGTCGACCTCCGGCCCGCGGCGGCGGACTATTGTTATTCCCACGGCCACGCTGGCACGCGTGGTCGAACCACTGCTGGCGGAGGGCCGCATCACCCGCGGCTGGCTTGGCGTCGGCCTGCAGCCGGTGATGATCCCCGACGGCCTGCGGCAGGCGGCAGGGCGCGAGGCTGGACTGATGGTGGTCGGCCTTTCCCCCGGTGCGCCGGCCGAGGCCGCCGGCGTGCTGCCAGGCGATATCGTGCTCGACCTCGATGGTCAGCCGGTTGCACGGCCGCGGGCGCTGGCGAGCCTGCTGGGACCGGATGCAATCGGCCGCAGCGTGGCGCTGCGCGTGTTGCGGGCAGGAAATGTTCATACGGTCGGCGTCACTGTCGCGGCGCGGCCGGCCGGATGACCCAGGCGGGCGGCCTGCGCGTGCGGCTGCTGGCCAGCGATGCGGTCCGCCGCCGCGGGCTGATCGCTATGCTGGAAGCGGCTGGTCACGTCGTCGCCGAGGACGCGCACGACGTGACCCTGTGCGATCTCGGCCAGGTTGTGGCGGAGGCCGAAGCGCCGGCCGTCGCCTTGGGCGGCAGCGACAGCCGAACTGGATCACCCGCCGGCGTCCTGTCGCCTGATGCAACCGCGGCGCAAATCGATCTGGCGCTGCGGGCGGTCGCGGCCGGGCTTCTGGTCCGTTCGCCGTCCGCCATGGCCGAGGACGGCTTTGCGCCGCTGGTTGAGGATGTCCCGCTGCTGACTCCGCGCGAGCGGGAGATTCTGGCGCTGGTCGGCCAGGGCATGAGCAACAAGGCGGTGGCACGCCATCTCGGCATCTCGGTGCACACGGTGAAGTTTCACCTGGAGGCGTTGTTCGCCAAACTGAATGCGAGCAGCAGAGCCGAGGCCGTGGCGAAGGGACTGGTTGGCGGCGTGATCGAATTGTAGCCAGCGTCGGCGGAGCGCACCGCTTCACCGTCGGCGCTGGCGGACCTGCGCCACGCGGGTGGCCGGACCATGCCAAGGCCGCGACGAAATCCTATGCGCATATTCCGCCCAAGGGTTCTGCGGGCCGTGGAAGCAGCCTGCTATGTCAGCGCTTCCGCCAGCACTGCGTGATGCGGTAACGAACGCATCGGAAAGGCGAGACCGTGACACCCAGCTACGCCGTGCTGTTCAAGTGCCATGACTGGCGGGCATTCGAGCGACGCCAGCTTGACCGCCTGGCACAGCGCGCCCGCTCGGCCGACATCTTCGTGCTTGCGGATAAGACCAAGCCCGGTGTCGCCGCCATCGATCATCCGGCTGAGCGGACATTCTATCTTGATGCCGGCGACGCGCGCGCGATCGGGTTGGAGCATGTCCACGGCGCGCCGGTCTTCTGGTACAGCAACGACTATCCGCTGCATATCTTCGCGCAGCGGTATCGGCACTACCAATACTATCTGATGATCGAGTTCGACGTGGTGGTGAACGCCGACCTCGACAGCCTGATACGCAACCTGCAGGCCAAGGCCATCGATTTCGTCGGCGAACCCATTCGGACTCCGCTGGCGGAATGGCCCTGGCGCGACGGTTGCGGCGGCTGGTACGCCGACGCGGATATCAGGCACTGGCTCACCTGCATCTCGGCCTTTTCCAACCGCGCTGCCCATCACCTGTATCGACGGCGGGTGGCGGCATCGGCGCGGCTGCGGGGTGGCGAGGTCGAATCGCTGCCGATGTGCGAGGCCGTGGTTCCGACCGAACTGCATTTGGCCGGCTTCCACCTGGTTCCCCTCAGCCAGCTTGGTTCGGCGGTGCATTTCAGCACGGCGCCCTACTACCCCGAGGAGCGGCTGGCGGCGTTCGCACAGGAAGACTTCGTGCATCCCGTGCTGGACGAAGACCGGTTCCTCGAGCGCATGTTCCGCGCCGTCCCCATTGCGGAGGAGGTCCTCGATCATCCCCCCTACCGGGACATCCTGACCGATCGGCTGCGCGCGGCGGCGATGCCGCGTATCCACCACGCCGCCTGGAGCGCTGGTAGGACCGCGGTGTGCCAGCGTGTTCTGGAAGAGATGCGCCGCGTGCCGGATTCCGGCTATCTGCGCCTGCACGGATTGGATGGCGCGAATATCGCACTGGGGAAGCCCGCTGCGCAAAGTTCTGTCAGCGAATGGTCGCTGCGGCCGGATGAGTCCGGCGGTCCGGTGACAGGTCCCGTCACCGGGTGCCACACGTTCCACACCCAGCAGGAGGAGCGGCCCTGGTGGATGGTCGACCTGCTGTCGCGTCAGCCGGTTCAGACAATACGCGTGTTCAACCGGATGGATATCCCGTCGCGGGCGAACGGGCTTGAAGCTTATGTTTCAGCGGACGGCCGGCAGTGGGACCTTGCCGGCACCCATCAGGGCGAACCGTTCGGCGGGGCCGACGGCAGACCGCTGTCCATACCGGTCAACCGCGCCATCCGGTTTGTGCGTCTCGAACTCCCTGGCGTGGGCATCCTGCACCTCGACCAGGTGCAGGTGCTGAAGCCGGCCTAGTGCGGCCAGTCAGGAGGCAAGCCGCCACCTTCCGTCGACATTACAGGCCTGCAGCAGGAAATTTCGCGTCTCCCCGGCCCGGTAGCGAACGTCAGATTGCACCGCGCGGCAGTCGTGTCCGCCCCGGCGATAGATACGTTCGATGGTCAGCGTCCCGCTGTTGCCGGTCGGCCCGTTCCACGGCTCCCACGCGCCTACGTGCGGCGACGGCGCGTCGAGCAAGCGAGCGGCCGCTTCCCGCGCCGCCTCGATGTCAGCCTTGCTGACAACCGGCCCACGATAGTTGCGGAACGGATTGATCTGTGCCGCGGCCGGGGCTGCCGTCAGGACGCACAGTCCCAGGCCCAGACCACACAACGCCATCATCCGAATGGCCATTCCCTGCATACGCATATCCAATCTCCCGCTTTTGCTGTCCATCGGCCGCCCGGTGCGGCCGCCGCCCTTGCTTCAGCCTGCCGGGGTGACGCCGAACCGGCGGAACCAGGCGAGCGCGCGCTTCCACGCGTCGTCGGCATCCGCCTGCCGATAGCTCGGCCGGTAGTCGGCATGAAAGCCATGGGGGGCATCGGGATACACCACAACGTTGATGGTCCGATGCGCGGCTTTCGCCTTGGCCTCGGCCTGCCGTACCAGGTCCAGAGGGATGCTTGAATCCTGGCCACCATACAGGGCCAGCACCGGGCACTTGATCGCGGCGGCCACATCGAGCGCAGTCTTCGGCTGGATTGGGGATGGGTTGCCGCCCAACGGGCCATAGAAGACAACCGCCGCCTTCAAATGCGGGCTGTG
>JAFEFW010000287.1 GCA_018240405.1 Pseudomonadota bacterium
CGGCAGGTGTCGAGTTGTGCTTCGCGGAGCTGAAAGATCCCGTCAAGGACAAGCTGAAGCGGTTTGGGCTCTTCTCGCAACTCGGGGAAGAACACTTTTTTCCAACAATCGATTCGGCCGTGGCCAGTTACCGGCAGATCCATGCAATAGCAGTCCAGACGGGGATACCGAAGCTACGAGTTGCCGACCCGTGATAGGGGGTCACCTGCCGATTTGTTCAAAATCGCACGCTTACGGGGCATGCATATTCCGGTTGCCTTTCGGCACGATTTTGAAAGAGGGTTCTGAAAGAAAAAAGCCTGGATTTCGCCGTGCACGGCCAGCGCATGCACAAACGAACGTATTTGAAGCCTCTGATTTAACTGACCTTTCGGCTTAGCGTGCGATTTTTTAACAAACCGGCAGGTGACCCCGATGTAGCCAGCCCCCTATCCGGTAAGCGTCGAGCACTGCTTCTTTCTACCGCCGTCGGGGGCGGCATCCCGGCGCGCGATCGATCCACGATTGGATCGCGCGCCGCCTTACTCCAAGCTAGACAAACGTGATGTCACCAGGATGGGAGGCCAAACCTGCCACCGTGGTGTCAAGCAGCCTCAAGTTACCGGCAGGTACAGTGACTACCACGTTGCCATGCCCATCGTCTTTTGCGGCATTCAACACGGCTGTGGCAGTGTTGTCTGGGAACATCCCTTTGTCAAATTGCAGGAAGTCATGGAGAATGTCGAAGTTAGAGACGGTGTTGGCACCGAATGCCGGATGAAACACGAACGTGTCAGAGACAACTTTGGCGGCATCATTACCCATCTGAGCGCCACTCACATACACAGTAAGATTCTGTGTATCCGTTCCACCAGGATACCCATCAGACGCTTGTACCTGGACGACATACTTTTTGTTCGGAATTGCCGGCAAGTCCTTGAAGGCCAATACCCCCGTGGTGCTGTTGATCGTGAACAGATTTGCGTTGGCTCCGCCGCTAATCGAATAGGCGACAACGTCCCCGCTATCGACATCGGTCGCGCCAACGGTCGTGACGCCTGTGTTGTTCACACGCACCCAGTACGCTGCGCTGTCACCACCACCGCCAGTGGCAATAACCGGCGCATCATTCTCGCCATTGATGATCAGGGTCAGGTTAGACGATGACTTCGCATTTGACCCGTCCCGCATCGTGTAGTCCAGCACAGCAGTCGCCGTCTGTCCCAGTGCCAGTTTGTCGAACAGCGTCCCTGGGATGAACTTGATCTGATCGTTGACGATGGAGAACGCCGAAGAAGCATCGATCCCGTTGATCTGTCCATTGGCACTGGTGACAACGATTTTGTCGATTGAGACCATCGCCTTTGTGTCGCCGACATCAGGATCGGTATCGTTGGCGAGCACATCGATCGACTTGGCCTCGTTCTCGCCCACGGTGGCGGAATCCGAATTCGCAGTCGGCGGATCGTTGAGACCATTGATGGTAAGCGTGAGGGTGTCGGGGGTTGTGGTGATGCCGTCATTCACGTTGTAGTGGAACGTCGCAACTGCGCTCTTTCCGACTGCCAAACTGTTAAACTTGGCGAAACCCGTGGCCGTCATCGACAGATTCGCCGCCGTAGGCGTACCTGTGAACGTATAGTCCGTGCCGAGGGTCAGCGTTGTCGCGAGGTCCCCAGTCGTGGTCACTGACGCATCCAGGTCGGTCACGAACAAGACATCACTGTCGAGGTCGGACGTATTCGCGAGAAGATTCTGCGTAAAGGTCGGTCCATCCTCGCCGACCGATGCTGTCAGGGCGGTGACGGTTGGTGCGCTTTCCCGGACGTTCCAGCCGATGACATCCATTACTTGCAGATCGACCAAACTGAGGAGGTTGATGACACCTGAGTTGCTGAATGCGCGAGCAGCGTCGTTACCGGCACTATTGGCCCAATCTCCAAAATCGCCATTGCTCGCCGTGTTGAAGTTATTCAGGTTCGTAGTGCCGTTGTCGATTGAGAAGTACCGTGCCTGGGTTCCGACGAAATTTAGTGTATTGGCCGCCGAGAAACTGAACAGGTCGAGCGGGCGATAGCCGGGACCAGTTTGAACCGTGTTGCTGGCCAAAACCACGTTCGTCGCACGACCCATGACCTCAGTAAACTCGTGGGCGACGACACCAAAGAAGTCGGTCGAACCGGCTGTGATACCATCGCTCCGGTCGTAATCGAATGCCGCTGTGTTGCTAAAGGTCGTGGTGCCGTCGTTGACTGTGCCATTGTCGGCGATCAGGCCCATCGCCATACCCTCGGCCACGAAAACATTGTAGGTATGGCTGCCGCCAGGGGGGTCAACGACAGGATCGGCGGCCGGCAAGTTTCCATTTGCGGTATTATCATCAGCCGAGGTGGCGTCAGCGATCAGGGAATTCCTAATCTGCGCGTACGTAGGATTCGGTGTAACTGAGGTAGGTATATTGCTTGTACCAAGGCCCCCGATTGCGCCGAACTGGACATTGATGTCCACGGAGACAGGATCGAGGAAATGGTTGTTGAAGAACGTCGCAATTGCGTTGACGGCGGCTTGCTGGACGGCGCTAACTATACCGACAAACGTGATGTTGAACGGCATGACTGTTTCCCCCCCTCGTCCGGTTTTGCACTACCGGTTAAATTTCCGTAATGGGAGAGCCTAGACAGTCAGCCTTCTTGGAATCAATCGGCAAAGTTGAAGCGACACAAAAACGTTACTGCGACTCTTAGTTGGTTTGCGCTGAACTTCGCACGCACTCGAATCCGATGTTGCGAAATGCAGCGGAAGGCGCAGTTCCGAATGGATGCGGGCCCAATCCGGCTGTGGTCGCAGCGTCTCGCGTGCGGCAGACCCTGGCGGCGTGAACAGCTTGCGTTCCAGCGCCGCATCGTCGAGGTCCGGCGGCACTGGCCAGGTCAGCCCAACCACAGCCGCGCGGCGCAGATACTCGGCAACCGTGTAGCGGCTGATGCCAATCGCCCCGGCAGTCCGCCGCTCGCTCTGGCCGCAGGCGTGTTTGAGACGAAGAAATTCGCGAACCTGACGCATCGGCAGTCTCTCGGCTGGCATGGCGCTCCCCTGCTGGTGGGGATGCAGCCTGCCTCGTTGACGACCGCCCTCAGGCCTCGCCGCTCACCCCGTTCAGGTGGCTGGTTTGCGTCGGATTCAGTGGCTGGTTTCGATCGGAACGCGCAGCCGGGATGGCGTGATTAGCCGTGTCGCCAAGCTTTACGCCGAACGGCTGCAGGCGACCGGCGAGGCTCCGGGGATCAACGCGCCGACCAATCAGGACGCGCATGACATCAGCGCTGCGGTCCGGCTGGAGCGGCGCAAGCTGGGCCTCGTCGGCGATGACCGGATGACGGTCAGGGCCACGGACGGCGATCGAAGTTATGATCTGGCCCTGGCGCAGGGCGACCGGGTCCGGCTGTTCCGGACCATCGGTGCCACGTACGAGAGCGGCCGCGGCGGTCCGATTGGGCGGAATGGATCTGTGCCGGAAGTCGTGTACGCGAACGCCGCCGGCAAGGTTGGCACGGTGACCTGGTCGAAGCTGACGCTGAACGGCCGGATCAGCCTCGCCTATGGCGACGCGACGACGATTCACACGGCACAAGGCCGCAGCCGGGGCGAGCAGATCACAGCGTTCCCAGACGGTGCTGGCCGCGTCAGCAGCCGGGTCAGCGTGCCGGGGCAGGCAGCGTCAGTTGGGCCAGTAATAGTGCAGCGCCAGCGCCTCCAGACCGGCGTGGCGGCGCATATCCAGGCCATGAAGCATGGCCCTGCAGAGCGGGATGCAGAAGGCGAGCGCGTTGTCAGGCCCGCGCCACGTGTCCGGCAGGAGATACAGCGCGGGCCGTCACTGCGAATTTAAGCTCATATCGTGATCACCGTCTGCGACCGCGTTAAAGCGGTCCATACGCACGCATGTTCGCAAAAAAGGACCGTTCGCCGGGCACAATCCTCAAGAACGGGATTCTACTCAGCGGATGCGCACGTTACGCTGGTGAAGGTACTTCAGGAGCTGGCAATGTCTTTACCCCGGCGGCGCATGGTTCTGGGTGGGGCTTCGACTATGGTTGCGATGGCTCCACGCGGTGCGGGAGCACAAGCACCTCGGCGCCCTGCCCGCATCGGATGGATTACCGCGCAGCAGCCCGCAAGCCTTACACCCTATCTCCAGGCAATGCGCGCGGGCCTTGCCGAGCAGGGATACGTTGAAGGGCACAATATCAGCATCGAGTACCGCTATGGGAATGACGACCTGACAACCGTTCCTTCTCTAGCGCGCGATCTGACGAAATTGCCAGTCGACCTCATCGTGAGCCAGGGGGCTGCAACGTGGGAGCTTGTGAAGCTCGATCTGCCACTGCCACTTGTATACCTCATAAGCGCCGATCCTGTTTCTGCCGGTTTTGCCGAAAGCTTGGCCCATCCGACTGGGAACAAGACAGGACTGACGCTGATGTTGTTCGAGTTCGCCGCCAAACGGCTTGAGTTGCTTCGCGAGATGGTGCCGAATCTTCATAAGGTTGCTGTCGTCGGCAACCCTGAGCACGCTGGATCGGCACTCGAACGCGCATCCTCCGAGAATAAGGCACGTGACTTGAAGATTGCCGTTGATTATCTGCCCACGTCAACGCGCGCAGCGCTAGGGACGGCCTTCGAGACAATCGATCGTGAGAAGCCTCAGGCCGTCTCACTGCTGGCCGATGGATT
>JAFEFW010000288.1 GCA_018240405.1 Pseudomonadota bacterium
TGGGTTTCTACCTTTTCGTGGTCCACGTGTCGTGCGCACCCCAGCCGCTGATCCGGCCGGCGCTGTTCAAGGACGTCAACTTTGCGTCTGGCGTCATGCTGATGTTCATGGTCGGCATCTTCATGGTGTCCAGCCTGGCGCTGATGACCCCATGGCTGCAGGTCCTCAGCCAGTACCCGGTGCAAACGGCAGGGCTGCTGATGGCGCCGCGGGGTCTTGGCAGTCTGGTCACCACAATGCTGACCGGCCGCCTGTCGGCGCGGATCGATGCACGGTTGCTGGTGGGCATCGGATTGCTGATGCTGAGCTACAGCTACTGGCTGATGATACACTGGACGCCGGATGTGTCGGAGCGGGAGATCGCCATCACGATCGTCATTCAGGGCGCGGCGATGGGGTTCTTGTTCACCCCGCTGCAGGTATTGGCATTTGTGACCCTCGAGCCGTCCATGCGGACCGAGGGCGCCGCGTTGTTCAGCTTGCTGCGCAATCTCGGCGCGGCGATCGGCGTCTCGATCGCAACGACGATCCTGGCCCGCAATACGCAGACGATGCACGAAATGATCGGCGCCTCGGTCACGCCCTTCAACCGCGCGCTGCAGGCAAGCCCGGCGCAGCACTTGCTGGATCCGGCAACATTGCATGGTGCAGCATTGCTGGACCGGATTATCAACCATCAGGCGCAGATCGTCGCCTATGCGAACGAATATGTGCTGCTGATCGCGGCGACAGTACCGGCGTGGCTGTTGCTATTCATGATGCGACTGCCACGTAAGGCAGCGACCGCACCGGGTTAGCCGGTGTCACGCAACGCGTTCTGGCGCTAAGCCGTGCCGCTGCTCAACAGGTGGGGGACGACGCTCCGATGACCGTGCAGGACGCGGTACAGCAAGGCCTGAATGAAAGTGACAGCCAAAAGGATCGATTATCCGGCATCAAATCGTTTCGTATTATCCGTATCGTATCTCGACGTGCCGCGCTCCTGCCGGGATCGCGACGTCCTGACCAGACAGCGCCAGTGCTGCGCCGTCCGCACTGGCCGATGTGACGGGACCAAGCCGGCAGGGGTACACCATGCGCACATGAGCTGGCAGGGCCTGTGTCACATCAATGATGATCCGCCGGGCGCCTGCGTCATGCCGGAGTGTATAGCCGAACGGTGCGCCAAACAGTGTCGGCGCATCGCGCACGGCAAATTTCTTATCGCCGGCCAGCCAGCTGGGCAGCAAGCCGGGCGCAATATACACATGAGCGTCGGCGTCCTCATCCGCCTCAAAGAACAGGATGTCGCGCAGCAAGGTCATGAATTCGGCCGCAGCCCAACCATGGAACATGTCGCCCATGTACCACCAGTCGCTCACGCGCTCAGAAAAGTTATGCGAGATTGGATAGCAATGCTGCTCATTCCATCCACCCTGCACGATCTGCCAGGATGAGGTCGCGCCCGGGTCCCACAGCTTGGCGTAGCCGGCATGATCCACGGCCCAGAACAAGCACTGATCCATCCGGTCCAACTGGCCCAGCAGCAAAAAGGCATGGGCAAGCTGCAGCGTCAGATACGGTCCATAGGCGCGCCACGCTGAATCATGCCGGAAGCCGCCCTGGTCCATGAACCTGGCCCAGATCGTCTCCAATGTCAGCCGAGCCGCAAGGTCGATGTCATCGCCAAGTTTCGCGCCCTGATAGAGACGGCAGGGATGAAAATACGCCACCGTTCCGATCAGGGTGGAATCCAGCCGGCGCACGTCGGCCGGCCCGGTTGGGATGTAGGTCTGCCAATCCCCGAGGCGGCGCTGCTCCCCCAGCACCCAACGGATGGAGTCGGTGGTGGCAATGCGCAATGAATCATAAATGTCCCAGATCTCCCGCGCCTGCGGTGCGCCGATCCGGTTTGCGAGCTGGCCCGCTTCCCACAATCCTGCCAGGGCCCAGAAGTCGTCCCAGTAATGCGGCTGATCCGCCCCGCCCAAATGTTCTGCGCTCCAGCCGCTCGGCAGCAGCCCGAAGGGCGAGCGGTTGTCGCGGATCCAGCGGGCGCCTTCGAGAACATACGGCGTGAAGACACCGGCGCCGAAGGCATATGAGCGCCCCATGATGCGGTCGAAACGGCCGAACGCCCACAGCGCCTCGCCATTACTGTCCCACTCGCGATCGTTCTGCTCGTGCTCGCCACCGAAGAAGCCAGCCCGCTGTACGGGCCCGATCGTGCCGGCCTCACGATGGAAAATGTCGGGACGGGTGTAGTGCGTGCCGAATTGCGTCTCGGCCAGGTCGGCGTCGCCCACCAAGGCGCAGGCAATGCCTTCGACGGACGAGTCCCGAATCCAGAAGCTGTCGTAGATGGTCGGACCGGGATGGATGGCGCCATCGTCGCTCAATGTCAGCAGCGCGGCGCGGCAAACGCGGAACAGGTCGAACAGATGGCTGACGGGGTCCGGCAGCGTAGCCTGCAAGCCGCTGCCGTCAAGCTTGCCCTGCCAGTAGGTCCGCGTGGCGGCCTGCCGGTCGTCGGCTGTCGCCGCGCGCAGCCCCGCCAGATCCGCCTCGGTCCGGAAATCGCCGACGGGGAGGCGGACATCGAGCGAAAACCCGTCCGGTGCATCATAGAGAAACGCGCCTTGGCAGTAGCCGCCATCGAAATCGGTTGCGGTATCAAATCCGTTCAGCGTGCCACGCGACAAGAGTTCCTGATACGGATTGATAGCAAGATAAAAATCCGGATCCGCTGCACCACCGTTGCCATAGCAGCCAAACTGCTGCGGCGCCTGGTCGAACAGCGGTCCCCAGATCTGGTTCACCTCCACAAGCCTGTCGGCAGGCCGGTAGCGTAAGAACGACAGCCGTGGATCACCGACGACCTGCCGTGCCTTGTCGTGCCGGCGAAAGCCGGTTGGACCGGTTGGGCCGACGGTCAGCACGAGGCAGGTCGCAGGTGCATCCGGCCGCGCTTTCGTTACGCGAAAGCGTGCCAGGACAAAATCGAGCCCATCGGGTGCGACTGTCGTTGCGATTGCAGTCTGTTCCACGCGCCAGCCCAGCCGGCTATCCCACACGGTATGCAACAGGGGAAGATACCCATCCTCCCAGAATTGGCGCAGCGGCGGGTCGGCACGTGAGAAGTCCGGGTATTGCGGATAGTCTGCCGTTCGCGAGGCGGGATCGAACAGGAAAAAGCCGAGCGCGTATTTGTCGTACACCGGCTCCAGGTCACCAGCCTGGCCGATCAGGCACTCCTGCCGGCGATCCTTCACGCCGATCATATTCCAGTACCGGTACAATGCATTCGATGCAAACGCCGCCTGGCGCGAGGGGAACAGGCCACTGTCGAAGTTATCGGTCCAATCCCGGAAGTAGAACTGAATCCACGGCTGCAACGGCAGCTTTCGTCCCTGTCCCTGGATCCGCCACATGAGCTCGTAGAACAAGGTTTCGGAATCGCTCATGCGACGGTTTTCCTCCCTGCTGCGTTGATCCTGACGCAATGCCCGTTCGTTTGCATCACTTTACACAGAAACGTGACGACCCGGATTTCCTGGTCCTTCGACTACACTGCAGGCGGTGCGGCGCGACGCGTGATGCTGACGTGACCGCGAAAATTCCGCTGAATTGGAAGCCCTCGTTGCAAGGATAGAGGTGACATGCCGGCTCAACTTCCGCTGGACCCCGATGGCCAACCGATGGGAGCGAACGTCGTACCTGACGGTAGCGGCGTCGTGTTTCGCTGCTGGGCGCCGCGAGCGGATCGGGTGTGGGTGGTCGGCGACTTCAACGCCTGGACAGCCAACGAGTCCAGCCTGCTCAACAAGCGCGATGGCTTCTGGGTTGGGTTCTTTTCAAGTGTAACGGCGGGAGCGCACTATAAGTTTCGCGTCGACGGGCGCCTGAATGATCCTAACAGGATGAAGCGCGACCCCTATGCCCGCGAACTGACCAAGTTCCCACAGCATCCCCGCAGTGAATGCATCGTCGTCGATCCGCGCACCTACACCTGGCACGACCAGAACTATGGAACGCCCGATTTCAGCGACCTGATCGTTTACCAGTTGCACGTCGGGACATTCAACGGCGTCAACCGGGAAAACCGGCCTGCGAAATTCCTCGATGTACTTGGCAGGCTGGACTACCTGTCCGCGCTGGGCGTCAATGCCCTGCTGTTCCTGCCAGTCACCGAATTCATGAGCCAGCGTGGCCTCGGTTATGAGGGGTCCGACATCTTCTCCCCTGAGCAGGATTACAGCGTGACTGAGGATGAGGCAGACGATTACCTGACGCTGGTGAACGGCTTGCGCCAGCGCGCAGGCCTACCGCAAGTGGACGCGAAGTTCCTTGCCAGCCAGTCGAACCAGTTGAAGGTCCTGATCGAGCTCTGTCACCTTCGAGGCATGGCGGTGATCCTCGACATCGTCTTCAGCCATGCCGGCGCTGATATCGGCGGTCCGGACGGGGTCGAAAGCCTTTGGAACTTCGAGCAGTGGGATATCAGGCAGGATCATGAAAGCTATATGTTTTCCGACCAGGATCACGCCGGCCCGTGCTGGGATATCGACTGGAAAGAACCGTGCCGGCAGTTCCTGATCGACAACGCCGATTTCTTCTATCGCGAATATCATATTGACGGGTTCCGCTTCGACCTGGTCAGCGTCATCGTTGAGAAGAATCCGATGCATGGCTGGGAGTTCTGTCAGAACCTGACCAACACGCTGAACTATAC
>JAFEFW010000289.1 GCA_018240405.1 Pseudomonadota bacterium
CGGCGGCGGCAAGGGCGGCGGGTCGGGCAATGGTTCCGCTGCCGCCTCGGTGGGTGCTTCGGGTTCCGGCGGTGGCTGCGCGGGCTGCGGCGCCGCCGGCTCTGGTGGGGCGGGTGGCGGCGGTTCGGCGACCGGCTCTGCCGCGGCGGGCGTCGCCGGCGGCTGCGGTGCGGGTTCCGGTTCCTCGGCGAGCTTCGGCGCGGGTTCGGGGGGCGCAAGTTCCAGCATCATGGCCGGCTCCAGGCCCGGCGGTTCCGGCTGGACAAGGCGGCGCATCAGCAACAGCGCAATGCCCGCGTGGAGCAGCGCCACCATGAGCACCGCGCCGATCCAATGCCAGCGCATCGATCCAGCCTGCAATGCCGTCGATGGCTGCATGACGACGGCAAATGGGTCCGCTTCGGTGGGGAGGCGGTGTCGTCGGCTCATCTCGCGGATCCCGCGCGTCGTGACCCGACCGTGACGATAGGACGTCGCGTTACCAGCCTACCCACGCCTCTGCTCACCGCGGCTGCTCCAGACCCACCAGCGCCACTTTCAGGAATCCGGCGCCGCGCAGGTCGTCCATCGTCGCCATCAGGTCGCCGTAGCTGACGCCGCGGTCGGCGCGCAGAAAGATGCGGGCGTCGTGATCCCCCTTCGACGCCGCCTCCAGCACGGCCGCCAGCGCCTGCCGCTCGACGCCGGCCTCGCCGAGGGTCAAGCTCAGATCCTTGTGCAGCGTCAGGTACAACGGCTGCTCCGGCCGAGGCTGCCGCTCCGCCGAGGAAGCGGGCAGGTCCACGGCAACGTCGACGGTCGCCAGCGGCGCCGCCACCATGAAAATGATCAGCAGCACGAGGATTACGTCGATGAACGGCGTGACGTTGATCTCGTGTGTCTCCATCAGGTCGTCGTCGTCATGACCGGTCTTGAACTGCATGACGCTACTCCGCCGCCGAGCGCAGGCGGGTTGGCGCGCGCACCGGTCCGGCGTGGACTCGGTCGAGGTCGCGTGCGCTGTGCGCCAGCACCGCCGCGGACAGATCCCCCAGCGCCACCCGGTACCCAGCCAGCGCGCGGGCCAGGACATTGTAGATCAGCACCGCCGGGATCGCCGCGACGAGGCCGAAGGCGGTGGCCAGCAATGCCTCGGCAATGCCCGGCGCCACCACCGCCAGGCTGGTGGTCCGCGCGGCGGCGATGCCGACGAAACTGTTCATGATCCCCCAGACGGTGCCGAACAGGCCAACGAACGGACCGCAGGAGCCGATGCTGGCCAGCACGCCGGTGCCGCGGCCCATCCGCCGCGTCAGCCGCAATTCCAGCCTGTGCAGCCGGAGTGCGATCCGGTCTTTCACCCCCTCGGGCGGCAGGCCAATCGAGAGGCGCGCTTCTTCCTCGGCCGCGTCGGTGAACAGACGCGCCAGGCTGACGTGCAGGGAATCGCCAGCCTCCGGCTCCGCGCCGCTGCGCACCAGGCGCAGGCCGGCGGCGGCCCGGCGTGTGGCGATGGCGACCTCGATCCCCTTGACCAGCAGGATGGTCCAGGTGGCGATTGAGGCCAGCAACAGCGCGACCATGACGGCCTGCACGACGATGTCGGCGGACAGGAACATCTGCCAGGGCGTGAGCGCCATCGCAGGCAGGTTGGCAGTGGCTTGCATCGTCTGTTCTCCGGTCAGGTCGGTTGCGCCGAGGCCATGCGGGCGCGCCGGGCGCGGCGTCCGCGCCGCACCAGCCACCACATCAGCGGGCCGGTGACGGCGAAGACCGGCAGGGCGATGCCGGCCAGGATGACGAGCAGGCGCCAGGGCAGGCCAAGGCCCAGGCCTTCATGGAGGTCGTGCATCCAGCGGTACAGCCGGTCTGCCGGCGGCGCCGTCCGCGCGTCCTGCACGGACACGATTTTCAGGCTGGCAGGTTCGATCTGCAGCATGACGCGGCCCAGCGCGCCCTCGCCGATCGCCATGGCGACGCGCGCCGGTTCATTGCGGCCGCCTGGCGTGACCATCACGACGTGTCCGTCCGGGACAGCACGCGATGCGGCATCCAGCACGGCGTCCATGTCGGCTATGGCCGCCACGGCGCGGCCGCTGCCCGGCCGCGGCGGTCCGGCGGTTTCCAGACCAAGCAGGCCACGCGATGTGGCGGGGAAGGCGAGGACGACGCCGGTGAAGGCCAGCACCAGCAGCGCGATCACGCTCCAGGCGCCGATCGCGCCATGAATGCTGCGTTGCAGGCTCCAGCCGCTATGCCTTCTGTCGATGGTGACGGCGGCTTTCCAGTGGCCTTTGCGCGGCCACCAGATCGGAACGCCGGTGACCAGCAGCAGGACAAGGCCGATGCCGAACCAGCCGCCGATCGACCGGCCGCCATACTCCGGCACCAGGAACGCGACATGCAGTTTGCGCAGCGGCGCCCAGAGCCATGCGCCGGAATCCGGCGGCAGCACGGCCAGCGTGGCGGGGTCGATGCGGATATCCGCCGGTTTCTGGCGAGGACGCACGACCTGGATCACGGCCGGGAGGCCGGGTTCGGCGGGCGGGCTGTAGCGCAGCAGGCGTGCGTCCGGACCGGAATCGGCCAGCGCGGCGGCCACAATGCGGTTGGCAGCAAGCGGCGGACCCGAGGCGGTTTGCAGATGGGGCAGGGCGGACTCCAGCGCCAGAAGCGCGCCCGTCAGGCCCTGGATCGCGACCGGAATGGCCACGGCCAGGCCGATCCACCGGTGCAGGCGGCGCAACCAGGCCAGCATCGATCAGGTCTCCGCCCAGCGCCGCAGCAGGTTGTGGTAGATGCCGGTCAACTGGACCGTCACGGCCTTGCCCGCGTCGCCGCGCGCCAGCGACTGGATGGCGGTGTCGAGGTCAAACAGCAGCGTGCGGTCACTGTCGAGGCGCACCATGCTTTGCACCCAGAAGAAGCAGCCGTAACGAACGCCGCGCGTGACCGGGCGCACGTCGTGCAGGCTGCCGGCGGGATAGAGGATCAGGTGGCCGGCCGGCAGTTTCACGGCGTGGGCGCCGTAGCTGTCCTCGATGACCAGTTCGCCACCGTCGTACTCGTCCGGTGGCGTCAGGAACAACGTCGCCGACAGGTCGGTGCGAACCCGGACCGGTGTCGCCGGGATCGACCGGATCGCGGTGTCGACGTGTGTGCCAAATGCCTGGCCTTCGGCGTAGCGGTTGAACATCGGCGGATAGACGCGTAGCGGCAGGGCGGCCGACATGAACAGGGCGGAACGTTCCAGCGCGCGCAGCACGCTGTCGGCAAGCTCACGCGCGGTGGGATCGTCCTCGGCCAGCTGCGCGTTGTTCTTGACCGCGGCGGCCTGGTAACCGGCGGTGACCCGGCCATCTACCCAGGACGCTGCCTTCAGGCGCTCGTGCAGTGCGGCGGCTTGCTCGGTGTTCAGCAGCGAAGGAATTTCGACCAGCATGATTGTCGCCTCAAAGCCGGAATGTTGCGGTCAGCAGCGCCGAGGTCGCGGCACCAGGCACGACATGGTTCGGGTGCAGCAGGTCGTAGTATTTCGTATTGCTGATGTTGAAGATGTTGAGCTGCAGGTCGAAGCCGGGGCTGACCGGGTATTTCGCCATGGCCTGCAGGGTGAAATAGCCGGGCGCCGTTTCGATTAATCCGGTGGAAGAGCTGGGCGTCGAACTGGCGATGCGGCTGGAGACCCATTGCAGCCCGCCGCCAATCTGGATGTCGCGCCACGGGAACGTATAGGTGTTCCAAAGGCTCAGCGTGTTCTGTGGCGTGTTGGCCAGTTGCTGGCCGACGGTGGCCGGCAGGGTCGATGCAGTGACGCGGCTCTCCAGGAACGAATAGCCGTAGTAGATTTCCCACCGGTCGGTGATCCGCCCGACAGCGCCGATCTCGAAGCCTCGCACACGCTGGTTGCCGCCAAGGATGTTGAAGGCGGAGTTGTACGGATCCGGCACGCGTGCGTTCAGCTTGCTGATCTGGAAGATCGAGCCGGACAGGGTGAGCGCGTTATTCAGCACATCCCATTTTGTTCCCAGTTCGTATGAAACATTCTCTTCCGGGTCGAGTCCGGCGTTGGATGTTGCGATCGATAGTCCTTCCGCCGACGGGTTGAACGACGTGCCGTAAGCAAAATAAACACTTCCGTTTGGCCGCGGCTTGTATACCAGCGCCGTCCGGTAGCTCGGCATGTTGTCGGTCTGACTCAGAAAGACCGACGGCGCCACCGTCTGCGCGTAGTTCGTGTTGAACGAGTCGAAGCGGAACCCGCCGGTCAGTTCCCACTGCTCGCCTAGCTTGATCGTGTCCATGATGTAGGCGGAATACATCGTCGATGTGGTGTTGATGTTCGTGCTGATGCGCGATGGCGCGACGAAGGGCGAGGGGACCGGAAACACCAGATTGGTCCTCGGCACGTTCGAATAGGTGGTGCGGATCGGACTCGAGGTCTCGCGCCCGAGTTCCAGGCCGGCTACGAGCGAGTGGTCTATCGGACCCGTGTTGAACCGGACGATGACGTCGCTCTGGTTTTGCAGGAATGTTTCGGTACTGGTGACCGCGATCATGTTGCGGTTGACGTTGATGGCGGATAGCGCCGTGATCGGCGTGATGCCCGCGTAGACCACCTGCGGTTCGGTGATCCGACCGCTGCGGCCGTAGCTGGCGTAGCGGAACTGGTTACGGAACGTGACTGAATCGTTGAAGTCGTGCTCCAG
>JAFEFW010000028.1 GCA_018240405.1 Pseudomonadota bacterium
CTCACGGCGGCTTCAAGCTCAGCGAGTGTCATCTTCGCGCGGCTCTTGTTGCCGCAGACGCGCTTCAGGCAGGCGTTGTAGCGATGATACAGGCCAGGGCCGGTCAGACTACCGCGCAGTCCGCTCATGCCGGCCTCATCCTCAACCGCCTGCACGGCAACCAGCTCGCCAAGCCGGGCCCGCAGCCGCCGTTCCACAATCGATGGCGGCTCCAGCAGTTCCGACTGTGCTTCGGCCAGTTCCGGCCGCCGGAGGGCGAGATCAGGGCCCGGACGGAGCGTGTCAAAGCGGATGCCCAGGGCGTTGGACGCGAGCGGCACGATGGCATCGCGTGGCGGCGGCAACTGGTCGCGCAGCCAGAGCGGCAGCGTGCCTTGCTTGCGCCGGGGCTTGGGCTGTCGAGCGAGGGTGCCTTGCTCCGTTTCGATCCGGCGGCGGAAGTTGGCGAACAGCGGATCGTCCGGATGGTAAACGATCGCGCGCTGCGTCTCATACGGCCCGGCATGCGGATCGACCCGCGTCGCGCGGGCGATCATCTGCTCCAGCCACGGGCGGGAGCGGATATGCGTCAGCGCCGCAACGACAGCGACCTCCGGCGCGTCCAGCCCCTCATACGCCATCGCCACGGTCACCAGGATCGAGGGCTCCGCGCGCAGGCGGAATCCGGCCAGGACCTCATGCGCATGCGACAGTTCCGATGTAGCCAGTTGCGCCACATCATTGGCTCGGGCGGCGGGCAGCCACCGGCGGAGAACCGCCAGGTAGTGCTTCGCTGTCGCCTGGTCCGGCGCGACGACCAGCAGTTTGCCCAGGCCACGCGCTTCGGCATCCGCGGCAAGTCCGCGCGCCTGCCGCCGCTCCGCCCGAACGCGACGGATGGCGACAAACGCCTCCCGCAACAGCGCCTCGGCGAAGCCGGTGCGCAGGGCGGTGAACAGCGCCGGCCGGGTGGTTTCGGTCGGAAACAGGCCGGCCAGGCGATGCGGACCCACGTCCATCGCCTCTTCGCGCCAGGTGGCCTCACCATCGAGCGCGCCAAAGGTGACCGGCAGCACCGCCTTCTCGGCCAACGCCTGGGCGCGGGAGTAGCCCACGACGGCCCAGCCGGGTGCGTCGAGTTCGATTTCGCGCGTCCGGGCCTTGGGCCCCTTGCGGTACGGCAGCCAAAGAATCCCCCGCCCATCTGCCCGTTCCAGCGTCCCCGACAGCAGCAACCGTACCGCAGCGGTCTCCAGCAGCGGCAGGATCGCCTGTGACCAACTGCTGGCTTCGTCCTGCTCCGTGCGGTCGGCCTGGGCGGCGGCGGCAGGATCAACCTCGGCGAGGCTGGGCAGGTGGTGGATTTCATCGACCACCAGCAACGTCCGGTGGCGGCGGAATTCCGCCAGGTGCAGGTCAGGCGCCGCGGCCACGCCCTGGTAAGTGGTGACATAGCCGGCCAGGCCACGCGCCGGGTCCGGGCGGTTGTCCGCTGCGCGGACGCTCAAGGTGTGGCGCAACGCAGCACGCCAGGCCGGATCGGCGAAGGCCTCCTCGGCCTGCAGCCGCAGGCTGTCACGCGGCACGATCCAGCAGATACGATCGAGGATGCCGGCGGCGATCAGCCTCGCACCAGCCAGCACAGGCAGCAGCGACTTGCCGCCGCCGGGTGTCACCGCGGCGAGAATGTCGCGCGCCTCGGTCGCGCCGCTGGCGATGGCCTCGACGACGCCGGCCAATTGGCGTTGATGGGAGCGAAAGCTGCGCGTCGTCAGCGGCACGTTCCAGGCTGGTGGAAGTAGAGAATTGATTCCGCTGGATTTATCTGTCCAGCTGCCGTTTTGACGATGATCCAAACAAAGACGTGGTGCTTGGTTGCGAACTGCAACAGCTCGTGCCGCTTGATCCTGTGCGGGCCGAGGAAAGTCCATAATCGTTGTCGGTTGCATGCCAGAACCAAACAAGAACTTGTGGTCGCAGGCAAGCGTCCCATACACTCTTTGGTGAAAGACGTTTCTGTGACCCGCTCACCGGCCAGGAGACAGGCCGCCTGTTGGCGATCGTATCGCGCCGTTCTAATGGAGGCACGATCCGATGAGGTGTCACATGTCGTTCCGTGCCTGGCTCAGGCCATTCGCAGCCCTCACCTTGGCTCTGCTGCTCGCCGCACCGGTGGCGGCCGATACCGGCTTCAAGCTGGATCCCCGCTACACCGACGCTGACGGTGACCTGGTGGCCGATACGCCGACTGACCCCAAGCAGTGGGTCGATCCGCCGACACTGATTTTTGCCTACACCCCGGTCGAGGATCCGGCGGTCTACGCCAAGGTCTGGCAGGGATTTCTCGAGCACATGGCGAAGGTGACGGGCAAGAAGGTGCAGTTCTTCCCTGTGCAGTCCAATGCCGCGCAGTTGGAGGCGATGCGCGCGGGCCGCCTGCACGTCGCCGGCTTCAACACCGGAGCCAACCCGATCGCCGTGGCCTGCGCCGGGTTCGTGCCGTTCGCCATGATGGCGTCGAAGCAGAACGAGTTTGGGTATGAGATGGCGATCATTACCTATCCGGGGTCGGGCATCACCAAGCCCGAGGATCTCCGCGGCAAGACCATCGCGTTTTCCTCGGAAACCTCGAACTCCGGCTACAAGGCGCCGGTGGCGCTGCTGAAGTCGCAGTACGGCATGCAGGTCGGCCAGGACTATCAGGCGACCTTTTCCGGCAAGCACGACAACTCGGTGCTGGGCGTCGTGAACAAGGACTACCAGGCCGCCGCGGTCGCCAACTCGGTGATGAAGCGGATGATGGCGCGCGGCGTAGCGAAGCCGGAGCAGGTCGTTACGATCTACACCTCGCAGACCTTCCCCACGACCGGCTACGGCTATGTCTACAATCTCAAGCCGGAACTCGCCGCCAAGGTGAAGGAGGCATTCTTCAGCTTCCCCTGGGACGGATCGGCGTTGCAGCAGGAGTTCAAGTCGACTGAACCGCCCCAGGAGAAGTTCATCCCGATTACGTTCAAGGACAACTGGGCGGTGATCCGCGATATCGATGCGGCAACCGGCGTGACCTACCAGTGCAAGTGACCACCCTTGCTGCGCATTGAGGGGCTGAGCAAGCGCTACCGGGCCGGCGTGCCGGTGCTGCGCGGGATCACGCTGGAGGTGCCGGCGGGGCAGGTGGTCGGCGTCATCGGTCCGTCCGGCGCCGGCAAGTCGACGCTGATCCGCTGCATCAACCGGCTCGTGGAACCGACGACCGGGCGGGTAAGCCTGAAGGACATCGACATTACCGCCCTGTCGCGCCGGCGGCTGCGGCAGGCAAGGCGGCGCATCGGCATGATCTTTCAGGAATTCGCCCTGGTGGAGCGGCTGAGCGTGATGGAGAACGTGCTGTCCGGTCGTCTCGGATACGTGCCGTTCTGGCGCAGCTTTACCCGCCGCTTTCCGCAGGCCGATATCGAGGCTGCGTTCGCACTGCTGGACCGGGTCGGGTTGTCCGATTTCGCCGATCAGCGCGCCGATGCGCTCTCCGGCGGACAGCGGCAGCGCGTCGGCATTGCCCGAGCGCTGGAGCAGAACCCGGACATGCTGCTGGTGGACGAACCGACGGCCAGCCTCGATCCGCGAACCGCGCGGCAGATCATGCGGCTGATCCGGGAGATCTGCGAGGAGCGTGGCCTGCTGGCGCTGATCAACATCCACGATGTGCTTCTGGCCCAGCAATTCGTTCAGCGCATCGTCGGGCTGCGCGGCGGGGAGATCGTGTTCGATGGACCGCCGGCCGGGCTGAACGAAGCCGCGCTGACGCGCATCTACGGCGAGGAGGATTGGACTGCGATGCGCCGTGCCGCGGACGATGCGCCGGAGACCGGCGAGGAGCGTAGCGAGGAGCGGATGGCCGGGTTGATATGAGCGGTGCGATCGCCCGGCACTGGCGCCGCAAGCCGCTGCTGATCGCGAGCCGCCCGCTGCGCTGGGCGCTGTATGGTGGTGCGCTGGTGTACCTGGCGGTGGCGGTGTCGTCGGTGCACGTCAACTGGCTGCGGCTGTATGACGGTCTCCCGCGCGGCTGGCGCTTTGTGCAGGGCTTCCTGGCGCCGAATTTCCTCGCGCGCTGGGAAGACATCCTGATCGGCTTCCAGGAAAGCCTGACGATGACCGTCACGGCGACGGCTGTCGGCATCCTGCTGGCGATTCCGGTCGGCCTCGGCGCCGCGCGCAACATCTCGCCGCTGCCGGTCTACCTGGTCTGCCGCTTCATCATTGCGGCGGCCCGGGCGCTGCAGGAGATCATCGTCGCCATCCTGTTCGTCGCCATGTTCGGCTTCGGCCCGTTCGCCGGCTTCCTGACGCTGTCCTTCACCACAATCGGCTTCCTGGCAAAACTGCTGGCCGAGGACATCGAGGACATCGACGAAGCCCAGGCCGAAGCGATCAGAGCGACTGGCGCCGGCTGGTGGCAACTGGTGAATTATGCCATCCAGCCGCAGGTGATGCCGCGGCTGATCGGCATTGGACTGTATCGGATCGACATCAATTTCCGTGAATCGGCCGTGATCGGCATTGTCGGCGCCGGCGGCATCGGCGCCACGCTGAACACGGCGATGGAACGCTACGAATATGATTCGGCCGCGGCGATCCTGATGGTCATCATCGCCATCGTCATGTTGTGCGAGTATGGCTCCGGTCATATCCGCCGGCGGCTGCTGTAATGCCGGTCCCGGCCGGCGCCGGCCGCCCGGTCTGGCAGCACCGCAGCACGCGGGCGCGGCTCGCGGGCTGGTTCGGCTGGCTGATGTTCGTTGCGCTGTTCGTGCTGTGCTGGCAGGTGATGACGAAGGACACAATCTGGTCCTTCGTGCTGGATGCACCGCAGCAGGCGGCGGATATCGGCAGCCGCATGGTGCCGCCACGCTGGTCGTACCTCGACAGGCTGTGGTGGCCATTGTGGGACACCCTCAACATTGCCACGCTCGGCACGCTGCTCGGCACTGTCATCGCCGTGCCGGTGGCATTTCTGGCCGCGGGCAACACCACGCCAAGCCGGCTGGCGCTGCGTCCGCTGGCGCTGCTGGTCATCGCTTCGTCGCGCTCGATCAACTCGCTGATCTGGGCGCTGCTGCTGGTGACGATCATCGGCCCGGGCGTGTTGGCCGGCATTGTCGCCATCGGCTTCCGGTCGATCGGCTTCGTCGGCAAGCTGCTATATGAGGCAATCGAGGAGATCGACGCCGGCGCCGTCGAGGCGATCGAGGCGACCGGCGCCTCGCGTTGGCAGGTGATCGACTATGCGATCGTGCCGCAGATCCTGCCGGCCTTCGCCGGCATCGCGGTGTTCCGTTGGGACATCAACGTGCGCGAGGCGACGGTGCTGGGCCTGGTCGGCGCCGGGGGGATAGGGCTGCAACTGCAAGCGTCGCTGAACGTGCTGGCCTGGCCGCAGGTGACGATGATCTTCCTGCTGATCCTGGCAACTGTGGTGTTGAGCGAGTTGATCTCGGCAAAGGTCCGGCACGCGATCATCTGAGGATAGCTCGGCGTGGCGGCCGGACCGGGCCTAATAGAGACGCTTCTCCTCGTTCTCTGCCACCATTCCTTCCACCGTCGCTGTCGGCTCGGACAACTGACCGTGATCCCTGAGGGCCTGGGCGTAGGTTGGCAGGCCGTCGATCGAGCCCCACTGGTCCGGGTGCCACATCCGCGACCTGATCATCGACTTCCCGCAGTGGAAGAAGGCTTCCTCGACACGCACAAGAAGAGCCAGATCAGGCCGATGGCCGTTGACGATCATGCGGTCCAGTAATTCCGTATCCAGGACAATTTGAGCGGCACCAGACACGCGCAGGACCTCGCCGCGCTTGGGAATAACGAACATTAAACCAATGCGGGGGTTATCAAGGACATTGGCCAGCGTATCGCCACGATGATTACCAATACGATCTGGAATGGCGAGCGTCTTGTGATCAACGATTTTCACGAAGCCTGGCGGATCGCCCTTAGGCGACACGTCAACTTCTCCGGCCGCATTATAGCTCGCAATCACAACAAATGGACAGCGCTCTATCCATGTTTGGCAATGCTTATCAATATGATCGATCACTTTGGACGCCTGTGTCGGCAACACCCGCCCGAGGATTGCGCGCAGCTCTTTAGGCGAGGTGACGGTTCGCCTTGCCCGATACAATGCGCCCGACCGCCCGGCGTGTAATTCGCCGCTCCGATCCGGTCGCCGGAAGTGCTGAAGCCAATGATTCACGAACATGCAATTGAACAGATAAAGGATGCCGCGGTTCGGCCAAGCGTGGCCAACTGCAATTTTTAGTTTGTATACTTTGACGCAAGTTCAGCGTCATGTCCATCATCGTGCTGCGCCTAATGAAGCGTTACCGTAATGAGGATGCGTAACGGATGGTGCAGCGTCTCGTGCTGACTGCCCTGCGTTGCTGCGATGGCCCGTACTGATCTTGCGCCAGCCGGTCACGTCGATGAGAGTTGCCGTCATGCCCAATGCAGCAGCATCCAACACCCGCCTCATCCGCACCGACGGCCAAAGGCTATGGTCCGACCTGATGACGATCGGCGCGATCGCAGGCACGCCAGGTGGGGGATCATTTCGTCCTGCAGCGACCGACGGGGATCGCGATGCGCGCAACCTGTTCGTGCTCTGGGCCAAGGAGGCCGGCCTGACGGTCACGATCGATGGTGTCGGCAACATCTTCGCCCGGCGCGAGGGCAGCGACCCCACCCTGCCACCGGTGCTGGCCGGCAGCCATCTCGACACGCAGATGCCCGGGGGCAAGTTTGACGGGCCGTTGGGCGTGCTGGCCGCGCTGGAGGCAGTCCGGGCGCTGGATCGCGCCGGCATCCATACGAGGCGGCCGATCGAGGTGGTCAATTGGACGAACGAGGAGGGGGCCCGCTTCGCGCCCGGACTTGCCGGTTCCGGTGTGTTCACCGGTCGCATAGGGCAGGAGGCCCTGTTGCAGGGCCGCGATCGCAATGGACTGGTGATGGGTGAGGAACTCGCCCGCATCGGCTATCGCGGGGCTGCGCCCATCGGCGGCCGTTCGGTGGACAGCTACCTCGAACTGCACATCGAGCAGGGGGCGCTACTGGAGGAGGCAGGCACCACGATCGGCGCGGTAACCAATACGCAGTACAATGGGGGCGCGCTCATCACCTTCACCGGCGCGAACAGCCATGCCCACACCACGCCGATGTCGCGCCGCCGCAACGCACTGGCCGGCGCGGCGCAGCTGGTCGTGGAGATCGAGCGTATCGGCCACGCGCTGGAACCGCAGGGTGCGGCCAGCGCCGCGACGATGGATGTCTGGCCGAACAACCGGGTCATCGTTCCGCATCGTGCCGAAGTCGGGTTCCTGCTGGTGCATGCGGACCGCGACGGGAGGGACGGCACGCTGGACGCGATCGAGGCGGCGGCTCAACGGATCGCCCTGGCGCTTAACATAGAAGTAGAAATGATACGCGCCCCCGCTCGCGACCGTTTTGATTTTCCTGTGGAGATGGTCGAACTGACGGAGGAGATCGCTGCAGAGCTTGGTCATGCGGCGATGCGGCTTGCGACACTGACCGGACATGACGCCGTCAATATGCACTATGTCTGTCCGACCGCCCTGTTCTTCGTACCCTGTCGCGGCGGGTGGTCACACAGTGAGCTGGAATGGTGCTCACCCGAGGATGCGACAGCCGGAGCAGATGTGCTGGCAAACATGATCCTGCGGCGCGCCGACCGCTGACGGCGCTGCGCCAGTCGGCGCCATGCCGGCGTTGAACTGCTGGTCGTCCGCGGCCCGGTTCGGCCGGGCCGTCATGGGTGCGGGACACCACACAACGAAGTGCAACCCGTAGGGGCAACCGTCTGGTCTGCCGTATCGTTGGGGCGAGCAGACCGGCGAAGCCGAACTGTGCATTGTGTGGCGGCCATCCGGCGCCATGCATCGCTATTCATTTCGGTACTACACATCTGGCCATGCGGCGTGACCTCATCTCGGGGTCCGACGCGGGCTCACAGATCGTGCCGGTAATCAGCGTCACTGCGCATCAGGAGACCTCCCAATGAAATCATTTTCCGTCGTAGCAGGCGCCGCAGCGCTCGCGTTCACGTTCGTGCCCGCCTTTGCTGACGCGCCGGCGGCCGACAAGACTTTTGCCAACAAGGCGGCCGCGGGCGGTCTTGCCGAAGTTCAACTGGGGCAACTGGCGGCGCAGAACGCCGCGTCGGCGAATGTCAAGGCATTTGGCCAGCGGATGGTGACCGATCACAGCAAGGCCAACGACGAACTCATGGCGATCGCCAAGAAGCAGAACCTGGTGCTGCCTACAGCGCCCGATGCCGCAACGCGTGAAATGATGACGTCGTTACAGGGGCAAAAAGGTGGGGCGTTCGATCAGGCTTACGTGCAGCACATGGTTGCGGATCATCGAAAGGACGTCGAGGACTTCCAGCATGAGGCGACGCAGGGGAAGGACCCGGCACTAAAGAACTTTGCCCAGAAGTATCTTCCGGTCCTGAAGCAGCATCTCAGCCTGGCCGAGTCGCTCCAACAGAATCAGCCGAAATAGGTACGCTGCTCTCTACGTCCGTCACGACGGACGTAGAGAGCGCTGGTCTTACCTGCTGTCGCCGGACTTCTGCAGCTTTGCAGGGTCGTGTTCAGCGCCGGCGTCCTCTTCCAGCTCATCCTGCACGTCCCGAACCGCCTTTTCGTTGACCGCTTTCGCCTGCTCAACGAGTTCGTCGCCCCGGGCGTCGTCGCTTTCGACGTAGGAGTCCAGGGCCTTTTCGGTCAAGTCGCGCGCCTTCTCGTAGCTCTTCTCGTCCTTTGCCATTGCCGCCTCCGGTTGCCGTACCGGTGCAACGCGGCGGCGCCGCCGGCGGTTGCCCGGCGCAGACGTTGCGGCGTCGCTATCGCCTCGGCGCGGTGAGCCGGCGCAGATACGTGGAGCCGGGATTGGTCGGATCGAAGGCATGCAATCCGATCTGCTCCGCCAGCCCCATGCAGGAGAACTTGCCCCGGACTGAATTGCCGTTCTCGTCCAGGCGCGGCGAGAACACGCCGATTCCGGCCTGCCGATTGACCACGCCCATGATGCCACCGCCCACGCCGCTCTTGGCGGGCAGCCCCACGTTGATCGACCAGTCGCCGGCGCCGTCGTACATGCCGCAGGTGAACATGATGGACAGCGTGTCACGGGTGGCATCGAGGTGGAACACGTCATCCGCCGTTAGCGGATTGGTCCCAAGGTTGGCCAGCGTGGCGCCCATCACCGCAAGATCGATGGCCGTCACTTTGATCGAGCACTGGCGGAAATACAGGTCCAGGACCTCGTCCACCGGCACGTCGAACACGTCCACCGCCCGCAGCAGATGGCCGATGGCGCGGTTGCGATGACCGGTATCCCGTTCCGATTGAAAAACGGCGTCATCGACCTCCAGCTTGCGGCCGGCGGCGCGCTCAAACGTCTTCAGCACCTCGTCGAATGCGGACTTCCCCAGATCCTGACGCAACCGGCCGGCGACCGCGATGGCCCCGGCATTGACCATCGGGTTGAACGGGCGGTTGTTCTTTGGATCCAGCAGGATGGCGTTGAACGGATCGGCGCTGGGCTGGACGTTCACGGCCCGGTAGGTCTCCGCGCGGCCTGCGATCTCCAGCAGCATGGCAAAGGTGAACACCTTGGAGACGGACTGGATCGTAAATTCCACGCCGGTGTCGCCGGCGCTGAAGATCTGGCCCTGGTATGTAGCCATGGCGATGGCGAACTGGTCCGGCGGCACCTTGGCAAGCTCTGGAATATAGTCAGCGAGGACGCCATCGGCGTTGCCTACATGCAGGGCGTACTGCTCATCGATTAAGCCCTGCAATTCCGCGGCAACACCGGTCAAGGGCGCGATCGGAGGTGTTGCATTAAGGATCGGCATAGCACTCATGGCGAAATAGGCTGTTCCCGGTCGTTCTTTGCCGGTGAGAGCAAATTGCGTGCCGTCATATTACCGCCTGCCGGCGGGAAATATAGAGCTGCGCCGGCCGAGCCGCGGCACTGCCGGCGAGCGGGCCGGCAATCGAATTTTGCTCCGCCGGCGACCTTTCCACCTCGCAGGACGTGCACAGCCTAATACTGGCCTCGGTGCGCGTATCCCGTGGGGCCGGCAGGCATCGGCTTGGCTGCCGCCGGCAGGGACGGGCAACGGTTTAGCGGTCGCCTTGCGTCTGCCGCAGTGGCGTTGGCCTCACCGGCCATTTTAGCGGTTATCCGGACGAAGAGGCGCCCGATGCGTGACAGCACGGGTCCAGCCGGCGTGAGCTGGCGCACCAATTGAAGCGGCCCTGCACCAACCATTACATCTGATCCATCTTTCGTTATTGTGCCGCTGGCCAATTGCGAATGAACCGCAATCGCGATATCCGGCGGACACTCATATACGTCTGGGAAAGCTGATATGCGCTGCCTGTCGCTCATGCTCACACGCCGCTGCGCTTTGGCACTGGCGCTGCTCTCTGGCCCGGTTGCGGCGATGGCCCAGACACCGGACGGCATAACCGTATACAACGCACAGCATGTCAGCCTGACGAAAGCCTGGGTGGAGGCATTCACCCGCGACACCGGCATTAAAGTTACGGTGCGTAATGGCAGCGACATGGAGCTCGGCAACCAGATCGTGCAGGAGGGTGCAGCTTCTCCGGCGGACGTGTTCCTGACCGAGAACTCGCCCGCTATGGCATTGGTGGACAACGCGAAGCTGTTCGAGCCGGTACCAGTTGATATCAGGGCGCAGGTGCCCGAGCAGTATCGGCCAAGCACCGGGAACTGGGTCGGAATTGCAGCCAGAAGCACGGTATTCGTGTATAACAAGACCAAGCTGACGGCAGATCAATTGCCAAAGTCGCTGCTGGACCTCGCCGATCCGAAGTGGAAGGGCCGATGGGCCGCGTCACCAACCGGTGCAGACTTCCAGGCGATCGTCAGCGCGCTGCTCGACCTGAGAGGGGAGGCAGCCACGGCCGCCTGGCTGAAGGCGATGAAGGAGAATTTTGTTGCCTATCGCGGCAACAGCACCGCGATGAAAGCAGTCAACGCCGGTCAGGTCGATACAGCCGTCATCTACAACTACTACTGGTTCGGTGATCAAGCGAAGACCGGCGAAAACAGCAACAATGTCAGCCTGCACTACTTCCGGAATCAGGATCCCGGCGCGTTCGTCAGCGTCTCCGGCGGTGGCGTTCTGGCTTCCAGCAAGAACAAGCAGCAGGCGGAGGCTTTCCTGAAATGGGTCACCGGCAAGGGCGGACAGGACATTCTGCGGACGGGGGACTCCTTCGAATATGCGGTTGGGGTGGGTGCTTCGTCGAACCCGAAGCTGGTGCCGCTGAACGAGCTGCAGGCACCAAAGGTTGACCCGGCAAAGCTGAACAGCAAGAAGGTGACCGATCTGATGATGGCAGCGGGCCTCCTGTAACCTGGACACGAATGACGAACTGATCCGGCCGTTCACGGCTAAGCCGCAGTGCGCGGCCGTGGCGGGTGCGACCGAAGCGGTCCAGGACGTTCCGGTGGCCCTGAGGTCGCGCCGGCGCATGCACTCGGCGCGCGCGGTATGGGTTAAGATTGCCGCACTGGTGGTGTCGCTGGCGACGCTGCTGCCCATTGGTTTTATCATCGACATGGGCGTGCGCACCGGCTGGCCGGTCCTGTCCACCATGCTGTTTCGCCAGCGCGTCGCGGAGCTCTTGCTCAACACCGTCCTGCTCGCTGCGGTCACCGTCCCGTTGTGCATCGTCCTCGCAGTTGCCGTGGCCTGGCTGACGGAACGGTCCGACTTGGCTGGCGCCCGGATCTGGTCCGCCCTTGCCGTGGCGCCACTGGCCGTGCCGGCCTTCGTTCATGGCTATGCCTGGGCGACCGTGGCGCCGGGACTGCACGGTCTGCCGGGCGCCGTCATGGTGTCCGTGATCGCCTACGCGGCATTTCTTTATCTGCCTGTCGCCGCGACGCTGCGCCGCCTCGATCCCGGCCTTGAGGAAGTCGCTGCATCGCTTGGCCACCCGCCATGGCGCGTCTTCTGGCGCGTCGTGCTGCCGCAACTGCGGGTGGCGATCTGCGGCGGATCACTGCTGATCGGCCTGCACCTGCTGGCCGAGTACGGCCTGTACGGCATGATCCGTTTCGACACATTCACCACCGCGATCATCGATCAGTTTCAATCGGCCTATAACGGACCTGCGGCGAATACGCTGGCGGGTGTCCTGGTTCTGTGCTGCTTCGGATTCCTCACGCTGGAGGCCGGTCTTCGGGGGCGGGAGCGATACGCGCGCGTCGGCGCAGGCGCCGCACGGTTGCCGGTGCGCATCCGCCTCGGCTGGCTGGCGTTGCCCTGCCTCGTCGGCTTGGTCGGTCTCGTTGTGCTGACGCTTGGCGTGCCGCTGGTGACGTTAGCGCGCTGGCTGCTTGCCGGCGGTATAGCGGTGTGGCGAGTGGATGAAATCGGCTCAGCCCTCGCCCAGACAATATTGTACGCTCTGCTCGGGGGCACCGCAGCAACGGTGGCGGCCATCCCAATGGCCTGGCTATCCGTCCGGGCGCCGGGGCGGCTGCAGCGCGCACTGGAAGGGTGCAACTATATCGTCGGTGCACTGCCGGGCGTGGTGATCGCGCTTGCCCTGGTTACCATTACGGTGCGTGTCGCCTTGCCGCTCTATCAGAGCGTTGCAACCCTCGTCTTCGCCTACATGTTGATGTTCCTGCCGCGCGCCATCCTCAGCCTGCGGGGCAGCATTGCCCAGGCGCCGGTTGAACTGGAACACATCGCTGGCAGCCTTGGCCGCTCCCCGGCGCGCGCAATCTGGGCGGTGACAATGCGCCTGGCTGCGCCGGGTGCTGCCGCCGGTCTGGCGCTGGTCGCGTTGGGTATTACTAATGAGTTGACGGCCACGATGATGCTGGCGCCGAACGGCACCCAGACCCTGGCCACCGGTTTCTGGGCCTATACCGCCGAACTCGATTATGCCGCCGCCGCGCCATATGCGCTGATCATGATCTTGTTTTCACTGCCGCTCGTCTGGCTGCTCCACAGCCAGTCCAGGCGTATGGCCGGGCGATGAGCTTCCTGCGGCTGCACTGCGTGACGAAGCGATTTGGCGCAGCCGTCGCGCTGGACAACGTCACACTACAAGCCACGGCTGGCAGCCGGACCGCGATTGTCGGCCCATCCGGCTCCGGCAAGACGACGCTGCTGCGTTTAATCGCCGGCTTCGACGTTCCGGATGCCGGACAGGTGGTCCTGGATGGGGCGGTGCTTGCCGATGGTCCAGCGGCCCTCCCGGCTTATCGTCGGGGCGTCGGGCTCGTCATGCAGGACGGTGCATTGTTTCCGCATTTGAGCATCGCCGACAACATCGGCTTTGGCCTGGACCGTGCCGCACCGAACAGGGCAGCGCGCATTGCGGAGTTGATGCGAAAGGTCGAACTCGATCTGGCCATGTCGGATCGCCGTCCGGATGCACTATCGGGCGGACAGCAGCAGCGGGTCGCACTCGCGCGGGCCCTGGCCCGAGAGCCGCGGATGATGCTGCTGGACGAGCCATTTTCCGCCCTCGATACCGGGCTGCGCGCCAGCACGCGCCGAATGGTTGCCGCCTTACTGGCCGATGCGGGAATCACCACCATCCTGGTTACGCATGATCAGGCGGAGGCGTTGTCGTTTGCAGATCAGCTTGTGGTTATGGCCAATGGGAAGGTGTGCCAGGCAGGCACGTCGCACGAGCTTTACTTGCGACCGCGCACCCCTATGGTCGCAACTTTTCTCGGCGATGCCATCATCCTGCCGGCAATGCTGGGCGCCGGCTATGCGGCGTGTGGACTCGGACGGATTCCAACCGAGCACGTTGCCATGCAAGGTCCGCGGATGATCATGCTGCGGCCGGAGCAGATCGCCCTTGTGCCGTGCCGGCCGAGCGAGGGTCGGCTACGTGGCGGACCATGGGGCGAAATTGTCGATCTCGATTTTGGCGGCTCGACGTGCCAGGTGAGCATACGCCTAACGGCCACGGATCGGCATCCAGGCCAGCTTCTGGCGCTGCCGCAGATGCGCAGGGACCTGCTTGATGTAGGAGCCTCCGTGCGCCTTACGGTGACAGGAACAGCACACGTATTCGATGAAGGGTCACCGGCAGACTGATACTCAGTGTTTCCCGGTTGCTACCTCGCTTCCGGATGCACCAGCAGCACCGGCAAGTCGTGCTCTTTCCGGTTTTCGAATGATAGACGATCGAAATTGTCGATGAAGGTTTCTGCCAGATCTTCTTCTGCCAGGATGAATCGTGCTCAATCGGTATACCATCGACCGGCAGCGCATGGTCGGGAGAAGGCCGCAAATCCCGCTTGGCGGAGCGTTGCCAAAGCGCCGTCCTGTATGCGGATCGGCATATCCCGAGTAAGTCGGCGAATCGACGCGATATCGTCTGCCGACCAAGCCAGTGGATTGGTGCGACGCGGGCATCGGCCGCCCGGAAGAGGTCACTGCACGGTTTTCAGTCGGTGTGGCGTCATTTCCAGCGTACCAGCCAGCAAACAGGAGCTTGGGGACGATATAGGCTGAGTTGGTGGCATAAGTGGTTCTGTTACTAGTTCGGTTCATTATGAGTGCGGTGCAGACGGAGCGTGCGATCGATCACTATCCCGTTTGCAGGATAACTGCGTCTGCCGACAGGTAAGACGCGATGATGGCCGTCAGCGGAGCCAGGCACAAAGACTGCGGCAGTTGCGGCCGCCAGCGCCGTTCGTTGTGGCGAAGATCCCCCACAATCGTGGACCGTAGGCGACTATTGCCTCCACGTTCGAAGGACTCAGAGGCGCACCGGCGACGCTCTGTCGCAGATGGTGCCAAACAGACCAGGCATGCGCTGGGCTATTGTATGGGGCCAGCAAACTTGACAGACTTCGCTCAGAAACCGTTCGATCGTCTGAGAGGCCAGAACGGGTAAGACAACGACAGGGAAACGTTCGAGCATGCCGACCGCGGCGACCATGGAAACACCGGCCACGCGCCCGGTGCGGCAGACCAGCATGCGGCGGGGCGGGTTATTCGCGGCGGATCGCTACTGGGCGGCGGCATTTGCAACACCCTACGTGGCGGTGTTCCTGGTCTTTGTCATCTATCCAATCGGCTATGGCCTGTGGCTGGGCAGCAGCGTGGCCAGCTACCGCGCGCTGCTGGAAGATCCGATCTACACGCGCACCATCATCAACACGCTGCTCTACCTGCTGTTCGGCGTAAACCTGAAGCTTGCCATCGCCATGCTGCTGTCAGGCTTCTTTGCGCGCAAAGGCTGGTGGTTCAAAGCGATGCTGCTGATCTTCATGTTGCCATGGGCGATTCCCGCGCTCCCCAGCTATCTCAGCATCAACTGGATGCTCAACGGGCAGTGGGGCCTGATCAACAACATCATCTGGGACCTGTTCCAAGTGGATGGCCCGCCCTGGTTGGACAGTACGAACCTAGCACTCGGCTCCGTCATCTACGGCCATATCTGGAAGTGGCTACCATTCTGGACGCTGATTTTCCTGGCCGGCCGGCTTGCCATCCCACGCGAACTGTATGAGGCCGCGGATGTGGACGGCGCCACCTCGGTGCAGAAATTCACCCATGTCACCATGCCGCTGATCGCAGGATTGTACCTGGTGTGCACGCTGCTCTCCACCATCTGGGCGCTGGGCGACTATAACGCCGTTCGGTTCATCTCCGGCGGCGGGCCGGCGCTGTCGACCCATGTGCTGGCGACGCTGGGCGTGCGCAACGCCTTCGAACTGGGCGATCCGCGCCTGGGCATGGCCACCGTGTTGACCGCGCTGCCGCTGTTGATCCCGCTGGTGATCCTGCTGATGCGACAGCTTCGCCGGAACCAGGTGACGATATGAGCTACGCCCGGACTGCTCGCCTGTCGCGCTTCGTCTCGCACACGGGCGTCGCGCTTATATCGGCTGTGCTGCTGCTGTGGACGTTGTTGCCGATCTATAACATGGTCCGGGTATCGCTGCAGCCGAAGGAGGAGGTGCTCAGCACTTCCATCCTGCCGCTTTCGCCCAGCCTGATTGCGTTTGATACGGTGTTCCGCCAGACCTATTGGCTGCTGAAGTCGTTCTGGAGCCAGATGGGCAACAGCTTCTACATCGGCATCACCGTTTCCTTCCTGACGCTTGCCATCGGTAGCCTGACCAGCTTCGTCATTGGCCGAATGCGCACCACCAAGGGCTGGATGCTGACCCACGCCGCGCTGCTGACCTATACGATTCCGATGTCATTCCTGGCGATCCCGTTCTTCAGCATCATGGGCAAGTATGGCCTGACAAATAACCCTATTGCCGTCATTGCGGTTGAGGTGACGTTCGCCACGCCGTATGCGATCTTCATTTTCCAGCAGTATGGCACCTCGATCCCGATGGAACTGGATGAGGCCGCCCGGATCGACGGCGCCTCGCCGCCGCAGATCTTCTTCCGTGTCTACCTGCCGCTGATGGCGCCGGCGCTGGTCGCCATTGGCACCTATGCACTGCTGCTGTCGTGGAACGAATATCTCTATGCCTTCCTGCTGCTGTCGGGTGGCTCTGTGGTGACCGTACCCGTGGCGTTAGGAAAATTCCTGGCGGGTGACGAGGCGCCATGGAACCTGCTGATGGCCGCAGCCATCATCTACGCCCTGCCGCCGCTGATCATCTACTACGGCTTCCGGCGCAGGATGACGGGTGGGCTGACCATGGGCGGTGTCAAAGGCTGAGCCAGGCGCCGTTGAAATTCCAAAACGACCGAGGAACCGATGTCCAGGGAAACAAAAGCAATGACACGACTGACACGGCGCCACACTCTCGCCGGGCTGGGAACGGCGGGTGCTGTGGTTCTGGCCAAACCTTATGTCGCGCGTGCCGCGAGTGGTGAGGTCACTGTCTGGTGGAGCCAGGGCTTTTACGAGCAGGAGAACAAGGCCATCATCAATGCGATGGCCGACTGGGAGAAGCGGACCGGCACCAAGGTCAATCTCTCGTTCATGAGCGATCCCGACCTGATCACCAAGCTGGTTGCCGGGATGCAGACGGGCGATGTACCCGACCTCGTGCATTGCGTCACGGCTGACCGGTTCCTGGTGCCACGCGCAGCGTGGAACGATCAGTTGGAAGATTTGACCGATGTGCTGGACACGCAGAAGGCCGAGTTCATTCCCACGGCGCTTGCCGGCGCGCGCTACTACAACGCGGCGCAGAAGAAGTATTCGAACTACGCTGTGCCGATCAAATGTTCCACCATAATGCACGAGGTCTGGCGGCCGCTGGTGCAGGAAGCCGGCTTCACCGACGCCGATATCCCGAAGACGCAGGATGCGTTCTTCGACTTCTTCCAAACCGTGCAGGACAAGTTGCGCGGCAAGGGTAAGCGGATCTTCGGCCTGGGCTACTCAATGGCGGCGAAGGAGGCCGACGCCGGCAATCTGTACGCCGCGTTTCTGCTGGCCTATGGCGGTGAGCAGATCGTGCTGCCGAACGGCAAGCTGAATATCGATGATCCGACGGTGCGGAAGGCGGCGGCGACCGCGCTGGAGCGGCTTACCACGCCTTACAAGAAGGGCTACGTCCCGCCCGGCGCGATCAACTGGGGCGATGTCGACAACAACAATGCATTCTACGCGAAGCAGGTCGTGATGACGCCGAACGCGACGATCTCGATCGCGGTGGCGCAGTCCGACAAGACGGACCAGTATTACAAGGAGATCATCACGTTCGGCCGGCCGCTGGGCAATGACGGCAAACCGATGCTGGGCGTGCTGGCGGTGTCGCCGTGCCTAATTCCAAAGGGCGCAAAGAACCTGGATGGTGGCAAGGCGCTGCTGCGTGATTTCATCCGGCCCGACAGCCTGAACAACTACCTGAAGGAGACCCGAGCTCGTTACTTGCCGGTGATGATGAAGATCGTCAAGGAAGATCCGTATTGGACCGATCCGAAAGATCCGCATCGGCCGGTCGCAGTGGAGGCCGGGCTGATACAGCCGACCATCCCGAACTGGATGAACCGCAATCCGGCCTACGCCCAGGTGCTGTCAGAGCAGGTCTGGAGCCAGGCGGAAGCAAACATCACCCAGAAGAACATGACGGTGGATCAGGCCGTCGACGAGGCTGCGGGACGGATGAAGGTCATATTCGAAAAGTATCAGATCGGCTAACCACCGGGATCGGACGTGGCCGGCGTCGGCGGCGTGATGTGCCGCCGCCGGCCATCCACTTCTTCTGAGCGCCGGGCAAGCCACCGGCGGCGGGCGCGTCGCGCGGCTGCTGTCACCGCGTAGAGCGGCCGGATCGTGCAACAATGGGTTTGGAAGCAGGGCCCGGTGGGCACGCTGCGAGGCTGAAAGTGTGGCTGCCGGCAATGTCGGCGCAGGCTGGTCAGAACGGGCTGTGGCCGTAGCCGATGTGGACTGGCGGAGAGGGAGGGATTCGAACCCTCGGTACCCATAAGAGTACAACGGTTTTCGAGACCGCCCCGATCGACCGCTCCGGCACCTCTCCATCACGCCCGCGGCGAAGGCGCCTCCTCTACAGACTCCCCCGCCGCAACGCAAGCGATACCCGATCCGCGCCAACCGCGGACCGGGCCCACCCAAGCCTACTTCCGGATCGGCACGATCAGCCCGTCCACTGCCGTGATCCGGTCGCCGGCGCAAATCAACGGGTTTACGTCCAACTCCGCCACGCTGTCGCGGTGATCGGCGACGAAGCGTGAAATATCGCTGATCACCTGCGACAGCTTGCCGATATCGACCGCCGCCATGCCGCGGAACCCCTCCAGCAGCTTCACCCCCTTCAACCGGCGCAGCATCGCCTCGGCATCGTGCGCGGTGACCGGGGCAGGGGCGATCGCGGAATCCTTCAGCACCTCCACCAGCACACCGCCCAGGCCCACCACGATCAGCGGCCCGAACAGCGCATCATTGCGCGCTCCCACGACCAGTTCGACGCCCTGCGGCACCATCGGCTGTACCAGAACGCCATTAATGTGCGCCGCGGGCGCCGCCTTGCCGGCATTTGCCATCACCGCCGCATAGGCCTCGCGCACCGCGGCAGCGTCGCGCAGGTTCAGCCGGATCACGCCGGCCTCCGTCTTATGCGGAATGTCCGGCGACTCGACCTTCATCACCACCGGGTAGCCCAGGGCCTCGGCTGCCGCGACCGCCTCATCGGCCGACTGCGTCAGCTTCTCACCCACCACCGGCACGCCATACAGCGACAGCAGCGCCTTCACCTCGCGCTCCGTCACCGTCTCGCCCTTCGCCGCGGCCAGCATCGCTCTGGCCTGGGCCAGCGTCGCGCTATCCGTCGGTGCCACCACCTGCGGTCCGGCAGCGCGCTTCTCGCCGCGCCATTGCCAGGCGGCGATGGCCGAGAAGCACGCGTTCATCGAACGGAACAGCGCGATGCGCTCCGAACCGTTGGCCTCGACCACGCCGGGACCGTCCTGCCACTCGGTCTGCCACACGGCACAGGCCATCTTGCCGTATTTGATCGCCAGGTCGTTGTACACCAGTGGCCGCTTCGCCGATGCGGCGGAACCGTAGGTCATCGGCGAGACCAGCACGCCATACTGCGGGTCGCCCAGCAGCGCATTGGCGCAGTCCTGCAATGATTCCGGATCGCCGAGCACCGCCGCCGTCACGTCACAAGGGTTGCGCGACGAGCCGAATTCCGGAATGCGGCTCTCCAGGATCGCCTTCACCTCCGGCGCCGGCTGCGGCATTGGCACGCCGTTCTGCTCCGCGCGGTCGGCGCACATGATCGCCGCGCCACCGGACGCCGCGATGACCGCGGCACCCGGCGCCTTCGGCGCCGAGGGCGCCTTGCCGAAGAACGCGGCCGTCTCCATCAGCGTCTCGAAATCGTCCACCACCACGGCGCCGGCCTTGCGGAACACCGCGCGATACGACTCGTGGCTGCCGGCCAGCGAGCCGGTATGCGACATTGCCGCCTGTGCGCCGTATTCGCCGGTCGCCATCTTGAAGATCACCAGCGGCTTGTCCGCCTTCCACGCGTTCTCCGCCGCCAGCAGCAGGCGTTCCGGCGTCGACATGCCCTCAAACACGCAGGCGATCGACGCGCAGGTCGGATCATCGACCAGGTAGTTCACGTAGTCGGCCATATCGACGTCGCACGAATTGCCTGACGTCATGACATGGCTGACCGACAGCCCCCGCACCACGCCCTGCGCCAGCGCCATGCCGAGCGCGCCGGACTGGCTGATCACGCCCACCGCCTTGGCGGCGGGCTGCGGGATCGGCGTGATGTCCATGAAGGTAATGCGCGCATCCAGCGAGGCGTTTACCACGCCGATGCAGTTCGGCCCGACAATGCGCATGCCGCTCTCACGCGCGATGGCGGCGAGACGTTCCTGCTGCGCAATGCGGTCCTCCTTGCCGGTCTCGGAATACCCCGAGGCGAAGATGATCGCGCCGCCGACGCCGGCCTTGACGCAGTCGTTGACGATGTCCTCGACGCCCTCACGCGGGGCGCAGATCACCGCGCAGTCGACCACTTCCGGCAGTTCGCTGACGGAGGGATAGCACTGCTTGCCCTCGATCTCGGTGTAGCGTGGGTTCACCGGGTAGGACCGGCCGGTGTAGTGCGCCATGTTGGCCAGCACCGTCTTGCCGAATGCACCGGCGCGGGTGGAGGCGCCGACGACGGCAATGCTCTGCGGATGCAGAAGGCGCGTGAGCTGTTCGCGGCTGTACACGCCGGTGCGACGATATTCCATTGGTCCTGCCTGATTGACGTTCCTCGAACCGCCAGCATACTCACCGGTAACCGCGCGGCAAGCCGCCCGCGCGATAAGCACAAGGGATGGGACATGTCCTCGCTGTTCGACCTGACCGGAAAGGTTGCGATCGTCACAGGCTCAACCAAAGGCATCGGCCTCGCCATTGCCACCCGCATGGCGGAGCACGGCGCCACGGTTGTCATTTCCAGCCGCAAGCCGGACGCCTGTGAGGCGGTGGCCGCCGGCATCAAGGCCAAGGGTGGCAAGGCCGTCGTGATCCCGTGCCATGTCGGCCACAAGGAGCAGTTGCAGAATCTGGTGGAGCAGACGGTGGCGCAGTGCGGCGGTATCGACATCCTGGTCGAGAACGCCGCGGTGAATCCCTACATGGGCCCCGCCGCCGGCATGCCGGATGACGCGTTCGACCGCGTGCTGGGCACCAATATCCGCAGCCAGGTGTGGCTGGCCAACATGGCAATCCCGCACATGGTGCCGCGCGGCGGCGGCTCCATCATCATTATTTCCTCCATTGGCGGCCTGCTGGGGCAGCCGCGCATCGGCGCCTATGGCATTTCCAAGGCGGCCGACATGCAGATTGCCCGCAACATCGCGGTGGAGTGGGGGCCGAAGAACATCAGAGCCAATGCCATCGCGCCGGGCCTGGTGCGCACGGATTTCGCCCGCGCGCTGTGGGAGGACCCGGTGCTGTATGCCAAGCGAACCCGCTACACGCCGCTGCAGCGGATTGGCGAGCCGGATGAAATCGCCGGCGCGGCGGTGTTCCTCGCCTCGGCCGCCGGCAATTTCGTCACGGGGCAAACGATCGTCATCGACGGCGGAACGGTCGCCGGGTCGGTGGCGGACGACGCGTAATGTCTAGGAGCCGTAGAGGTCGGCCAGCGGGATTGTGACGCCGAGCTCTGGCAAGTCAAGCGCACCGGTTACCGGCTCCGGCTTCCAATCGCCGGATCGGCGAAGCACCGTTGCCCCGGCCGGCCCATCCTGCGGCAAGATCACATAAGCGAGCAACGAAGCAACAGCCGCATATTCCTCGGGCTTCACCCGTAGGTCCGTCAGAGCGGTGGACGGCGAGAGAACTTCAACCACGGCAATGGGCTCAACCGTGTCCGCGTCCGGCTTTGGCTCCCCCGCCAGCACCAGCACATCCGGATAGCGGATGCGGTTCGGCGCCGTTTGCACTTTCAGGTCACCGCCGAACGCCTCGTAACCGGCCCCTAACTCGCGGGTCAGCGCGGCCACGATGCGCCGCACGAGGCGTGCATGCGCGATCGTGCCGCCGGTCATCGGGACCGGCTGAGTTCCATCAAACTCATATCGCTGCGGCTGCTCCTTCTCCCAGTCGAGAAAGTCGGCCAGCGAAATCCTGGGACGAACAACGACATTCATGTCTCACCTATGCTGCAGCACTGTAGCCCGGACGGCAGCCAGCCAGTAGCAAATCCGTCCGAGGCAAGCGCTACCTCACTCCATACACCCGCGCCGCCGTTCCCGCGAAAAGATCTGCCTTCTCCGCCGCCGAAGCGCCCGAAGCCAAGCGCTTGAACGCATTCCAGGTCACGGCGTAGCTGCTCCACCGTTTCTGAACCGGAAAATTACTCTCGAACATGCAGCGGTTGGCGCCGAACAGCTCGATGCAGGTGTGCACCCATGGCTTCCATGCCGCCGCGGTTTCCTCCGACGTCGGCGGCATATCGCGGTTGGCGCCGCTGCCGGGGAGGCGGATCGGGATCGCGCCGACCTTGACGGTTACGTTCGGCCGCTTCGCCAGCTCCGCCATGCCGGCCTTCCAGTCCGCGAACACCTTTGCGCGGTCCGCCGCATAGGGGCCGCCCAGGATTGGACTGCCGATATGGTTCAGCACGATCGTCGTATTGGGAAACGCCGCAGCCAGGTCACCGACCTCGGAGAGTTGCGGATGATACACCCACGCATCGAAGGCCAGGCCCAGCCGGTCCAGATGCGCATAGCCGGCTCTGAACGTCGCGTCGGCGAGCATGTGCGGCGTCGGCACCACCTTGTGGATCTTGTCGCTGCCGTCCCAGGCGGTGGAATGGCGGATGCCGGCGAACCGTCCGCCACTGGCGTTGATGTGCCGCTCCAATAACGGTCCCGCCGCGTCGCCCAGCATCAGGTTCACATTGCCGACGATGCGGGCACAGAACCGGCTGGGCCCGAACGTTCCGCTTTCCCCAATCGCCGCGAACCCGGTTACGAATTCCGTTTCGCCGAGCGAGGCCTCCTCGGGTGGGCCGCCGGCGCGATACATCGAGTGGCACTCCTCGAATACCGTCGCAATGATCTTGTGGCCTGCATTCAGGTCCGCCAGCAATTCGTTCAGCAGGTAGGTGTTGTCGTTGCGCACCCACAGATGGTGATGCGGATCGATGATCGGCAGCTCCGGTTCCAGGATCGGCTCGATGACCTTATCGAGCCAGGACTCATCGACCGGGCCGGCGAAGCGGCTATGCGGTTGCTGCGCCATGGCGGTGGTTCCCTCCCATTGTGGTGGCCCGCACGATGCCACGGCGTCACCAGCGGGTCACGCCGCGGCGGTTGGGAGGACGCCCCTGCGTCCCCGGAGCTCTGCGGGCGCTGCGTGAATGCGGAGGTGGACCAGCGGAGGGACGGCAGGCATGGGGCGGGATTGGCATCGGCGGCACGATGAATGAATACGCGTCCGGCGTTCAAGCGATTGCCGTGCCGCCTCCGGGCCCAACCCTTGCCAGGGCACCGCGCGCAGCGCAGAACGACGACTAAAGATCTTGGCCAATCGGGGGGAAGGGCACTCCATGCGCTATGTTCGCTTTACGCATGACGGCAGCACGTCCTACGGGGTGTTGGACGGTGACGCCATCACGGTCATTAACGGGGCGCCATGGGCGGACGCCACGCCGACCGGCCGCACCGTGAAACTGTCCGCCGTGACGCTGGAGGTGCCGGTGATTCCGCCCACCTTCTATGCGGCCGGCATCAACTATGCGGCACATATTCGCGAAATGGCGGAAAAGCGCGGCGAAACACCGAAATTCCCGGAGAAGGCCGATATCGGCTACCGGGCGAACAATGCCCTGATCGCGCACGGTCAGGACGTCGTCGTGCCTGCGCATGCGCCGCCGAAGATCAACTATGAGGGCGAACTTGTCGTCGTCATTGGCAAGAAGGCCAAGCATCTGTCCGAAGCGGACGCGATGTCCTGCATCTTCGGCTACACCATCGGCAACGACGT
>JAFEFW010000290.1 GCA_018240405.1 Pseudomonadota bacterium
TGGGGAATTTTCAACCGGCACAAGTGGGGATTATTCGGCCGGCACTCACAGTGTGCTGGCGACGAGATGCACGGGTGCACCGTTGTCCAGGGCGTGACTGGCATGGGCGTGGCGCAGCCAGTGGGCACTGAAGTGCGCGGGAAGCCCGGCACGATCAGCGGCTTTCTTGACCACGCGATGCACGCTTGCCGGATCCATGTGCCCGCCTTCGCGGCTGACAAAAACCGCGCCATCTGGCACGGCATCAGCCGGGCGCAATGCCTCCAGTTTTGCCATCAGCTTCGGCCCGATCTTCACGAAGCGGGTCTTTCCACCCTTGCCATGAATGGCGATCTGCCCGCCATCCTGCCGCGACTGAATGTGACGCCAGCACAAGCCGGCAACCTCGGAGATGCGCAGCCCTGCCCGATATAGCAGCGTCAGGATGGCGGCATTCCGTGGATTGGTTTCCAGCACAAGCAGACGCGCCAGGTCATCGCCGTCGACAATCCGTTCGGCAAGCCGGTTCTCGACCTTCGGTAGGCGGACGGGTGCACCGACGTTGAACGGCAGGTATCCGAGTGTATGGGCGAACGTCAGCAAGCTCTTGACTGAGGACAGGCGGCGGGCGCGGCTGGCAGGCGCGAAGTCACGGAGCGTATCGGCATAGGCTTGCACGTGCCCGAGTGTGACGTCGCGCAGACCACAGTTGGCTGATTGCAGAAAGGCACGAACGTCAGCGTCGTAGGCGCGGGCGGTGCCGGCAGGGCGATCATGCAGCCACATGGCGATGACCTGGTCGTCCGTCTCGGCTTGCTGCGGGATGGTCGGGTGGGGGATGGCGATCAGGTTAGACACGGTGGCGTCTCCGGCGTCTTCAGTGCAAGATAATGGTTCTTCTCTTGCACCGTCAACAGACCGTATCAGATCGGTTCCGCAAATTAATTCTCATACGATGAGACGCTCCCGCACGTGCAACGGATGGGTGGTTTTGCTGGTTGAGGTCGGCTGATGCGTGGCTGATCCAAATGATGGTATCCACCGCCGCATCGATATCAGTCTGCACTGGCACACGGTCCGCATCATCGTTTCAATATCATTGATGTCCTAGAAGCCAGGGTTCCTAGCCACCCGGATGGCGTAGGCTCCGGGATCTGAAAGGGCATCTATCCTTGGAGAGCCGTAAAACCAGATCCCATATGCGTGGCGGTAGCAATCTGCATCCTAGCTCAGCGGCACAAAATCAAGGACCACAGCGAAATGCATGGTTACCCAACCTGGATCAGCACCCTGCTCAAGGACCTACTGACGCTCATCCAGCTCATAGCGGTCATTACCGCCGGGCTATGGGCCTACATGAAGTTCGTAAAGGGGCGGATATTCTACCCCCGCCTTGAGGTGTCGATATCTGGAACTGCCGTCCTACGTGGAGACTTCACCACCCTGATGGCTGTGTTGAAGGTCAAAAACGTTGGTCTATCCAGGATAGACATCCGGCAGGAAGGAACCGCTCTACGGGTCCTTGCAGCGAGTGAGGCGAAGCCTGCTGTGATCCTGGCACCTGACTGGAAGCACCTCGGCACGTTCTCTGTGTTCGAGCGCCACGGCTGGGTCGAGCCCGGTGAGACTATAGAGGAGCACAAACTGCTTGTTGTTGCAGGAGGTGAGGGGAAGGACTACCTTCTTGAAGTTCACCTCGGGTCCGGCAAGATCGTTTGGACCGCTGTTAGCATTGTCGCTGCCAGCAAGAGCGAGGACGTCAGACACGAGATCGCCGCTTTCATAGCATGATTAATAGCGGACAAGGACCGGGCCATGCCTGAAACTGGAATTCAACGTCTCTGGCTTGAAGAGCAAATGGAACAGCCATATGGCGCAATAATGGAAATTGAGAAGGAGAAAAAGAAGCAGAAGAAAGAGCAGGAAAAGATGAAAAAGACAGCAAAGCCTTCTTTGAAGAAGCCGAAACGCCCACGCAGTTTGACAGCAAATCACAGGAGCTAGCTATGCCGCAACAGGAGCAGCAACAGCAGCAACAACAGAGACAGATGGGGCAGGATCCACAGGATATTCAGAAGATTGAGGATGAGAAGCGGCAGCAGCAGCAACAGCAGCAGCAATGAAGGGCTGTTATCAAATACCCTTCGGCTTCGGTTGGATAAAACTCCAATGCGTAAGTGGCGAATTGCCACTCCGTCCATTGCCAGCCCGGTGATCGAGCAGATACCGGGCTGCAAAGCCACGCAACCTTAATAGTGATGGCTAACGCTCCGCGGCGGCACGCGGCCCGCATCATCGTTCGGCTGCCATCTCGATGTCCTAGAAGCCGCCGGGGGCGCTGGCCCGGATGGCGCAGGCTCCGGGATAGCCAGGTGCAGCTATCCTTGGAGAGCCACGAGGCTACTTGTCACCACCATCAGCGCTGTCGCCGGTGTCCGCTGCCGTGAGCATCCGCGCCGGAATTCTGAACCACGCGAGCCGTCGGCGTTTAGCCTTTGGGGCCGCGTCCGCGTTGCTTGGGAGTCGTTGCTGCGATTTTCATTTGCAGCGCGATCTTCTCCTTCAGGGTTATGTCGTGGAATCTGCGCTCCTCCGCATAGTCGGCCTCAAGCTGGGCATTCCGCTGTCGCAGGCGGGCAACTTCTTCCTCGCGTAGCGATAATTTATGCAACGCGTTCTCTAAATTGCTGCGGAGTTCCGCGAAAACGGCCCGCTCGCAGATTAACTGCGTCTTGGGGTCGAAATCCGGGAGCGTTGGCAAGCCAGCCTGGGCGGCCGCAAGAGTTGCGGCGTCAATGGTGCGGACGACCATGCCAGCCGCCTTCCGGCGCTCCCGATAAGCACGTTGCACCTCTGCCTTGGGCGTGCGCCCTTCCGGCTTCGGCGGACGACCCCGACGAGATGCGGTAGGCGTAGAGGGCGTATCATCATCCGAGATATGTTTGGGCATATGCTATTATGATCACGCGTTACCAGATTGCAAAGCCATAACCCTTATGAGCCGGATAAAGGCATTTCAGGAACGCGCGATCAAATTCAGCGATGCGGGGACAGAACTCGACCATTCCCAGCCGGTGGCAGAATTTATGATTCCCCACCACATCTGCAATGCGTCGACAGCAGCCATATCTGCACCTTCGGTGTGGCTTCGTTGATGAGGACGAGGCGCAGCGCCTATCCCAAGCGCTACGGAGTGGAACCTGATAGTTGAGCCCGACGCAACGTAGAAGGCAACTCCAAATTTTCCTCCCTCTAACTAGTTGATATATAACAAATTAATAAGTGTTTTGGAATTTTTTGGAGAAAATAGGATGGGTTTTATTTTGTATCATATAGATGTATCAGATTTATCAGGACAATATAGTATGTTTATTGGCAAAAGATTTAACATACATTGCGGATTTATTTATGAGAAGCAGGAATGAATTTTGGGAAATTCCAAATTGTATGAATCAGCCCGAGCTGGAAGAATGCTGTTTAGCATTTGATGCTATCTGTTGATGCCGCCCAAATAGACGCGACAACATATAGACTCCGATACCTATTGCCTGTCTATGCGCAGCACCTAAGCCAGGAGTTCCGCCGCTTTCAGCGTTGTCATCTGCCGCCACACAAAGTCTGACACGCTTCTGTAGAAGCTATGATACGTATCAGATACGAACTAGCGCATCAGAGAATAGCATATGATCCAGAGAGCCTTCTTCTTGCAACCCCGTTGGGCGTCCCTCGTCTTGTCCGGCGCCAAAAACTGGGAGCTTCGGTCAAGACGCTGCCGGTTCCGCGAGACGGTAGGCATCATCGAAACAGGTTCCGGCGTCATCGTCGGTGTATGCAAAATTGTTGGCTGCCACGGCCCGCTTACGGAAGAGGAGCTCGACGCGACTCAGTCCCGCCATCGGACGTCACGGGAAGACCGGGAACGCCCAGCCGGGAAGCGCCCCTACCGGTTCGCCTGGGAACTGCAGGACGTCGTGTCACTGCCCCAGCCTGTCCCCTACAATCACGTCCCCGGTTCCCAGGGCTGGGCGACCATCTCAGCCTCGACCGCTGACCGCGTAGCCCAGTGTCTCAGATGAGATAGTGGCGGCGGGAGACCGTGGCGAACCTGAGCGTGTTGGTGCCGATTGCCGATCCAGCTATATAGGAAGGTTTTGCTCACTGAGCGACGATGCGTGACGCTCATACCTCCATACGCTACGTTGTTTATATGGATCGATCTATCTATATAAAGAGTTTGGCCACTACCCCAGGCGAAGGCACTGGTAGACGGGCCAGCACGGCCGCGGAGGGGCAGGCAATCAGCGCGTTGGGGATCGGCGTCAGCGCGTCTATATGAAGATTGCCTGACCGTTGATCACCGAATTCGCCGCGTGCTGGATCGGCAGCAGGCTTGAGCAATTGCGCCGGCTGACCTCAGCGAGCTGCAGCTACCGGCACAACGCAGAGGTTCTGCCTACTCGCGTTGGTGCCAGGGCGCGAACTCGCTATAAGGCATTCTGGGGGGTCCCTAACCGGGGCGCTCCGCCTCTCTACCGCCAGAAAGGGAATCCAATGCTGTCACGTCCGCGAAGGCCTTTCGATCACAAGGCCCATCATCCTGAAGGATATAGGTGGAAGCTTATCGCCAAGCCTGTAGCGTCAGGATTCTTCTGAAGCATGTTTCATTGATTCTCTATTATATATTATATATAATATA
>JAFEFW010000291.1 GCA_018240405.1 Pseudomonadota bacterium
CCCCATCGATCACGAACGTATCGCCCGTATGATACTTCGACGCCGAACTCATCAGATACACGGCGATACCGCCGAAATCATCGCCCTCGCCCCAGCGGCGCATCGGCACGCGCGGCAGCACCTTGGTTTTGAATCCCTCGGTCGCCACCGCATTCGCCGTCATGTTCGTTTCGATCCAACCCGGCAGGATCGAATGCGCGCGAACACCATACCGCGCGAACTCGACCGCCATGGCCCGGCACATCGAGATCATGCCGCCCTTGGTGGCCGCGTAGTGCTCCGACCGCGGCGCCGCCTCGATCGCTGCCAGCGACGCCGTGCCGACCAGCACACCGCCGTCGCCACGCTTTACCATGTGGTTCGCCGCCGCGCGGAACGTGTAGAACGCGCCATCGAGGTTCACGCGGGTCACGCGGTGCCACTCGGTGCTGCTCATCTCCAGGAACGAGTGGCCGCCGCGGCCGGACACGCCGGCATTGGCGAAGCAGCCATCGACGCGGCCAAAGTAATCCACCGTGCGGCCGAAATTTTCCTCCACCGCCGCTTCATCGCCGACGTCGCAGACCAGGGTCAGGATGTCGCGTCCCGTGGGCTTCAGCGCCTCTGCGGCCTGCGCGTTCTTGGCGGCGTTGGTGCCCCAGATGGCGATGTTGGCGCCGGCCTCCGCCATCGCCCTGGCCATGCCGAGGCCGATGCCGCTGTTGCCGCCGGTCACCAGCGCGACTTTACCGGTCAGGTCGAAGGGGCTGTAAGCCATGTCGTGGCGTCTCCTGGTTCGTGTCCCGGCTGGTGTCTAGCACTTGCTGTGGCGGCAGCAATGGCCCAGCGCGAGGGAAATGGCACAGCCTGTGCCCGCAGCCCGCTGCCTGATTTTGCACTGGCCAAACCAAGCGCCACCAAACTTTACAGCGGGGCTTTCCCACGCGGCGCCGCTGCAGCCGTGGCGCTGCCGGCCGCGTAACCATTGAAACAACGCATGCCGCGGGCGCGCGGCGGTGCAACGCGACGAACGCCGCGAAGCCCTGCGGTTCTTCATGCACCCGGTGCCTAGTCGCGGTGCCGGTCGTGCCAGTCGCGGCCCCGGTTCCCCTGCCCTGCCGCCACGCAAATTTGGCACCAACCCCGCTTTGGTCCTATGCTTTCCGCCCAGAGGAGACACCCGCATGATCCTGACGGCAGACAGCACGGTCGCGCACCGGACGGCGCGGCGGAAGACGCACAATGGCTGGCATACCACCTATATCGGCCAGAACCGCAACACGCTGAAGGACGGCGATGCCGTTCCGTCCTCGGAAGGGCTCTACCCGATGGCGTTCCTGGTGGAAAAGGAAGGCGGCGCCGTCGTGCACCCGCACTTCCATCAGGCAGACCAGTACCAGGTCATCGTGCAGGGCTCCGGCCGCCTCGGCACTCATGACATCGCCACCGTTGCGGTGCACTACACGGACGCCTATTCCGCCTACGGCCCGATCGTCGCGGCCGAGGAAGGCGTCTCCTGGTTCACCCTGCGCAATGCCTGGGACCCCGGCGCGCGCTACATGCCCGAACACCGCCGCCAGCTCCGTGAGGCCCGGGCGAAGTACCAGCACCGCGAGGCCACCTGCGGTCCGCTGCCGCCTCTAACGGATGCCCAACTCGCGGCACTGACGGCGCCCGACATGGCGGCGGTCATCGAGGAGACCCAGGACGGCGTCGGCACCTGGCGCTACACGGTGCCGGCCAAGGGCTCGATCATTGGTCCCGACCCGGCCAGCGGCGGCGGCCAGTTCTGGCTGGTTGCCGCCGGTTCCGCCTGCGTGCCGGGCGGTGCCTTGCTGCCGGTGCAGTCAGTGGTGTTCGTAGCCCCGGATGACGCGGCGGCAACGCTGCTGGCCGGACCGCAGGGCGCCGATCTCATCTGCATGCAGTTCCCCAAGCGGGCGACGGACTGAGCGACGCGATCACTGGCTGGCGTATCGCACCTCCTACGCAGGAGCGGCGCCGGCGCGGGCGGGCGCCGCCGTCTCCAGCGGCGGACGGCGGTCGCGCACAACCAGCACCAGCAGCAGGGTCAGGTTGACGGCGTTGAAGGCCAGACCGAGCAGAAACGCCGGCAGATAGTCGCCGAACCGGTCGTATAGCGCGCCGGCCCCCCAACCACCGGTGGCCATGCCGACATAGCCGGCGAACAACACGGTCGGCACCCGCCAGGCCGCCTCGCGCGCCGGGAAGTATTCGCGGATGGCGATGACATAGGCGGGCAGCAAGCCGGACAGACCGAAGCCGAACACGGCAGAAACCGAGAACAGGACGGCTTCGTTCCGCGTCACCAGCAGGCCGCACAGTGCAATCCCCTGCACCGCTGAGCTCCAGGCCAGGGTCCGCAATCCGCCAATGCGGTCCGCCAGCAGGCCCCAAACCTGGCGCGCCAGGAAGGCAGTGCCCAGCAGCACCGACAGCATGGCCGCGCCGCGCCGCGACGACAGGCCGATATCGCCGCAGAATGCCACGATGTGCTGCATCGGCATGTTCATCGGCACGCAGCAGCAGAACACCGCGACCATCAGCGCCGCCATGGCGGCCTGCGGGCGCAGACCGGCCAGGCTCGCCAGCGGTGCAGCCACCGCCTGCGGCCCCGCTGCGGCCGCGGACGGCGGCGGCTTCAGGAACAGGCCGGTCAGCAGCGTGATGACGATCAGTGCGCCCGCGCCATACGCCTCCATGGTCCAGCGCCAGCCGCGCAGGGCGATACCCCACTCGAACAGCAGCGGCCACAGCGCGCCGGCGATGGACTGTCCCGAGGCGATCAACGCCACGGCGGCGCCGCGCTGTTTCACGAACCAGAAGCTGACATAGGTCATCAGCGGCGACAGCATGCAGGCGGTGCCGAGCAAGCCGATGAACAGCCCGTGGCCGGCATAGAGCCAGGGCAGGCCGCCGCGCACCGACAGCACCAGGCCGGCACAGAGCATGACGGCGCCGAACAGAACGACGCGCCGGATGCCCCAGCGCCCGGCCAGCCAGCCGGCGATGATGCCGCCGCCGGCGGCGCCGACATAGGATAACGACACGGCCGCCGCCACGGCGCCCCGTGTCGTGGCAAGCTCTGTGGTGACGGATGTCAGAGCCACCGTGGCGATCATCGGCCCGCCATGGGCGATGGTCAGGATGCCGAGCGCGGCCACGGTGGCCAGCCAGGCCTCACGGCTATCGTGGCGAGGTGTTGCTCCGCCCATATCTGCCCTCCGGGTGTGATAGTGTCCCGGCGGGGTTGTCGCTGCGCGCATGCACTTTGTGGGGTGCGGAATACGGACCGGCGGCGCCACCGCCTCGCGCCGCAGTGATTCGGCGGCTTAGGCGCCGACCAACTGATCGGCCGAGGCCGGTGCGATGTCGGCGAACAGATACCGCTCGAACCAGGTCGGGAAGGCGTTCACCATCGGCCGCGGGCCTTCGAGGGCCAGGCCTGACCGCCGTGCCTGCAGGAAGCTGGCATCGCCGCGCCACCAGGCCGCCAGCGCGGCGACTTTGCCGGTCAGGCTCAGCGGTTCCGGAAACCCCGGGTTGGCATGGCAGATCGAGGCTTCGGACCGTTTCAACAGCATGAATTGCCGCTGGTGCCCGGTGAAGTCGAAGCGGACGACGATCGGTTCAGGCGGCAGCGCGTCGAACCGCACCCGCCGCTCCATGTCGACCAGCACCGGGCCGAGGTCGATATCCTCGCGCGCCGTATCGCGCGGCAACCAGCGTTGGCCCCATGTGGCGAGGGCACCAACGACCTCGATCAGCTCCCGTCCGGCGGGCGTGAGGGTGTAGTCCGGCGTGCCCGCCACGCGTTCGATGACGCCGATATGGGTCAGGGTCTTCAGCCGCTCCGATAGCACGGTGCGCGAGATGCGCGGGATGCCGCGTCGGATGTCGTTGAAGCCGCGGCTGCCGAACAGCAGTTCGCGCACGATCAGCAGGGTCCATCGTCCGCCAAGGACCTCGTGGCTGCGAGCCACGGCACAGAACTGTCCATGCGATGTCATGGCGCAAGCATAGCACGCGCGCCGCCGGCACGCCGGTCCGGAAAACGGACCGTCGCAGCCGGGTTAGTTCTTGTAACAGGGCCGAAGTTTACGTTGCGACGTCCCGCACCTCATCCGCCCTTCCCATACACCGAGCAGCCCGGCCGCCGCGCAAGGACGTGAATGGCGGCAAAGGTCCTGCGGATGTGATCACAACGCGTAAAGGACCACGTGATCAGCGGTGTACGGGTTGCGCACCGTGGCGCCATCCTGTTCGTGGCAGCATGAACGTGCTTGCTGTGTTCCTACGGAACCTGATCGTGATTCTTTTTGTCGGTGGCGTCGGCTTCGGTGTCGTGAGCCTGCCGTTCGACCCGTTGCTGACGGCCGGCGGTTATGCCGCGTTGCTGGCGGTACTGATGACGTGGCTGGAACTGTCGCCTCCGGCAGCATCGCAATCCAACCGCAAGCCGCGTCAAGCGAAGGCGGCGAAGTCACGACCGCGGCGGCAGGATCAGGCGACTGGGAAGTCCACCTCGCCGGGCGATGGAGTCACGGTGGCTGCATCGCTCGCATCGCCCGCAGGACAGACGGAGGCGCCCGCACCGCAGCCAAAGCGGCGGCCGAAACGGCAAAGCCAGCCGTCGCGTGCCGGTCAGCAGGGGGAGGCGACGTAGCGGG
>JAFEFW010000292.1 GCA_018240405.1 Pseudomonadota bacterium
GAGTCCAACCTGGTCACGCCCCTGGTGCAGGGTCGTATGACGCAGATCCCGCCGGCCTTGTTGCTGTTCGCCGTGCTTGCCGTCGGCCTGTTGTTCGGCGTCACCGGCATCGTGGTGGCGGCGCCACTGACGGTGCTGCTGTATGTCCTGGTCACCAAGCTCTATGTGCGGGAGACGCTGGGCGAGGAGGCAACAGTCCCCGGCGAAGGGTGATCACGGCCAGCGTTGTAGAGCCAAGGGACGCACACGCCGTCCCGACGCCTGCCGGCAGCCTGCGGCGGGCACGATGCTGTCTTGGAAGCCGGCCATGCCGCCGCCTGAGACAGCCGCAGGGTGTAGAACGTTGAGCGTTCCTCTCGAGAGGCGACGATGTGCCGACACGCATGAAATCCCGAACCCGGATATGGAACGCGGACCGTCCATTGCCCCTCGGGCCGGCGCCATTGGCCACGCGCGGACGAGGGCAATGGCTGCCCCCTAGTCCTCCCCCGACAACGGCTCGGCGATCTCCTCCAACGGGCGTCCCGCCGCCTCCACACCCAGCCTCACCTCCGCCACCGCAGCGACCAGCATCAGCAGCCCGGCGAAGAAGTAGCCGCCGGCTACGTACCACTGAACACCGGTTCCGATCAGCCAGCCGAAAATCAGCGGCGCGGTCACCCCACCCAGCAGTGTGCCCAGGGCAAAAAACACGGCAATGGCCATCGCCCGTGTCTCCAGCGGGAAGATCTCGCTCGCTGTCAGATAGGCGGCACTGGCGGCCGCCGAAGCGATGAAGAAAATCACCATCCAGCACAGTGTCTGTGTCCAGGCCGTCAGCATGTCGAGGCCGAACAGGAACGCGACGACCAGCAGCAGCACGCCCGCCAAGCCATACGTCCCCGTAATCATCGGCTTGCGGCCAACGGTATCGAACAGATGCCCAAGCAGGAGTGGGCCCATCAAGTTCCCAAGCGTCAGAGGCAGAATGTACGCACCGACGTGCTCGCTGGGCACGCCCTGAAACTTCGTCAGTACAAGGCCGTAAGTGAAGAAGACCGAGTTGTACAGAAACGCCTGCGCCACCATCAGGCACAGTGCCAGAATGCTGCGGCCGCGGTGGCGGTGCACCATTGTGCGGAAGATCAGCCTGAAGCCGAAGACCCGCCGGGGATGGACCGTCAACGTGCCCTTCGGCGGCGGCAGCGGGCCGCCACCGGACTGTTCAACCTTCTCCTCGATCTCCCGCGTGTTCCGATGCGCCTCGTCCTCGAACCCGTGAGTCACCTGCCAGCGGGGGCTTTCCGGAACAAACCGACGAAGAAACAGAATGCCAAGACCAAGCACCGCGCCGATGCCGAAGCCGATACGCCAACCGACGTCGACACCGAAATACGCGTCGGACAGTAGCGGAAGGGACACCGCGGCGCCGGCCGCGGCGCCGGCCCAGTAGCTGCCATTGACCATGAGGTCGATACGGCCACGCAGTTTTGCCGGCATCAGCTCATCAATGGCTGAGTTGATCGCGGCATACTCGCCGCCGATGCCGACGCCGGTCAGCACGCGAAACAGCGCAAAGGACCAGAAGTCCCAGGCCAGCGCGCTGCCGAGCACACTGCCGACATAGAGTGCCAGCGTGGTGAAGAAAATGATCCGCCGACCGAAACGGTCGGTCAGCCAGCCGAACATCAGCGCCCCCAGAACGGCGCCGGCAACATACATCGCGGCGATTGTGCCGACATCCTGGTCAGTCAGCGCCAGAGTACGTGGGTCCTGTAGCTTCGGCGCGATCGAGCCGATGATCGTCACCTCCAACCCGTCCAGGATCCAGGTCACGCCCAAGGCAATCACCAGCATCAGGTGAAAGCGGCTCCAGGGCAGACGGTCGATGCGCGCGGGGATGTCGGTCTGGATGGCGCCAGTGGTGGTGCTCATAGGGCGTCCTTCTGCACGATCGATATCTGTCCATCGCGCTCCGCCACGGCGTAGCGCACCTGGCTCAGTCGCATCAGGCCGCGCTGTCGGGCGGCGGCCATGACGTCCTGCCTGGTCAAGTGAAGCCGGGTCATGCGCTTGTCGCTGAACGCCCAATGTTCGTACACGACGACCGGCGTGCCATCGACGATGCGGCCAACCCAGCCAGAGCGCGGCTTCAGCCACGACACGAGGATGTGCATCAGGCCGATTGTGCCCGGCGCACTGACAGCGCCAACCATGGAATGGTCGTCATCCAACACGGCCGTGATGGTGACACCGGCAAACAGGAACAGCACCACAAGGTCGAACGGTGCCATCTGGCTGGCGGTGCGCCGGCCGATCAGGCGTACGGCGAAAAGCAGGATGAAATTGGCGGCCGCCACCCGCAGGACGAGTTGCATGTTACGGCAGCACCAGGACGGACCCATCCAGGGCGCGGGTCCCGTCGCTTAAGCGGCCTGGCACCGGTCCGACCGCACCCGGTTTCAGGACCAGCTGGATCAACACCTCGCTCTGGCCCGGCGGCACCTGCCAATACAACCAGCTTCCCTGATCAGTGACCACTGCGTGGGCCGGCAGCGGTGTGGCGTGCTGAAAGCCCAGAGGCTCAACCATTGACTGGCTGACCAGCAGGCGCACCTCATCCCCGTCCGGCAGGACATGCAGATGCGCAGTGTTGGTCGTCGCTGTGCCATGGCGGGCAATTGGCTCTAAATCGACCGCCAGCACGCCATGGGCGCTTGCGTGCCTGTTATTGACATACGACCCCCGGCCCAGCAGGCCAAACATCGCGCGGGCGACAGGAGTCAGCAGCAGGCGGCCAGCGATCTCCGCCCTATGCCAGCGTGCTTCGAAGTGCTGGTTGAAGCCGACCCCGAATTTGTCGTTGACCGCGTCGGCCCCGCGCATGCGCCCTCCCCGTCAGGCAGCGGAACGGCACCGGCGCGGATCGGTTCCGCGCCGCGCGCAATCGTGGCGACGTGATCCCCCTGGTGCGACGCACCATCACCCGCTAAACAAGTGTCAAGCATGGTTGACACATAGGGATACGGATGACGGTGCTGCAGCGCATTTCGGCCTGGAACCGCTGGTACGATGGGCTGCCGGAGGAATGGCGGTTCCAGATGATCTTGTGGCCAGTGCTGATCCTGGGGGCGATCAACATGCTGCTGACGGTCGCTTCGGGCTTTCCGTTCGGCATTCTGCCGCTGCTGGGCGCCGGCGCAATCGCCTACATCCGCGCAACATACCGCTACCTGGAAGCAGCCGAGGCACAGTCGGGCGATGGGACGGTTGAGCCGCCGTGGTGGATCCGACCGTTCCTGGGCTACGGCACGCGTGGGCCGGGCCAGGGTTGAAACGCAGGACAGCGGAACAGGACAGAAACGCATGTTGATGAAGGCGGATCGGGAACGTCTGATCGCGATGAACCACTGGTACGACCGCTTGCCCCAGGAGTGGCGGTTCCACTTCGTGTTGTGGCCGCTGATGCTCATCGGTGTGCTGAACATGCTGCTGACGCTGTCGCTTCGATTTCCGTTCGGCCTGCTGCTGCTGTTTGGCATCGTGGCGACCGTCGCCGTGCGCCTCCCATACGTGCTGGGTTTTCTTGGGCCGCGACCAGCGGTTCCGGAAGATCGCAACAACGCCCCGCCAATCGTCATCCGTGGCGATGGGTATATCGGCTATTTAAACCGGCGCTATGACGCGCTGCCGGAGCATCAGCGGTTCTGGGTGCTGCCGGTGATCCTGCTGACGGCAGGCGCCATCAACATGCTGCTGAGCTTCCAGCAACTGTTTCCCTTCGGGCTGCTGTTCCTGCTGGTGGTGCTGGCGCTGATGGTGATCCGCTTCCCCTATATCTGGGGCTGGGTGGCAGAGCGGTCCGAGCGGCCGTAGTTGAAGCCGGTGCGCGGCATTACGGCCGCCCCCGCAATTGCCCCGCCCTACCGCACCTGAGGCGCGATCATCCGACCCTCGGGCTGGGCCAGGTCGTAGTAGTAGCTGACATAGCCGGCGATATCCCGATACGAGCGCAGGGTGCGGCGATCAGGATGGAAGCGGAAGAAGAACGGCTGGCTGGTGGCAGGGTAATAGTGCGTCACGCATGACAGGCGGCTCGTATCCTCGGGCAGCGTGCGGGGATGGCTGCGGTGCACGAGATCAGCCGCCCATAGGAATACATCGCCCTTCCTGGCCATGAAGCGCTGGTACTCCATGCCGGCCTTGCGGCAGGCGGTATCGAGTTCCCGGATGTAGGTATCTTCGTTGTCGACGCCAGGTGTCATGCGCTTGCTGCCGTCCTTGAACAGGTAGTGCGGCAGCCGGTGACTGCGGTCGTAGAAGGCCAGTTCGCCGCTGCCTTCGACCACATCCTCCAGCGCGATCCAGGAGGCGGTGAGCAGCAGCGGGTCTTCGACCGCAACGACGGACGTATCCTGATGGACTCGATGGCCGTTGCTGCGTTGAAACAGCAACTGCTGCAGCGCCACCGGCCGTGACCGGAACACCAGCGACAGGAAGCGGATCAGCCGCGGATGGAAGCAGACGGCCCGAGCCGATTCCAGATTCACATACAGATCGAACAGGCTTTCGAACCGGTCCGGTGTGGTGCCGGACAGTTTGGGCTTGCCCGCATTTGCCCGGTGGTTGGTGGTGATGAACAGTCCGGGCCGTTCATGATGGGAGCG
>JAFEFW010000293.1 GCA_018240405.1 Pseudomonadota bacterium
GGAGCGGTCAAGGGATGAAACCGCTTGCGGCGCGCGCTACAGCGCGCGTCCCTTGACGGCTTCCAGCACCGTGGCACGCCGCACACAATGCAGACGCATCACGCAACGAAGTGGGGAATTTTCAACCGGCACTTCTGGGGAGATTTCAACCGGCATTGACAGCCATCCAGCATCATCCAGCGCAGTTCACCTTTGTTGCTCACCACCGAGATCAGCCCGAGGCCGGCGCGCTTATGGTTGACCCGGACGGTGGGCGTGCGCCCGCGCGGGGCGTAGCCACGCCCGCGTATGTCGTCGGACCGCAGACCAGTCTCGTCGCCCCAGAGATGATGCCACCGGCTGCCTTGGCCTGCGCCATAATGGCCGGATAGTCCTGGCCGCAGCCAGCGTCGCACGGCTGCGGGGGGGTCATGCTCGTAGGACTGCCACAGCGGCTTCTGCGCGGTGTAGCCCCAGCGCTTCAGATAGGTACCGGTGGTGCGCACCGCGAGCCACACACCGAAGCGGTCCAGGACCAGCGCCTGCACCGCAGCCCGGCTCCACAGCGCGAACGGCTGCTCAAGCGCATCGGGCGTGTGGTGCCGGATCAGCTTGCGTACCTCACGTTCCTGCTCCACCGAGAGCAGTTGGCTCTGGCCCGGTGCGGGGCCGTTGCGCCCGCTCTTCAGCCCGGCCCGGCCCGGCCGCGCTGCCGGTAGCGCTGGCAGATGTTGAACACGCCAGTGCGGGTTGAGGCCCACCTGCGTCGCAATGGCGTCATACGTCATCCCGCGCTGGCGCAACCCGATGACCTGCCGCCGCTCCTCCTGCGCCGCCGCAGGCAGCTTGCGCATGTCCATGTGCTTCATGTCACCGCAGGTGCGGTCGCCACGCCAAGCTTCAAGTTCACATCAGCCGGATCAATAAGCACCTTCTAATTTGGTGGCAGCTGGTGATCTTGCCAGCCAAGCCAGTGTATTGGCGCGCCACACCACAGGCGACCGTGCCCAGCTACGACGCCATTGTCGATGCTTGCTGTCAGACGTGGAATGCACTGATGGCAATGCCGTCTCGTCTCCGCTCCATCACCGAACGCAATTGGACCAAAACGGTCAATGCGCAGGGCCCGTGGTATAAGTTAAGTTATAACCCATGCTGTGGTACGCAAGACTCCAGGCCTATGGCGAGGCGATGCCGCGCGTGAACTCGCGCTGGCCGCTGTAGTGTGCGTTGCGTATAAAGGGCATGGCTACATTAGAGGCAGTTGATGGCGGGTCTTCTTGCTGCGTGGCGCAATTGGCAGGAGCGTCGCTCGATCATGCGCGAGTTCGGCAGCCTTCACGCAATGGAGCATGAGTGGGATGTCCACAAGATCAAAAACATTCTGACGGAAGCGCAAGCGGCCGTCGCGATCGACGACTACCAGCGTAGCGCTGAGCTGTGGGATGAGGCGATCGCGCTTAACAAGCAGGCGGCCCATAAGTCGTCACTTGCGTTGCCGGTTCTGCTTCGACTTCAGCGGTTCGATGCTGCTGAAAGCATCATGTTGGAGCTGCAGGCGAAGCATCCGGCCAATTCAGACTACGCGGTTGGGCTGATACGGGTCGCCCTCGCCAAGAGGGATTTCGACGCCGCAATTCGCCACGCGGCATTTGTCCGCAAGCGCTTCCCGCGAACAATAGACGGCTATGCCAGAGGGCTTGATGCGCTGCGGGGCGCGAATCGCCTGCAGGATGCTGAAGCACTGGCAATCGAGGGCATAAAAGCATTTCCAGACAACATTCACCTGCTCATTGAGCATGCGAAGATCGCAGAGGTTGGGGAGGACTGGAAGGCTGCACTGGAACGGTGGACGGTCGTTCTGGAGCGCTTTGGCCATGCGAGCGGCTACCCTGGAGTGGGTAGCGCGCTGGTTAAGTCCGGACGCTATGCGGAGGCCGATGAGGTGCTTGAAAAGGGCAGGATGCGCTTTCCGAGTGAGCCGACGATAGCCGTCGCCTGGGCGCGCTCGGCGCAGGCAAGTGGCAATGACGGCGAGGCCATTGCACGATGGCAACGTGCCGCGGACCGCTTTCCGTTGGAGGCACATGTCATCTTTGCTGCAACCAGCGCGCTTGAGCAACTTGGAGCTCTCTCAGATGCCGAGGCCGTGCTGCAGGAGGCAACGGAGCGCATCCGCCATGAGCCAGCCCTGCTCATACGAATGGGCAATTTACAACTGCGTCGCCGCGACTTTACAGCCGCCACCGAGACCTTTGCACGTCTGCGGGACGCTTTCCCGCAGCGCGAGGAGGGTTACAGCCTGGGTGCCGAAGCGGCGGCGCGAGCCGGGCAGCCCAGGGAGGCAGATACCTTGCGGAATGCATTCCGATCTCGTACCAATGCATCTGCTCCAGGATTGCACCCGGTTTGAATGAAGGACCACTAGCCGTATGATGGAGTTAGACTGGCCGGAGATCTGCCTGACGCCGCAGCGCATCAGCCAGCTGCAGGCCGAAGCCTGCGTCGCTCACGTAAATCCATTTTTAGCGCTCACGACTGAGGCAAAACTGCTTGCGGTCGGCGGCTCGTTTCAGTTGGCCCGCAAGGTGTTGAATGTTGTGCAGGAGGAGTTTCCGGTTGAAAAGCTGGACCTCGGCAATGCGGCTCGGCTGATCTCGGGCGCGATGCTCGCGCATGCGCCGAGCCTAGCCGAAACTTGGTTGAAGACCATGCTCGCAACATCATATCGAATATATATCGATCCGTTGTTCTCGGAACTGCCAGGGTCGGTCGTCCGGTTTCAGGCCAGCACCGATGAGATGACCTTCCAGTTCAGTCGAGAGCTCTTCCAGTTACCAGTCATTGAAATGCTGCTGAGCCGATGGGTCATACTGTGCCCTCTGCTTCACAGGTTCATGTTGTCCCCGAATCAGGTCTGCGGCGCCGTCAATATTAACCTGGGCGACGGCGGTGTCGTGCCTGGGCTCTCATTTTGCGATCACCTCCCGGGCAGCTTCCTCATTCCCGATCCACATTATCTCGCTCAGGACCAGTATCGTGGCATATTGGCTAGCTTCGATGCCAGTCCCGTTGTATGGGCGGACCGCGCTCCCGTTGCATTCTGGCGCGGCTCGACAACCGGAGCACCTGCTGATCCAGCAATCGGCTGGCGCAGCCTGCCACGGATACGACTATGCGAAATCGCGGCAGCATCCCCTGATCTTTTCGACGCTGGGATTACGGGTGCGGTCCAGAGGGTGGACGAGGCTGGTTGGCAGGAACTCGCTGCACAGAACCTGACCCGATCGTCGGTTTCACGCAAAGCCTTTCAGCAATATCGATATCAAATAGACATCGACGGCAACTCGAATTCCTGGGACGGATTCTTTACGAAGCTGGCTAGTGGAAGTCCGGTGCTTAAGGTGGGTTCGCCTTATGGCTTCCAGCAATGGTACTACGATCGTCTGATTCCTTGGGTGAATTTTGTGCCCGTTGAATCCGACATGGCGGACTTGGTCGACAAAGTGCGATGGCTTCGCGCGAACGACAAGGCCGCCGAACGCATTGGGCAGGCCGGCCACGACCTCGCCGCAGCGCTCACTACTGAGCAGGAGCTGGATAGTGTCCCGCCGGTGATTGCCGCTGCGGTGAGAGCCGATGCCTGCGGTCCGATGACCACCCTGTCATTCCGGGCAAATTCGCCGGACACAGCTGCACTGCTGGCGGGCTGGCAGGCACCTGGCACGATGTGTGTGCAGTCAGAGCACCAAGAATGCAGCCTCTTGCTGCCGTTGCCACCATGCCGCGGCGATCTTGTTCTCATGCTGGAGGTTGCCCCGGTCGATTCGGTGCCGGTTGCGCTGATTGCCTTGTGCGGCGACGAGGTCATTGCTCGGTGGTTCATTCAACAACCGACGACAGTGTACGCGCTGCTGTCGCGGGGGCTCGTAAACCCCAGCGGACAGGTCCATCTGCGGCTGATGCTGTCCGACCCTAAATCAGGGTACGGCGCCTTTAGCCTCTATCGGGCCGGCTTCGCACGAGCCGGCGACTGGCCTGCTGGCCGCTATCCCAGGTTGAACCAGGTGCTGACTGCCCTGAATGAGGGGCGGCCGATTCCGGCCCCTTCCTCGGGCTCCGGACGCCGACTCTACACTTGGCAGGGCACGCTCGCATATTTTCACGAGGAGGCAGGCGTGGTGCGCCATGGGCCGCCCGAAACGGTGCCGCACAATCTGTTCTGCCTCCTCCAGGGGCATAAGGCGCTTCTTCTTCGCACCACATCGGACGGCGCCCAAGAACTGGTTCAGTTACATCCGGAAGGTCCGCATGCAAATACTGATCGTTGGTTACCTTGGACAGCGGGAATGACGTTCGATCTTGATGTGCACGAGGCTCCTGACAGTCCGGTCCGGCGGTTCGGGCTGAAGGGTGCCGGTCTTTTCTTATGTGCTGAGCCGTCTGGGCGCCTCACGTTAAGTCGGTTAAAGCAAAGCCAGTGGGAAGTATTTCAATGCGACTAGGCTCAGGACTCATTCACTACAGGTAGAACAAGACGGTCGCCGCAATGCAAATCGCTGAAAAGAACGTGTGCGCAGCGGTCGTAGCGGGTGGCGATGCGGCGCCAATCCTTGAGTTTGGCAAACATGTTCTCGATCCGGTGGCGCTGCTTGTAGAG
>JAFEFW010000294.1 GCA_018240405.1 Pseudomonadota bacterium
CGCGGACACCGAGGAACGCATAGCGCGGCAGTTCCTCGGGCAGCGGCGCCAATGTCATCGCCCCGTGTTCGTCCCGTCGTGCCTTCCAGATCGTCTCTATCGGTGGGTGCAGGAAGCGTTTCCAGGCGTGCGGTCCGACAGTGTAGCCGAACAGCGCATTGTCGCTGCGGCGTTGCAGGCTGTAGCGCCCCGGCGCCTGCACGTCCGTCCAACCGGCTGGCAGGTCGGCGGTGCCGGCGATCCGGTCGTAGACAATGGCGCCGTCGCGGAGGGTCGGGCCAATGACCTGATACCCGGCCGCCGCGACGGCATCGATCAGGGCCTGTAGACCCTCGGCGGTCAATACAACCGGGCGCCCCTGAACGCCGGCGTCCGGCTCAACCGCGTGCTGGGTGGGCTCGCTTGCCATGCTGCATCCACATCCGCTCCTGCGCCGTCCGGGTTATCGAGGCCGGCACGATGAGTGCCTTGATACTGCATCCCATGGGGCCGTGCGTTAATGCGGATCAATATCTGCCGGGCGTGTGGCCCAGTCAGGTGTGTTGGCTGGGGAACGATTGTGCCGCCGGTGGCAGCTTGGCTTTATGTCTGCCGGAGCCTTATGCCCGACGACGTTCCATCGATATTCGCATGTGGTTGCAGCCTTGGCGTCCGCGCAGCGACGGCTGAGAGGCACTCACCTGTGCAGGAAGGAACCGCCGATGAACATCGATGAACGCCGATGTTTCGGTGCCTTTTCCAGCTGCGACACGGAAACTGGACACCTACGATCGGCCTTCCGCGTCACGTAGGCCGGCCCTGCGCCAGCAGCGGCGTGGCCCGGCTATCATTGGGTTGCAGCGGCTGGTCTGAGGCGGTCACCGCGTCGCCGGTCTGCTCCGGCTGATACCGTGACGGCAGCCGGCCAGCGCGCGCATCGGCGTTTATCGGCGTTCATCTGTGGTTCTTTCTGGACGGCTCATGTGCGCTGCAATCGGCGGCGGCGATGCGTGTCCGGTGGATGTAGCGCCGCCACATGTGTGGTTGCAGCGTTGGCGCCCGCGCAGCGACGCCTGAGAGGCGCTCACTTGTGCAGTGAAGAAACCGCCGATAAACACGGCTGAACGCCGATGTTTTGGTGCCTTTTCCAGCGGTGGCACGGAAACTGGACATGGACGTTGGCCTTCCGCGCCACAGGAGCCGGCCCTGCGTCAGCGGCGTGGCCCGGCTATCATTGGGTTGCAGCGGCTGGTCTGAGATGGTCACCGAGTCGCCGTTCTGCTCCGGCTGATACCGTGACGGCAGCCGGTCAGCGCGCGCATCGGCGTTTATCGGCGTTCATCTGTGGTCCTTCTTGACGGCTCATGCGCTGCGATCGGCGGCGGCGATGCGTGTCCGGTGGATGCAGCGCCCCCACACGGTGCGACCGTGCGCGCTGCTTGGCTGTTGGCCGGGGCATGCCTGACCAGCCAGCATTGGAGTGGCGGCCATCTATGTTGATTTGGCCGCTTCGAATGGCGTTAACCGCCACCGTGCCTGCCGCGGGCTTCATGAAGCCGAACGTGTTCGCCAGCGCCATCGTGTCTCGAACCGGCACGATGGTCCTGGCGATCATATGGCACGGCGCGAAGCGGCTATGCTCGGGCCCGCCGTGACTGCGAGCAGGATCTGACCGCGTTGCCACTGTTTCCGCTGGCTTCAGCCGCGGACCAGCCTTCCCGGCAGCGCACCGGTATGGGCGTCGTCGCACAGCGTTTCGATGCCGCTGACGAAGACATGCTGGTAGCCCACCGCCTTCTGCATCAGCCGCCGACCGCCCGCGGGCAGGTCGTAGATCACCTCAGGGTGCGTCAGCGCCAGGCGGTCGAAGTCGATGACGTTGATGTCCGCCTTCTTGCCCGGCGCCAGCACGCCGCGATCGTGCAGCCCGTATGCCGCCGCGGTGTCGCGGGTATGCTTCCGCACCAGGAACGGACGCGGCAGCTTCGGTCCGCGCGTCCGGTCGCGCGCCCAGTGCGTCAGCAGGAAGGTGGGCGCCGACGCATCGCAGATCACGCCGACATGCGCACCGCCATCGGCCACGCCGATCACCGTGGCCTCGTCGGTCAGCATCTCCCGCACCGCGTCCAGGTTGCCGCCGCAGTAGTTCTCGAACGGATGCAGCAGCAGACCCTTGCCGTCCTGCGACAGCATATGATCCAGCGCCATGCGCCAGGGGTTGCCGCCGCTCGCCCGTGCCATGGCACCAATGCTGGTCGAGGGGTCCGGCTCATAGTTCAGCACCGCGCCGATCGGATAGGACCGGCCGAGCATATCGCCAAGGCGGGCGTGGGCGGCGTCGTTCGGGACTTCGTCCGTCAACTGCCGCCGCAATGCCGCATCCTGCCGCAGCCTGGCATGGCGCTCCGCCGGCGACAGCGACTCCATTGCCCGCCACGCCGGGTGAGCAACGAACGGATGCTGCGTGGTTTCCAGCCCCATCAGCACGCCGATTGGGCGGCAGCCGACCTGGCAGTTTGCCTCCTGGCCGGCAGCCCGGGCGGCACGCACGCCGGCCAGTGTTTCCCGCCAGAGCTCCGGGGCGTTGCTGACCTGGACCAGCAGGCAGGATAGCGGCCGGCCGGCAACCTCCGCGGCGGCACGCATGATGTCCATCTCGCCGGGCCCGAAATCGGAGTTCACCTCCAGCACGCCGCGTCCGGCCCGCCGCATCGCCTGAGCCAGTCCGAACAATTCCGGCTCTGCCGCCGACAGGCTCGGCACGGCGCGTCCGTCCCGCGTGCGGTGCTTGGTGGTGCGGGAGGTGGTGAAGCCGAGGGCGCCGGCGCGCAGGGCCTGTTCCAGGAGGGTGCCCATGCGGTCGATCTCGGCGGCATCAGGGCGCGCGTCGTGGACAGCGCCACGTTCTCCCATGGCGTAAAAGCGCAGCGCCGAATGCGGCACCTGGGCGCCGACATCGATGGCGCGCGGCATCCGCTCCAGCGCGTCAAGGTAGTCGGGGAAGGACTCCCAGTCGAAGCTGACGCCTTCCGACAGAACCGTTTCCGGAATGTCCTCGACGCCTTCCATCAGGTTGATCAGGTAACGTTCCGCTCCCTTGCGCACAGGCGCAAAGCCGACGCCGCAATTGCCGAACACGACAGTGGTGACGCCATGCCAGGAGGAGGGTGTCAGGTAAGGGTCCCAGGTCGCCTGCCCGTCGTAATGGGTGTGGATGTCGACGAATCCGGGCGTCACCAGCAATCCATCGGCGTTGATCTCGCGCCGGGCGGGGCCGGCCTTGCCACCGACCGAGGCGATTATGCCGCCGTCGACCGCGATGTCGCCGGTGAACTCCGCATCGCCGGTGCCGTCGGCGATGGTGGCGCCGCGAATGACGAGGTCATGCATCCGAACAGTCTCCGTCCTGTGCCGCTGCGAAGGCGGCGTGATTGGGTGCGGCGTTCACCGCACCGCTGGCGGGTCGCCTGTGTGCTGCGATAGGCGGAGATAGTGGCAGGATGATCGGCTGAATGCCAACCACACGGGGAAGGCGGTTGGCCGCGGCGCGGTCATACGAAGGAAGATGCTACCGCCAGGACTTGTGCGTGTTCATTTTGCGGGCGGCACGTCGCCTCGCGGCCGTCCTGGGGGGCGAAGGCCCATAGGCGTTAGGAAAAGCTGCACCGGATGCCGGACGTGCGGCGCATGCTCTCCACCGTTATGGCTGGCGCAGTCCGGCAGCGCCTTTGCCGCAAAGGCGTGGATGGCGGGCCTTCGCCCGCCATGACGGGGGAGAGCCTGTGCCGGCTCGTCCCGTGTTCCATGCGGCTTATCTTAACGCTCATAGAGCCTTGCGCCCGCCACCACGGGAACGCAACGACCGCCGCCACCGGCTAATCGTTGCGCAGCAGGATGGGTGGGGTGAACGCGCCGACCGCGGGCGGCTCCCCGTGAAACTTCCTGACATTCACGAGGCAGGTCTGCGCGCTGCAGCCTTGCGAAAATCCGGAGGCGCCGCGGTCGAGCGTGAGGATGTTCGGGTTGCCGTGGCGGTCGCCGCCCTGCCATGGATCGAACCACGCCCCCGTGGCCAGCCGAGCGACACCTTGCATGATGTCGTTGGAAACAATGGCGCCGGCGAGGCAGCGGCCACGGTCGTTGAACAATTCGACGACGTCTCCGTCCGCAATCCCGCGTCGCGCCGCATCGTCCGGATTGAGATATACGGGCTCGCGCCCCGCGACTTTTCCGGCTTTGCTGTGCGGGCTGGCATCCAACTGGCTGTGCAGTCGCCGGCTTGGCTGGTCCGACAGCAGGTGCAATGGAAAGCGTTCTGCCTGCGCACTGCCCAGCCATTCGAAGGGTTCGCGCCAGACCGGGTAGCCGGGGCAGTCGGGCAGGCCGAACCCGGCAATCCGTTCACAAAAGATCTCGATCCGCCCGGACGGCGTCGACAGTTTGTGGACAACCGGGTCATTACGGAATTCCGCCAGCATGACGGACGGCTTCCGGTGCGGCGACAGGTCGACGATGCCCTCCTGCCAGAACGCCTCGAAGCTGGGGAGGTCGATGCCGGCGGCGCGAGTCCGCTCCGCGGTCTCATGATACAGCCGGCGCAGCCAGCCGGATTCGTCGAGTCCTTCGGTATAGGCGT
>JAFEFW010000295.1 GCA_018240405.1 Pseudomonadota bacterium
CTGTCCGGCTGGGCGGTGACCGAGGCGGCGCTGGCGAAGGCCCACGAGCAGATGCGGCTGGCGATCAAGGCTGGACGCATCTTCTTCTTCGACTGGAACATTCGCAGTGGCGCGGTCGAATGGTCGGACGGGCTGGAGGCAGAGCTGGGCCTGGCTCCCGGCGGCTTCGATGGCCGGATCGAAACCTTCCGGAGTCTTGTATACCCGGACGATCTGCCGATCGTTGAGGCGGCCCTGGCAAAGTCGCTCGACGAGGGCGTACCTTACGAGCCGGAATTCCGCATGCGCCGCGCCGACGGCACGCTGCGTTGGGTGGTGGTGCGTAGCACCGTGTTCCGGGACGCCAATGGCAAGCCGCTGCGCATGGTTGGCGCTGACATCGACATCACTGAACAGAAACGTACTGAGAGCCGGCTGCGCGACACAAAACAGAATTTGCGTGCTGCGCTCGCGGAGCTTGATGCGATCTATAACGCTGCCCCGATCGGACTGGGATTCGTCGACCGGGACTTGCGTTACCAGCGGGTGAATGCGGCCTGGTCCGCATCGAACGGCCTGACCGCGGCACAGATGATCGGTCAGCGCGTGCCGGACCTCGTGCCGGGGCTGTGGCCGGCGCTGGAGCCGATCTACCAGCGCGTGCTTGAACGCGGCGAAGCGGTGGATGACGTCGTGGTCAGCGGCACGGTACCCAAGGGAGAGGGGCGGCGCGAGTGGCTCGGCTCGTATTGGCCGGTGTGGGATGCCCAAGGCGCCGTTGTCGGGGCAACGGTCGCCTTTCGTGACGTCACCGAGGCGCGGCGCGCGGAACAGGCCCTGCAGCGCACGCTGGCGGAGCTGGAGGCGATCTACGATACCGCGCCGATCGGCCTGGCGGTGCTGGACCGCGACCTGGTATACCGCCGCGTCAACCGGCAACTGGCGGCGATGCGGGGCATCACGGTCGACGAAATGATCGGCCGTCACGTCAATGATGTGATTCCCTACTTCACGCCGACGCTGCTGCCGGTGCTGCGTGACGTGCTTGATGCCGGCACGCCGCAGTTGAACGTCGAGTTGCAGGCCGACTACCCGGCCGGGTCCGGCAATCACCGCTACTGGAACTGCAGCTACCTGCCGCTGCGCGATGCGCACACGGATCAAGTGGCTGCCGTCGTTGCGCTGGTGACCGAGGTCACCGAGGCCCGGGAGGCGGCGGCGCGCCTGAGCGAAAGCGAGGCCAGCTTCCGCACCCTGGCTGATGCGCTGCCGGCGTTCGTCTTCGTCACCAGCCCGGCGGGCGAAAATCGCTATATCAACTCATTTACGGCTGCCTTTACTGGCATGACACTTGAGAAAGTGCTCGACCAGGGCTGGGTCTCATTCATCCATCCCGAGGATCAGGCTCGCGCCCGCCGCCTGTGGCAGGAAGCGCTGGCGAGCGGCCGGCCCTATCATGCCGAGTATCGCATCAGGCGGCACGATGGCGAATGGCGATGGTTACTGGTCCAGGCTCTGCCGCAGCACGACGCCAACAATTGCATCGCACGTTGGATCGGCACCGCCGTTGATATCAGCGATCTGCGGACTGCCGAGGCGGCCTTGCGGGCCGGGGAGGAGCGGCTGCGCCTGGCCACCGAGGCCGGTGGTGTTGGCATTTTCGACTGGGACCTGCGCACCGGCGCGCTGCTGTGGGATGAGCGTTTGCGCAGCCTGTGGGGCGTTGTGCCGGACGCGCCGCTCACCATTGACGCGTTCTACGGCGGCCTGCATCCCGAGGATGTACCTCGCTTGCAAGCCATCCTGGCGGCGGCCCTCGATCCGGCGGGCAGCGGCGACTACCAGGCCGAGTTCCGCGTGATCCACGGCGCCGACGGCTCTGAGCGCATCATCAGCGCGCACGGCCGGGCAACCTTCGAGAACGGCACCGCGGTGCGCATGGTCGGAACCGGCGTGGACGTGACCACGCGGCGGCAGGCCGAGGCGGTTCTGGCGCGCGACAAGGCTGAATTGGAACAGCGCGTTGCCGAACGCACCAAGGCGCTGACCGAGGCGGCCGCGGAACTGACAGCGGAAATGCGCCGGCGCGAGGAAGCACAGCAGGCGCTGACCCAGGGGCAGAAGCTCGAAGCGCTCGGCCATCTCACCAGCGGCATTGCCCACGACTTCAATAACGTCCTGGCTGCGGTGACCGGCAGCCTGGAGCTGATCGGGCGGCGGACCAAGGACAATCCGCGTGTGCAATCCCTGGTGCACAACGGCGAGCAGGCCGCGGAGCGCGCCGCCACGCTGGTGCGCCAGTTGCTGACCTTCGCCCGCCGTGAGGCCCCGGCGCCAGAGGCATACGATCCGGCTGCGCTGATCGGCAGCGTCGACACGCTGATCGTGCGCGCCATCGGTAGCGGGGTGACGATCGCTGTCGACATCCCGGCGGATGCCTGGCCGATCATGGTCGATGCGCACCGGCTGGAAGTGGCCCTGTTGAACCTGGCGGTAAACGGCCGCGACGCGATGGAGGGCGTCGGCGAATTGACGCTGTCGGCCCGCAACGAGCCCGCCAGCGGCAGCCGGAGCGACGACCCGGCGCTGCCGGACGCACGGCCGGCCGGCCTCAACCAGGTGGCGGACTATGTTGTCATCGCCATGCGCGACTCCGGTCCCGGCATGCCCCCCGAGGTTCTGGCGCGGGCAAGCGAAGCGTTCTTCACCACCAAGCCGCCGGGCGAGGGCACCGGCCTGGGCCTGTCCATGGTGCGGGCGTTCGCAGAGCAGTCCGGCGGCGCGTTGCGCATCCTCAGCCCGCCGGGCGAGGGGGCCACGGTTGAACTCTGGCTCCCGCGCGCGGCCGAACCCGTGCAGCCGCAGGCGGTAGATGCCGCCGAACCGGATGAAGCCTTGCATGGTGGTGCCACCATCCTGGTGGTGGATGACGACGATCAGGTCCGCCTGGTAACGGCTACGACGTTACGCGACCGCGGCTACACCGTGGTTGAGGCCTCCAGCATGCGAAGTGCCCTGGTTCAGGCCGGGGCCGGTGAGCGGATTGATCTGGTCATCACCGATGTGACCATGCCCGGCGGCGACGGCATGCAGCTTGCCCGGCAACTGCGCAACCGCTGGCCGCGCCTGCCGGTCCTGTTCATCAGCGGCCATGTCTATCGCGAGGGGCTGGAGCAGGAGGTCGTGCTGGCGAAGCCGTTTTCGCCTGCTGTCCTGGCCGATCAGGTGCTGGCCTCGCTTGGCCGCCGGCCGGGTCCGCCGCGCACCGACCAGTTGCTGCTGCGCCTGAAGAGCGGCGACCTGCGAAGCGCCTACTCGCTGTGGCAGAGCCTGCGGCAGGAGGCGGGACCGAAGCGCGGCCTGCCACGCTTCGCCGGCGTGGACCTTCATGCGCTCGCGGGGGCGTCGCATGCCTATGCTGTCGCGGTCGAGGGGGAAGCGGACCGGCCGGTGTTCCGTTTCGTCCATGTCGGTGCGGCCCTGGCCGCACGCCTCGGCCGCCCGCTGGAAGGCATGGTGGCCCTGGCGGAGGACGACGACGTGGTGTTCGGCGGCATGGTCACCGCGTGGACCCGCTGTGCCCGGACCGGTGCGCCTCATTACGATTATGCGCGATACAGCCTGGGTGATGGTGCCGACCCTGTTGCCTTTGAGCGTCTTCTGCTACCCATGTCCAACGATGGCGGCGAAGGCGTCAGTCACATCATTGGGCTGGCGGCCTTCTACGGTGTGCTCGGACAGGAACGGGCCAATGCAGGACAACAAACCTGACTTTGATGCGCCAGAGTTGGCGCGGGCGATTGAGACGCTGTCGGCCGACCTGATCGACACCTTGCCGTTCGGCTGCGTCCGGCTGGACGCAAACGGCATCGTGGTGTTCTACAGCACAACCGAGCGGCAGCTATCGGGTTCGGGCGACCGGGCCCGCGTCGGCCTGGATTTCTTTACGCAGGTGGCGCCGTGTATGAGCGCGCCAGCGTTCCGTGGGCGGTTGGAATCCGCCATGCACGCAGGCCGCCTCGATCTCGAGTTCGGCTGGGTCGGTGACTTTGACGACGCGCAGCGCGAAATGCGGGTCCGTGTTCAGTCGGCAACCGGCGATGGGTGCTGGATCTTCATCCAGCGCGCCTAGGCCAGCACACAATGGGGGTGGCCAGGTGTCGCCCGATTGCCGCCGGGTAAGCGGTCTTCGCCTCGGCTCGAAGGCTTGCCGCTCTGCAAGCGGCTGGTGCAATTAGGGACGGTTGAAATCACATTATTGTGATAATACGGTGCTGCCACGCTGATATTCGCTCTGCTGACACAACCAGCTTCGTCGCCTATGACGGCACCTAAGCCTAGTCGTTTTCCGACTATGTCGGCGGTCTTACAATGGCTGTGAACGGCAGGACTGAGAAGCCCATGGAACAACGCGCCAGTCTAAGTGAACCGCCACCGTCGCCGGCCGATCTGACAATCTGCGACCGGGAGCCAATCCATATTCCGGGCCGCATCCAGCCGCACGGCATTCTGTTCGTGTTAGCCGGCCCGGAGCTTCGTGTTGCCGCCGTCAGCGCCAACGTCTCTCGCTTTCTGGGCCGCGACGCCGATTCGTTGCTTCACGCACCAATCAGCGAATTTCTCGAGGAGA
>JAFEFW010000296.1 GCA_018240405.1 Pseudomonadota bacterium
GCCTGGTCAAAGACCTCACCGCGGCCGATATGACCGCAATGATGATCGGCGAACCGCACGCCCCGGCGAATCCGGAACGAAAAGGCGCGCCGGCGAAAGAAATCCGGCTGGAGGTGAGCAAACTCCGCACCGACGCGGACGCCGGCCGCAAAGGACTGTCGATCGACAGCCTGATCGTCCGCGCGCATGAGATCGTCGGTATCGCTGGTGTCTCCGGCAACGGACAGAAGGACCTGGTTGAGGCGCTGGGCGGGCAACGGCCCGTCGCCGCGGGCGATCTGCTGGTGGACGGCGAGACCTATACGGCGACGCGGGCCGAGTCCCAGGCGCATGACGTGCGCGTGCTGCCCGAAGAACCGCTCCGGAACGGCTGCGTGCCGCCGATGACCGTCATCGACAACCTGAACCTGCGCAGCTTTGACCGGGGTCCGGGGAAGGCCAGGCGCTCCTGGCTGGATCGGGCCGGCATGGCAGCCAGGGCGCGTGACATGATCGCCGCCTACGGCGTGCGTACACCCTCGCCTCAGGCGCCGATCGGGGTGCTGTCGGGCGGCAACGTCCAGCGTTGCGTGCTGGCGCGCGAACTGGACGGCAATGTGCGGCTGCTGATCGTGGCCAACCCCTGCTTTGGCCTGGACGTGAAAGCGGTAGCGGAAACCAGGGCGCGCATCATGGCGGCGCGCAACGCCGGCGCGGCGGTGCTGCTGATCTCCGAGGATCTGGACGAGATCCTGGAACTGTCCGACCGCGTGGCGGTGATGCATGAGGGGAAGATCGTGCACGAATTGCCCGCCGCCGGCGCCGATCCGCAGGAGATCGGGCACTATATGCTGGGACACCACTGACGGCGCGGTCGCGGCGCCGCCTTCATGGCCGTCAGCCTGACTCACCATCCGCTTGACCTGACCCAGGGTTGTGCGCTGCTAATGCGGCGCGCGTCAGTGCACGCACCACCAACAGGAGGAAATCCATGGAACTCGGGTATTTCGCGATGCCCTCACACCCGCCGGAGCGTGGCCTGAAGGCCGGTCACGACTGGGACCTGCAGACCCTCCGCTGGCTGGATGAGCTGGGCTTCGCCGAGGCCTGGATCGGTGAGCACCACACTGCCCCGTGGGAGCCGCATCCGGCGCCCGACCTGCTGATCGCGCAGGCGCTGCTGCAGACCAAGCGGTTGCGCATCGGTCCCGGCGGCTTCCTGCTGCCGTATCATCACCCGGCGGAACTGGCGAACCGCCTGGCCATGCTGGACCACCTGTCGGAAGGCCGCCTGCTGTTCGGCGTCGCTGCCTCGGGCCTGCCGAGCGACTGGGCGATGTTTAATGTGGACGGGATGTCAGGGCAGAACCGTGAAATGACGCGGGAAGCGCTGGACATCATCCTGCGTATGTGGAGCGAGGAGAAGACCTTCGACCATCACGGCAAATACTGGAATGTTTCCAAGCCGGATACGATGTTCGGCTTCCTGAAGCCGCACATCAAGCCGGTGCAGCAGCCGCATCCGCCGATCGGCGTGGCCGGGCTGTCGAAGAACTCCGACACGCTGAAGATGGCCGGCGAGCACGGCTTCCTGCCGCTCAGCCTGAACCTCAACCCGGCCTATGTCGGCACCCATTGGGATGCAGTGGAGGAAGGTGCCAAGCGCACCGGCCGCAAGCCGCATCGCCGCGACTGGCGCATGGTGCGCGAGGTGTTCGTCGCTGATACCGACGAGGAGGCGTGGAAACTGTCGGTCGGCGGCATGATGGGCCGCATGATGCGCGAGTATTTCCTGCCGTTGCTGGCGAATTTCGGCTTCCTGGAATACCTGAAGCACGATCCGTCGGTGCCGGACTCCGATGTGACACCGGAATATTGCGCGGAGCATAACTGGCTGATCGGCTCGCCGGCCACCGTCGCCGCCAAGCTGGAGAAGGTCTACAACGATGTCGGCGGCTTTGGCGGATTGCTGGTGTTCGGCTTCGACTACAGCGAAAACCCGAACGCCTGGCATAACTCGCTGCGCCTGCTGGCGCAGGATGTGGCGCCGCGCATCAAGCACCTGACGCCCCAATGATCGCAGCGACGAAGTAACGACCATGGGCCAGGTCGAGCAGAAACTGCACGCACTCGGCCTGGTGCTGCCGGCGCCGATGCGGCTGCCGGCGGGTGCGGCCCTGCCGTTCCCTTGGGTGCGGGTGTTCGGCAACCGCGCCTTCATCTCGGGCCACGGACCGCTGGCGGCGGACGGCGCACTGGCCAGGCCGTTGGGCAAGGTCGGCACGGACCTGACGCTGGAACAGGGCTATGAGGCGGCGCGCCTGACCGGCCTGGCGATCCTGGCAAGCCTGAAGCAGGCGCTGGGTGACCTGGACCGGATCGAAGCCTGGCTGCGGGTGTTCGGCATGGTCAACGCCGGCGCCGGGTTCAACCGGTTCCCGGCGGTGATCAACGGCTTCACCGACCTGATCCTGGAGGTGTTTGGCCCGGACGCGGGCGCGCATGCACGGTCGGCGGTCGGGCTAGCCGGGCTACCGTTCGACATTCCGGTGGAAATCGAGGCGGAGGTGGCAATCCGCGGCTTGTAGACCGCGCGCCGGCGCCGTCGTTTCCGACACAGCGATTGATAGGCTCGACGACGGTCAGGACCTGAAGCGATGCGGCGGAAACTGCGCAACCATTGGCCAGTGCCTGCCGATGTCGCAACGCCGGCCCGCCGAGGGACAGCTTGCGGACGGCAACCCGTGCCGCCGCATGACTTGTCTGCCCGGCGCCGGCGCAGGTTCTCCCACCTCCCGGCTTCATCAAAGGAGTAACAGCCATGCTGTTTGGCAGTCCGCTTCCGATCACCGCCTTTGCCGAGGTTGCCGCTATCCGCAACTACGCCGTCAGTCTCGAGCAGGCCGGTTTCGACTTTACCTCCACCGCCGGGCATGTACTGGCGCAGCCGGAGGGAACCAATCCGCAGCGCCCGCCGCGGCAATATACCGGGCCGTTCTACGACCCGTTTGTGACGTTCGGTTATCTTTCTGCCATCACCTCCCGCCTCCGCTTCATCAGCGCCATCCTGATCCTGCCGGCCTGGCCGACGGCGCTGGTGGCGAAACAGGCCGCGGAACTCGCGCTGTTCAGCGGCGGCCGGTTCGAGCTTGGCGTCGGCATAAGTTGGAACGCCGCCGAGTACCAGGCGCTGGGACAACCGTTCCACGGTCGCGGCATGCGGATGGAGGAGCAGATCGCGGTGCTGCGGCGCCTGTGGGCCGAGGACTATGTCAGCTTCACCGGCCAGCACCACACGCTGGACAAGGTTGGCCTGCACCGCGGCACACTGCCGCCGATCCCGATCTGGTTCGGCACGGAAACCGGCGAGCGCGCGCTCCGCCGCACGGCCCGCCTGGCGGATGGATGGATGTCGCTCGGTGATGCCACGGCTGAGCTGCCTCGCCTGCTCCAGTACGTGCGGGAAGCCGGGCGCGACCCTGTCGGTTTCAAGGTGCGGGTGCCACTCGCGGTCGGTGACGACGGGCCGGCGGCCTGGTCTGCCACGGTAAAGCGATACAAGGCCGCCGGCGTCACCCATATCAACGTTACGCCGCCACCGGGACTGGACGCCGCCGCCGGCCTTGCGCGGGTGGTGGAGGCGCTGCCGGTCGTGCGCGATGCAGCCAACGGATAGGCGCGCGTCAACCGGCGCAGTTTGGCTCTGCCCCGGGCATTCGAAGCTGGTCTAATGTCCGCCGCCGGATCACGGCTGGAAGGATCAGCACCATGCGACGAACCCGGACCAGGGCGCTGCGATGGTGGCTGATCCTGCCGTTGCTTGCCCCCACCGCCTGTATCGGACCTCGCATGCCTGACGCCCACGTGCCGCCCTTCGCCAAGCGCCCGTTCGAGCCCTTTTCCCGCGAGGCCGTTGTCGCCGTCGCGCTGCGGGAGTGGCGGCTGTTCGGCCAGAATGTTGCCGATCCGGCACGCGACGCCACGCGCACCGTGAAGCCGGAACGTGAGCAGGGCCTTTGGCAACGTGTCGGCGAATACTGGTGGCTTGGCATGAACGCCGGGGCCGAGGAAACCGACTGGACCGGCAAACATGACGCCGCCGGTGCGGTGTTTCCGCCCGACCAGGACGGCGACTACGCCTGGTCCGCGGCGTTCATTTCTTACGTAATGCGCATTGCCGGCGCCGGGCGCCGGTTTCCCTACTCGGCCGATCACGCGACCTACATCAATGCCGCCCGCCGGGTCAGCCTTGGCCAGACCTCGGACTGGATGGTGTGGGCGGAGCGCGTGCAGGACTATGCACCACGGCCGGGCGACCTCGTCTGTTTCGGCCGGGGATCGGCGCGCGGCCTGCGGTTCGAGGATCTGCCGACACCGGCGCTGTTCACCTCGCACTGCGACATTGTCGTGGATACCAGCGTGCCCGGCCGCATCGCCGTCATCGGCGGCAATGTCGAGGATTCGGTCACGCTGAACTACGTGCCGGTGACTGCGGATGGCAGGCTGGCGACATCCGATGGAACGGTGCTGGATACGCGGTTTCCCTGGATGGCGGTGCTGCGCCTGCTGGATGGACGGGACGCGGCCTCGTAGCGGCAGCAGCGACGTTTGCCGGCCGACGGGCG
>JAFEFW010000297.1 GCA_018240405.1 Pseudomonadota bacterium
GGTAACAGGCGCTGATTGCCTCGCCAACCATCACCTGATCGCACCGCGTTCGCACGAATTGCCGCGTGACCGTCACCTGGAGCCGCGGGACCACCGCCCGAGGCCGACAGGCTATCCGGCGTGACCTAGAGCTGCCAACATCCAGACGCCGCCGCGCGGCTGCCGCTGTTTGCGCCGCTCAGGTGTAGGCTGCCTCCAGCATCTTGCGCAGGTCATCGGGCAGCAGGTCGTCGTCCGCGGGCGGCGGCTGCGGGGCAGACTTCGCGGTTTCCGGCACCTCGGACGGCATGACCTTGCGCGGCGCCGCGGGGCGAGGCTTACGACGAGGTGGCACAGCGCACTCCCCTACTTCCGGTCCTGCTTCTCCAACCACTCCGGTGCCGCTTTGTCGGCCCCGGACGGCAAGGGCGCGGACGAATCCTGCATCCACGCCAGCACATCGTTGATCGGTGCGGTTCGATCCTTGTCACGCAACAGCAGATGGTAGCCCTGCGGGTAGAATGCCAGTGTCGCCCCCCCGAGCGGCAGCGCCCGCCACACCGAAGCCGTGGCCCGTGGCGGCACCAGTTCGTCGCGCCCGCCATACAGGAACAGTGCCCGAGCATGGAAATGCCGGGCAGCGGCGGCGGCCTGGTCCATGAGGTCGACCAAGCCCTCGATGGCGTCGACGCGGGTGCCGTGAATGGTCAAAGGATCGGTGGAAAGGCGGATCAGTGCCTCACGGTTATCGCTGGCGGTCCGCTTGACAAATCCGCCGCCGGTCAGCGCCACGCCTGGCATCGTGTTGTATGCCAGCCAGAGCGTGCTGCGCATCACCCAGTTCATCTCATTGCGGCTCCACACCGCTGGTGCGACCAGGATGTAGCCATCGATTGGCGGCGGACGAGGCTGCGTCGCCAACACCATCAAGGTCGCGGCGCCCATGCTCTCGCCCATCAGGAACAGGGGCAACCCCGGATAGCGGGCCCGCAGCAGGGCGATCATCGCGCGCGTGTCATCGACAAGCTCCGCGGTGCCAGGCCACTGGCCACGACTGGTGGTGGCACCGAAGCCGCGCAGGTCCGGCGAAAACAGCGTGACACCGGCATCGATGAAGTGGGGCGCCGGCACCTCCCACGCGTCCCGGCTGTCATTCATGCCGTGCAACGCCAGGATCACGGCACGCACCGGACCGTTGGACCGCCAGACGCGATACGGCAGTCTCGTGCCATCCGGCATGTCGAAAAGGCCCGTCGTCTCCCCCGGCGCTCCCATGGGCCGGTCCGACGGCGCACGCAGCGATACGCAGCCGCTCAGCAGCAGGACGATCAACAACAGGCAGTCGAAGCGCCGGATCACGGTCTCATGGCTGGAAGAGTCCGGCGCATTGATAGCCTGCTTGCATGGTTCGGGCCAATCAAAGCATGAGCGCGGGGGCCAACCATGCCGGCCAGGATATACGTAGCGCCCGGCACCAATGTTCGGGTGCGCCGCCTAAGAATGCCGATGTTGCGGAACCCATTCGTCACGGCATGCTGCTTGACGCGACGTCAGGTTAGGCCGCGGGGACAGGATCGCCGCCAGCCGTCAGTAGGGCTACCAGGGCCAGCCTTCGGGCAGCGACCGAGATAACGAACAGGCTCGGTGCTGCAGCTATGGAACCGGCTGCCTCGGCGTGCGGGCGAAACTGCAAGACACTAAAGACCAGCCGTGTTCTCTACTTTCAACGATTGCTGGATTTGCCGATGATTTGGCCGCTCATAGAAAGGCTCGGCAATGGTATGCCTACTCCGTTCGCGCACTGACTATCGCGCGCATTACCCAGGATGAAACTCCTTTTGGTAATGGCCCGGATTCAGCCGGTCACTATTCGATTTCCTTGGTGAGCCCGGTGGGACTCGAACCCACGACCCCAAGATTAAAAGTCTCGTGCTCTACCAGCTGAGCTACGGGCTCGGAAGGGCGCTATCAACGCCAAGAGCGCCCGCGGGTCAAGCGCAAGCTCGACCCTGCGGGCAGGCAAAAATCAGGACGCGTCGGCGGCGACCTGCATCTTCACGATCTTGTCGGGATTCGAGACGGTGCCGTTGCCGCCGGCGCCGCGCTTGATGGCGTCGACGTGCTCCATCCCCTGCACCACCTGGCCCCAGACCGTGTACTGCCCGTTCAGATGCGGCGCCGGCTCAAACATGATGAAGAACTGGCTGTTGGCGCTGTGCGGGCTCTGGCTGCGCGCCATGCCGCAGGTGCCGCGCACGAACTTGGCGTCGGTGAACTCCGACTGCAGATTGCCCAGGTCGCTGCCGCCGGTACCGGTGCCGGTCGGATCGCCACCCTGTGCCATGAAGCCCTCAATGACCCGATGGAACACCGTGCCGTCGTAGAAGCCCTTCCGCGCGAGCGTCTTGATCTGCTCGACATGCTTCGGCGCCAGGTCGGGCCGGAGCTGGATCACAATGCGACCATCCTTCGTGTCGATATACAGTGTGTTCTCGGGGTCGAGGCCCAGCTTGTCGCTCATAGGGTCGTCTCCTGTTGCTGACCGCCGGCCGCCAATACCGGCGACCGGACTGCGCGCGGGTTCTGCGTCCAGAACGTGGCGTGCCGCCGCGCGCGACACCACGGTAGAAAGTCATGCCAGGCGTCGTCGCCACCGACCGCCAGGACGAAGGAAGGGTAGCAGGCGGTGTTCTGAACCGCCCCGCTTCAGCCTATTTCACATCCGCGGCGACGCGCATCCGCACGATCTTGTCCGGCTCGCCCGACACCTTGCCATTGGCGGCCGAACTGCCGCGCTTGATCTGGTCGACCAGGTCCATGCCGCTGATCACCCGGCCCCAGACCGTATACTGGCCATCCAGCGAAGGGGCCGGCGCGAACATGATGAAGAACTGGCTGTTGCCGCTGTTCGGGTCGTTGCTGCGGGCCATGCCGGCGACGCCACGGACGAAGTGCCGGCTGTTGAACTCGGCCGGCACGTTCGGCAGCTTGCTGCTGCCGGTGCCGGTGCCGGTCGGGTCACCACCCTGGGCCATGAAGCCCTCGATGACGCGGTGAAACGGCGTGCCATCGTAGAAACCCTGCCGGGTCAGCGTCTTGATCTGCGCCACGGTCTTCGGCGCGACGTCGGGGAACAGCTCAATATACACGTCGCCGTTCTTCAGCGTCATGATCAGCGTGTTCTCGGGGTCCTTCACGGACGGCTTGCCCTGCGCAAAGGCCGGCAAACGGGCGGCGACCAGGGTCGCGGCGGCGGCAAGGCAGGACAACAAAAGGCTGCGGCGGTACATACGCCCTCCTGAGGGAACGAACGGGTTGGGGACGGGACGGTTCAGTCCTTAATGCGCCGCATCACGTGTTTCAGCGTGGTCGGCGGCACGAACGAGGCGATGTCGCCGCCCAGCTTGGCGATCTCCTTGACCAGGCGGGAGGCGATAAACTGGTGCGTCTCGCTGGCCATCAGGAACACCGTCTCGATGTCCGGCGCCATGCGGTAGTTCATGCCGGCCATCTGCACCTCATAGTCATAGTCCGACACGGCGCGCAGGCCGCGCACGATCATCGTCGCGCCGACCTGGCGCGCGAAATCGACCAGCAGCGAGTCGAACGGCAGCACCTCGATGATCATGCCGTTGCGGCCGGCGATCGGCTCGACCTCGGCCTTCACCAGGTCGACCCGCTCCTCCAGTGAGAACAGCGGGCCCTTGCCGGTGTTGATGGCAACGCCCACCACCAGCTTGTCCAGCAGCCGAGCGGCGCGCCCGATCACGTCGAGATGGCCGTTGGTGACCGGATCGAAGGTGCCCGGGTACAGGCCGATCCGGGTTTTGTGCGGCAGCGTCTTGTTAGCCATCGTTTCCTTCCTCGGGTGTCGGCGGGACGCCGTCTTCCGCGGCGCTGCCGTTATCGTCGGTTTCCTCTTCCAGCACCGGGAAGACGCTGGTGACACGCTCATCGGCGTCGACGCGCAGCACGGTGACGCCCATCGCCTGCCGGCCGGTGACGCGCACCTGATCGCCGGGCACGCGGATCAGGCGGCCGGCATCGGTGACCATCATGATGTCGTCGCCCTGCCGCACTGGGAAGGTGGCGACCACCGCCTTGCCGTTGCGAGGTGCCAGGTTGATGTTGGCGATCCCCTGCCCGCCACGCCCGGTGACGCGGTACTCGTACGCCGAGGTCTGCTTGCCGAAGCCCTTGTCGGTCACGGCCAGCAGCATCTCCTCGGTGGCTTCCAGTTCGGCAAACCGCTCTGCTGTCAGGGTCACTTCCGCCACCGGGTCCTCGCCTTCCGCCACCGCGGAGTCGATTTCGGCTTCACCGTTGCCATTGCCGCGCCGCTTGGCGTTCGCCTGCTTCAGATAGGCGACACGCTCCTCCGGCGTGGCATCGACATGGCGCAGCACGGACAGGCTGATGACCTCGTCCTTACCCAGCAGCCGGATGCCGCGCACGCCGGAGCTGTCGCGGCCAGCGAAGACCCGGACCACGTCGTCCACCAGTTGGAAGCGGATGCAGCGGCCCAGGCGTGTCGCCAACAGCGCGTCGTCGCCTTCACGGCAGGTGGCGACGCCAACCAGGTGGTCGCCCTCGTCCAGCTTCATGGC